>JAGRFY010000052.1 GCA_020445765.1 Rhodocyclaceae bacterium | reverse complement strand
AGTCACAGGTGCGCGCCACGGCAAGTGGCCACTGCAGCATCCATGCCACGACCCCGGAGCGCTGAGTAAGCGGGTATTTCGACGATTCGGACGCATCCGGGGGTGGGGAAGCGTGGGGAATCTCCCCACATCCGCCCCCACACCCCAGGATTGGGTTTTGGGCGAACCCCACTGTTGGGGAAACATCCGGAAACCAAGTAGGAACTGCTCTTACATGAATGGCATATGCCATTCAGGCGGCCATCGTTGCCGCTTGAATGGCAGGTGGCGCTGCGAATCGGGCCGGGACGGCCCGTCGCGCCAAGGCATGCGGGAGGGAGAGTAGGGCCGTCCGGACGGAGATCGACGCATCATGGCCCCCTGGTCGATGCGTCAGTCCGGACGACCCTGGATCCGCTCATGCACATACGGTGCCAGCCGGACGGAATGGCTTTGGGCGGCGCCCTGGCGCAGGCACCGAGCTTGCTATTCGACAGTGCTTTCGCAATCGGAGGTACACCGACATGAATCCGCAACCCAAGGGCCCCCGCCACCACGCGCTCGGCTTCACCCTGCTCGAACTGCTGGTGGTGATGGTCATCCTCGGCATGCTTGCCGGCTACGTCGCGCCCAAGTACTTCGCGCAGATCGGCAAGTCCGAAACCAATACCGCCCGCGCCCAGATCGAGGCCCTGGAAAAGGCCCTCGACATGTTCCGCATCGATACCGGTCGCTACCCGACCAGCGAGGAAGGCCTGCTGGCACTGATGCAGCCACCCGCCGACGAAAACCGCTGGAGCGGCCCCTACCTGAAGAAAGACCTGCCGCGCGACCCCTGGGGTCGCCCGTATATCTACCGCCAGCCCGGCAGCCGGGGCGACTACGAACTGTTCAGCCTGGGCAAGGACGGCCGCCCGGGCGGCAGCGCCGAAGCCGCCGACGTGCGCGGCGGCGGCTGAGGGATGCTGTTCAAGGTACGCGCGCTCGACGCCCGGGCGCGCATCGTCTCGCTGCCGATCGAGGCCGCCAGCGGCACGGAAGCGCTGCAGGCGGTCGCGGCGCAGGGACTGCACGGACTGTCCGCACGCCCGGCGCTGCGGCTGGCGGCGGCGCCGCGGGGCGGCGGCCTGCCGATCACGCTGTTCAGCCAGGAACTCGCCACCTTGCTGTCGGCCGGCCTGCCGCTGGTCGAAGCGGTGGAAGGCCTTGCCGACAAGGAAGACAACGCGGCGGCACGCAAGGTCTTCGAGCAACTCACCCGCAGCCTCTACGAGGGCAAGTCCTACTCGCAGGCAGTGGAGCAGCATCCGGCGGTGTTCCCGGAACTCTACGTCGCGCTGATGCGCTCGGCCGAACGCACCGGCGACCTGCCGCGGGCGCTGCGTCGCTACGTCGCCTATCGCGAACAGACCGACCAGGTCCGCAAGAAGCTGGTGTCGGCGTCGATCTACCCGGCAGTGCTGCTGCTGGTCGGTACCGCGGTGCTGCTGTTCCTGGTGGGTTACGTGGTGCCGCGCTTCAGTCAGGTCTATGAGGACATGCGCGGCAATCTGCCCTTGCTGTCACAGATGCTGCTGGCCTGGGGCAAGTTCATGCATGCCCATCAGCTCGAACTCCTGCTGGCATCGCTCGGCGGCATCGTTGCGAGCGTCGTCGCCTGGCGCCAGGGCAGCATTCGCACGCGCCTGGGACTGTGGGCCGAATCGCTGCCGGGCATTGCGCGCCGGCTGCTGGTGTATCGGCTGGCGCGACTGTATCGCTCGCTCGGCATCCTGCTGCGCGGCGGCATTCCGGTGCTCGAGTCGATCCGCATGGCGCGCGGCCTGGTGCCCGGTGCACTGCGCGACCGGCTGGACGCGGCGGCCGACGAGATCCGGCAGGGGGTCGCGGTTTCGCAGGCGCTCGACGGCCACGGCCTGACCACGCCGATCGCGCAGCGCATGCTGCGCGCCGGCGAGAAGTCGGGCAACCTCGGCGAGATGATGGAGAAGAGTGCCGACTTCCACGACGAGGAGATCACGCGCTGGATCGACTGGTTCGTCAAGCTGATCGAACCAGTGATGATGACCGTGATCGGCGGCGTCATCGGCGTCATCGTCGTGCTGATGTACATCCCGATCTTCGAACTGGCCGGCAGCATCCAGTAGCGCTCGCCGCGGCGGCGCGCGGGAATGCCGCGCACGCCTCGACCAATGTTCGCGACTTCGGAAGTCGGGCGCGGCCTGCTGGCCGCGGCTCTCGGCTCAGTTGGGACGTTCGAGTCCGAACTTCTCGATGCGATAGCGCAGCATGTCGCGCGACAGGCCGAGCAGCTTGGCGGACTTCGAGACATTCCAGTCGGTTCGCTCGAGCACCCGCACCACCTCGTCCCGGTCCGGGTCGCCGGGACGACTGCGAATCGGCCCGAAGCGGGTGCCACCAAGTGGCGTCGAGCAGTTGTGCATGCAGTCCGGCGGCGCCACCTGCACCGCCGTCTCCGGGTTGTCGATCGCACGCGAACACAGCGCCAGTTGCTCGGGCATGATTACCGGATGCGAGGCCAGCAGCACCGTCTCCTCCAGCATGTTGCGCAACTCGCGCACGTTGCCCGGCCAGTGGTAGCCCATCAGCATGCGCTCGGCATCCTGGCTGAAGATCATGTCGCGCTTGCCGTAGCGACGTCCCAATTCCTTCAGGAAGTACTTGCCGAGCTCGAGCACGTCGCTGCCGCGTTCGCGCAGCGGCGGAATCTTGACCTCGATGATGCGCAGCCGGAAATACAGGTCGCTGCGGAACCGGCCTTCCTGCACGAGTTGGGCGAGATCGCGGTTGGTCGCGCTGACGATGCGCACATTGACCCGCCGCGCACGTACGCTGCCGATCCGCCTCACCGTGCGATCTTCGAGGAACTTGAGCAACTTGGCCTGGATGTTGAGATCGGTCTCGCCGATCTCGTCGAGGAACAGAGTCCCCCCCTCGGCCGATTCGACGAGGCCGACCTTGCGCTCCTTGGCGTCGGTGAAGGCGCCGCGTTCGTGGCCGAACAGTTCCGACTCGAGCAGGTGATCGGGTATTGCCGCGCAGTTGACCTCGACGAACGGCTGCGTCGAGCGCAGTCCGTCGAAATGCAGCGCACGGGCAATCAGCTCCTTGCCGGTACCAGTCTCCCCGGTCACCAGCACCGCCGGCAATTCGTCGCCGGAGATCCGCGATTCGGCGTCGAGAATCTGCCGTATCCGGGACTTGACCTCTTCCATCGTCGACGAGTTGCCGACCAGCCGCTTCAAGCCGCCCTTCTCGGCCTGGCGCCGGTTGTGGGCGGACAGCGTGCGCTCCATCTGCACACAGCCCAGGGCCCGCTCGACCGACAGCTTCAGTTCGGCCAGCGCCACCGGCTTGGTCAGATAGTCGGCAGCACCGAGCTTCATCGCATCGACCGCGGTCTGCACGCGCTCCGAACCGGTCATGAAGATCACGCGCAGGTCGCGGTCCATTGCATTGATCTTTTCCATCAACTGCAGCCCGGACAGGCCCGGCAGCATGACGTCGGAAATGACGATGTCGGGATGGGTGGTTTCGAGCGACTTGAGGGCCTCTTCTGCGGTCAGGCAGTAATGGGCCTCCCAGCCGTTGCGCTCCAGGAAGATGCAGACGTTCTCTGCCAGGGTTTCGTCATCCTCGATGACCAGTGCCAGACTACTCACTGCCGGCCTCCACGTTGCCAAAGGTGATTTCCACACGCGTCCCGGCGCCCAGGCGGCTCTTGAACGAGATGTCGCCGCCCAGCCGGTCGATGATCCGCCGCGCCAGCGGCAGCCCGATGCCGAGGCCGGTGCTCTTGGTGGTGAAGAAGGGCTTGAAGATCTGCGACATCTGCTCGGGCGTCATCCCCGGGCCGCTGTCCTCGACCACCAGACGCAACGGGCGGCGGCCGGACTGACCGTCGATCGTCACCCGCAGCATGCCGCCGCGGGGCATCGCCTCGAGGGCGTTCGACAGCACCGTATGGGCCAGCTGCGAGACCACTGCGCGGCTGCCGGAGATCACCGGCACGGCCTCACCGCGTTGGGTCAGTACCACGTCGACCCGCTGCTTTTCCATCTGCGTGCGCATGCCGGCCAGGCATTCGTGCACGACCGCCCCGACGTCGACTGCCTCGTCGGAATGGGAGTTGATCGGCCCGGCGTAGATCAACAGCTCCTTGAGCCAGCGCCCGAGCCGGTCGGACTGGCGGATGATCGATTCGAGATTGCGCTTCAGGCCGGCGCCGTCGCTGTCCATCGCCAGTTCGGCACTGGAGCGTATCGCCGCCAGCGGATTGCGGATGCCATGGGCGACCGCCGCCGACATCTCGCCGATCACCATCAGGTTCTCGGCATCGATCAGCCGGGACTGCTGCTGGTCGATCAGTCGCTCACCGCGGCGCGCGATCCAGACCAGTGCCGCAAACAACACGACGCCGCTGAACAAGGCCAGCGTCCATACCAGGACCTTGCCGGTGAACAAGGTCTGACGCAGCGACTTGGGTTGCTTGTAGACCTCCACCACCGACGCCACTTCACCGCTCATGTCGAACAGCGGAATGTATTCCTCGACGAAGTAGCTGCTGTCGTCACCGCTATAGCCGTGGTCCATGCGCCGCACTTCTTCACCGAACGGGGCGAAGCTGTGATTGACCGTGAGCTTCTTTTGGCGGAACGCACGCTCCAGTTCCTGGTTGGAATTCTCGGGCTGCCCGAGATCGCCCACTGCCGTGGACCACACCAGTTCGCGGGCCCGCGAATAGACCTTGACCAGCACCACGTCGGGCAGCATCGCGACGTGCGACAGGAACTCCGCACGGGCCGCCGCAGCACGCTCGGCGGACACCTCGAAGCGGTCAGCATCGAAATGCGGGTCGAGGATCTGTCCGAGGGTCAGTTGGCCGATCATGCCGCCGTGCAGCACTTCGGTATCTGCAAGGTTGCCGATGAATTCGCTGGTGAGCGTGGCGTCGTGACGCAGGATGGCTTCGCCGACGAAGTGGGACAGCAACGCCGCGAAGGCCGCACTCACCATCATCACCGCCACGAAACTGGCGGCGGCAAACCATTTCAGCAGCCGGAACCGGTCGGGGAACTGGTCGGTCTGGCACGACACCGCGTCGGCGGCACCCGGCAGCATGTCGGCCGCGCCAGTCTGCGGCGCCGGCCCTGCATCCGCGTTCGAACGTCCGCCCTTGAGCCAGCCGTTCAATATCGACAACTCCATCCTTCAGTGCCCTCCGCTGGGGTGCCGTGGCCTGCGCCACGATCGTTTTCAGGTGGTCGTTTCGCTGCAGGTGCACCACCTACTTTGCTCCGATTCTGGACCAAAAACGTTGATCCCGCTCACATTTTGTTGCGAAAATCCGGCCCCTGGCCAGCCCCCCGGGAGCCGATATGCCATGTGGAAGCAAAAATTCTTGTGACTGCTCGAATGGCCCATGGACATTGACATATCACGGCCTCCTGATATGCGGACCGTCGGCCGGATCGACCGTCGGTGTGTCCAAATGGGCGCCTGGCCGGTACAGATGGCGCTCGTCCCGCTTCGCATGGGCACCACCCTCGCTTTCCTGCGCCGCAGCACGACGCACCGCGAAGCGCCAGTCGGCATAGCTGCGGGCCGCCTCGAAGGCCTCCTCGTCGTGCCCGAAGCCGGCGCGCTTGAGCGGTGGTCGCTGCGACCGGCTGTGCACGCCGAGCACATGACCGTCCTCATCGGTGATCAGCGCCCACGGCTGGCCGTCGCCGACCGGGTCGGCATAGATCCGCCGCAGGTGGCTCCGCGCGGTCACGCCGCGGCTGTCGTGCAACAGCTCTTCGAGGCTCGTCGGCAACTGGCCAAAGCCCGGTCCGCTGCGCTGGTACGACAACAGCGCCTGGCGGATCTGGTGTCCGGCGAACAACAGCTGGCGCTCGGCTTCGCGCTGGCTGGCGAGCTGCCACGACTGCCCCATCCAGGCCAGCGAGGTGCCGAGCAGGGCCACACCGAGCAGCAGCGCGACGTAGGTGAAGCCGGTCGATCGGCGTCGCCGCGGCAACGACGTCGGTGTGGATATCTTGATCGCCGGCATGGTCACAGCTCACCGTAGGCGACCCCGCCCTGGGTGCTGCCTTCGGCGCCACTGCGAACGTCGTATACCGCGCCGAGATCCGGCCGATCGGGCGCCACCGGCAACCAGGTTTCGCTGCTCTCGGTCAGCGGATCCACCGGCACCGCCCGCAGGTAACGACGCTCGACCAACTGTTCGAGCGCATCCGGATAACGACCACGATCGGCAAAATGCTTGTCCAGCGCGTCGCGCATCAGCAGCAGGTTCTCGCGCAGCACGTTCTCGCGGGCGCGGTCCACGCTGTCGAGGTAGCGCGGCGTCGCGATCGTCAGCAACAGTGCGATCACCACCATCACCACCAACATCTCGATCAGCGTGAATCCCCGATGACGCATCATCACCATTCCCGGTAGTGGCTGCCGTCGATCGCGCGTCGCTCGGAGCGCGAAAAGACGTCGAAGACGTCGCTGCCCTCGCGCGGATCGTCGTGGCTGCTGGCGTAACTGCGCTTGCCCCAGGTCTGCGCTGCCGGCAGAGCCTTGTCGGGGTGCATCGGATCGCGCGGCAGGCGGCGAAGGAAGTAGATGCGATCGCCGCGGCTGCTGTGCAGGTCGACGGCTCCGTCCACCAGTGCTTCGAGCCGGGGCGGATATCCCGAGGCATCGGCCGGCCTGGCGACCCGGCCCAGATCCACCGCCTGCTTGTAGGCATCGAGGGCGGATCTGATCTGGCGCAGCGCGTGGCGCAGCTCCTGTTCGTTGCTTCGCTGGACCGCCAGTTCGGCCATCGGCAGTGCCACGGACGCCAGCACGCCGACGATGGCCAGCGTCACCACCAGTTCGATCAGCGTGAAGCCGTCGGCAAGACTCGCCTTCATGGCACCACCTCGACACTGAACGGCCCACTCGCCCGCACCGGCAGGCTTTGCTGCCCGGCACCGACTGGCGCAACGCTGGACAAATGCACCAGGGCTTCGCCGACCGCCTTGCGCGCCTTGAGGCGCAGGGTCACCAGTTCGCCGGTGCCGCCGACTGCGCGTCCGTCGTCGCGCATCACGCCCATCGCGATGCGCCCGCCAGCCGGATAGACACGCTGGCGGAAGGCGGTGCCGCCGTCGCCGTCGCGCAGCGCGCCGCCCTCGGTGATCTCGAGCACCTCGAATTCGGCCGGGTCGATCCGCATCTGCAGCGAAGTGGCGGTCAGCGGCGCGTCGCTATCGGACATCAGCGACAGGTCGAAGGGCTCGCCGACCCTCACCTGCCGGGGTCCGCGCCAGCTGTAGCGCACCGGTTTGCCGCTGGCGCCACCCCGTGCCCGCCCGCCGCCTGCCGGCGCCGTGGCATCGGTCTTCACCAGCGCCGGCGCCATCGGCGCCGCAGAGGCCGCCGGTGTCGCGATGGCGGCCGCCGCCGTGGCGCCGGCATCGGACATCGCCGCCGGCATCGAAGCATCGACCTGCGGGACCGCCATCGCCGCACCCGCGTCCGCCAGCAGCGGGGCACCGCTGGCCCGCCCGCGCGCCAGCGGCTGCGCCACGCGCAGCACGCTGTCGGTGCCCGACCAGATGCCGGCCAGGCTCATGTCGGGCCGGCGCACGTTGCGAACGACGTGGGGCGTGATCAACAACACCACTTCGGTCTTCTTGGCGTCGGCGAGTTCGCTCGAGAACAGCCGGCCGATGCCCGGCAGGTCGCCGAGCAGGGGCACCTTGGTCGCGGTGCGGGTGTCGTCGTCGCGCAGCAGCCCCATCAGGACCTGCGTCTCGCCGTCGTGCAAGCGCAGCATGGTGTGCGCGTTTCGCGTGCTGACCTGGATCGGCGTCGTGCCGTTGGGTGTCGGCGGCAGGCGACTGAAGGTGCTGACCTCGAGCCCGACGCGGATCGCGACGTCGTCGTCGAGATGCACGGTCGGTTCGACCTCCAGCTTAAGACCGACGTCCAGATACTGGATCTGGTCGGTGGTCACCGGCGTGCCGGTCGACGGGGTCACGATCGCCGTCACTACCGGCACCCGGTCACCGATATGAACCTTCGCCTGCTCGCGGCTGCGCACCCGAATCCGCGGGCTGGCCAGGATGTTGGTGTCGCCGTCTTCCTTCTTCAGGTTGAGCACCAGGCCACTGTTCAGGCCGATGGTGCCGCCGTTGAGGATCTGCGCGTTCTCCAGGGTGCCGCCGGGGCCGACCAGTTGCGACGGGAACTTGAGGCCCAGTTCGGTCAGCTTGCTGCGGGTCACCTCGAGCACCTCGACGTCGAGCACGACCTCCGGCTCCGCCAGGTCCTGCGCCGCGATCAGCTTCTCCGCGAGCCGGATCGCTTCCGGCGTGTCGCGCATCACCAGCAGGTTCAGGCGCTCGTCGATGTAGACATCGTCGGCCTTGAGGATCGTCTTCAGCATCTGCTGGGTCTGCTTGACGTCGCCGTTGGTCAGGTAGAAGGGCTTGATCACCAGATCCTGGAATTCCTTCACCTTCTGCGGGGTGTTGGGGTAGATCAGGATCGTGTTCTCGTTGATCAACCGGCGCTCGAGCTGGCTTTGCACCAGCAGCAGCTCGATCGCGTCCTCGATCGGCACGTCGCGCACGAAGATCGTCACGCTGGTGCTGCTGCGAACGTCCTTGTCGAGCAGGAAATTGATGCTGCTGGCGCGCGACAGCACGTCGAGCACCATCTTCAGCGGCGCGTCGCGGAATTCCAGCGATACCGGCTGGTGCAGCTTCGACCGCATCTGCGGCAGCGACGCGGCCTGATGCAGTCGCACCCGGTCGATTTCGGCCTTCAGCGCGCGGGCGCCGTCGTGGCTCGGATCGAGGGCCAGCACATTGGCATTGAGGCGTTCGGCGGCGTCGACGTCACCGCGGCCCATCGCCTCGCGCGCCTGGGCATCGATGCCCGACAGCACGTCCCGGTTGGCGGCCGCGCGCAGGCTTTCACGCACCCGCGGATGCTCCGGATCGATCGCCTGCGCCCGACGGTACGCTTCGCGCGCTCGATCGCCGTCGCCCGCCATCTCGGCATCACGCGCATCGGCGAGGAAGCGATCGACCGCCAACTGTCGCGCCCGGATCAGCGCGACACGGTAGGACAATTCGCCTGGATGCTCCGCCGCGGCCTGCTGCAGCAGCGCCAATCCTTCCTCGACCCGACCGTCATCGATCAGCACCAGCCCTTCGTCACCCATCTGGCGGCTGGCGCTGGCACAGGCGCCGATCAACATGGCCACCACCAGCAGCGACGCGAACCGCCCCGCCAGGCGGATAAGCGAGGACATCGGCGTCATAGTGCGGCTCCGGCGGCGATCGACTGGCGGACGTCCAGTGGCAGATAGGTCAATCGGATCTCGCTCGCCTCGACACTGTCGATGCGATATTGCTGGTCGATGACGTCGCCCGGATGGACGGCGATCAGACGATCGCCGAGCGACACGTAGGCCGTCAGCACGCCGCCCTCGAGCAGCTTGCCGACGTACTTGAACGGCACCTGCGGCACCCGCGGCGGCGGCGGCGGTGCCGGCGGCGGAGGCGGCGGCGGCGGCGGCGGCGGGGCGGCAAAACTCTTGCCGCGGAACATCGCACCGCCGGCAGGCACCCGCCTGGACGCGGGAAACTCGATCACCGGCGTCGGCGTGTCGTCGACGAAGGCGCTCTCGCCCACCGCCGGGCGGTGGGGCGCGGCATGCACGGGCATCCAGGCGTCGGTTTCCTGATCGTCGGCGGGCAGGAACTCGGAACCCAGCGCAAACAAAGCCGAGGCCCCGAGAAACAGCAGCCAGAATCGCCTGCGATCAATGGCCACGCTACATCCTCGCCATGTACAGGTTGAGTCTTACCTGGGCATCGAGCCGGCTCTGGCTGATGCGTTGGCGGGCGAATCCGAGTTCGTCGACGGCCAGCGTCGGCACCGATCGCAGCACCTGATCGACGAATCCGCGGATCTGGGTGTACTGCCCGCTGAGCGGCACCAGCACCTGGTAGCTGACCAGGCCCGCGCGGCGATCATCGGCCACGGCATAGTCGCCACGCTGTACCTCCAGGCCGAAGTCGCCGGCCGCGGCATACACCTGCTCGAGCAGATGGGGCGCCTGTGCCCGGTCGGGAAAATGCTGGTAGAAGCTCGCCAGCTGTTCCTCGACTGTCTGCATAGGCTTCTGCGGCTTCGGCGCCCGCGCCTGCTGCTGCGCCTCGACCAGCGCGAGCCGGGCCTGCTCCAGTTCGCGCTTGGCCGGCAGCAGCGAGCCGACGCCGGCAACCAGGGCGCAGGCCAGCAAGCCTGCGCCGATCGCCCCGGCCGAACCGGCATGTTGGCAGTGCTCGACCAGTCTCAGTCTATTGATTGCGGCCATCGTTCTGCCTCCACACTGCACTCAGACTGAATCGCACCGGCTGGTTCGGGTCCTCGAGCACCACTTCGTGGTTGATCAGGGCCACGTCCACCAGCATCGGTGAGGCCGCGAGCCGTGCGTTGTAGCTCAGCATGGCGCGAAGATCGCGCGCCTGGCCTTCGATGCGCACCACTTTCTTGTTGGGGTCGGGCGACAGCACGGTGATCGCGACGTCGTTGCCGTCCGCCGCCTCGATCTCGGCGAGCAGCTCACCCCAGGGAATCGCCAGGCGGTCGGCGACCGCCTGCGCGCCCTCGAGCCTGTCGCGCTCGACACGCGCAGCCTTCTTGCGGTCGTCGGCGGCGCGCCGCCCGGCCTGTTCGGCAGTCGGGCGCAGTGACTCGATGCGCGCCAGAACCACACGCTCGCGGTCGATCTGCTGATTCACCTCGACCAGATCGGCAAGCACCAGACCACAGGCCGCAAATCCCACCACCAAAAGGGCAACGCCGACGAGCGAACTGCGCTGTGGCCGATGGAAGTCGAGCTCCAGGATCTTCATGGTGCCCCCGTTCCCCAGGCCATCGCGTAGTCCGAGGTACCGCCGGCCGGGATCAGTTTCCATCCCAGTGCCTCGATCCCTTCGAGCTGTTCCGCCGCGATGCGGGGTGCATGGATGATCACTTCCGGCTGCTCACTGCCGCCGAGCAGGTTCAGTTCGCGTTCGACCAGGGCCCGCAGGCCGGCTTCGTCGACATCGACGGAGCAATTGCGCACCGACGCCCAGCCGCCGCGATTCCCTGCGGCGAGCGTGACGCGGCCGGGCTCGGCCAGGACGAACAGGAAGTTGCGCCGCCCCAGTGGCATCGCCAACGGATTGAACGCGTGCATCAGATAGGGCTGGACGCCGGCCAGGCGACAGCCGGATTCACGGGTGACGCGGGTGATGCCGTCGAGCAGTTCGCGGTCGATCGCGCAGGCCATCCGGCCGCGGCCGGATGGCGCCTCGTCGAAGCGAATCTCCCAGCCGCTGGCCAGTTCACCATAGACCCGCTCGAAGCACGCCCTGGCGTAGCCGGCGAACTCGGACGGGGAATTGATCTCGGGATTCCACGGGATCACCTGGAAGCGCACCCAGTGGCTCGACAGCACGACCTTCAGGCGCCCGCGCACCGGCCGGTCGCCCTGCAGCATCGACGACAGCGCCTCCAGCACGAAGCGCCAGCCGCCGGCATCGCCGGCAGCGGGACTGAGATCCGCTCGGCGCCACGCCTCGACCCGGCGGCGCAGGCCGTAGGCGAGCCGTGTCAGCTCGATCCGGCCCGGTGCCAGCGCGGCGCAGAATTCACTTCGAAACAAAAGTGACACGGTTGATCTCCGCAAGCGTGCTGCGTCCGGCGCGTACCAGGTCCACGGCCGATTCGCGTAGTAGACGGGTGCCCTTGCGCCGGGCGGAGGCCTTGATCTGCCCGATCGGCGCACGGTCGATGATGAGTTGGCGCAGCTCGTCGTCGAGCAGCAGGATCTCGGCGATCGCCGAACGTCCGCGATAACCGCTGCCGCGACAGCGACCGCAGCCCTCGCCTTCGACGAATTCGAAATCGATGGCGCTGTCCGGATCGATCCCGGACTCGCGCAGTGCCTCCGCATCGGGACTGGCCGGCCGCATGCAGTCGCGGCACACCAGGCGGACCAGCCGCTGGGCCAGGATGCCGTTGAGAGCGGCGACGAAGCTGTAGGCGTCCACGCCCATCTGGGCGAAGCGCCCGATCACGTCGAACACGCTGTTGGCGTGAATCGTCGTGAACACCAGGTGCCCGGTCAGCGCCGACTGGATCGCGATCTGGGCGGTCTCGGCATCGCGGATCTCGCCGACCATGATCTTGTCCGGATCATGCCGCAGGATCGAGCGCAGGCCCCGGGCAAAGGTCAGCCCCTTCTTCTCGTTGACCGGGATCTGCAGCACGCCGGGCAGCTGGTACTCGACCGGATCCTCGATCGTGATGATCTTGTCGTGACCGTTGTTGATCTCCGAGAGCATCGCGTAGACGGTGGTGGTCTTGCCGCTGCCGGTCGGTCCGGTGACCAGCACCATGCCATAGGGCTCTCCGGCGAGCCGGCCGAGAAGCGCCCGCGTATCGCCGTCGAAGCCCAGCGTGTCGATCAGCACGCCGCGCTGTGCCTGGGCGAGATCCTGCTTGTCGAGGACGCGCAGGACGGCATCCTCGCCATGGATGCTCGGCATCACCGACACCCGGAAATCGACGCTGCGGCCCTTCAGCCGGACCTTGAAGCGGCCATCCTGCGGCACGCGGCGTTCGGCGATGTCGAGCTCGGCCATGATCTTGATGCGCGAGATGACCTGCTCGGCCTGCTCGACGCCGCTGACGCTGCCGGCGGCATTGAGCACGCCGTCGACCCGGTACTTGATCTGCAGGCCGCTCGGCGCCATTTCCAGGTGAATGTCACTGGCCTGCGCCTTGAGGGCGTCGTAGATCGTCGAATTGACGAGCTTGACGACGACGCTGGCGTCCTCGCTGATGCGCGCCAGCGACAGCACCTCGCCGTCCTCTTCGTCACCATCCGCACGTTGGGGCCCGCTTGCGCCGAGGGCTTCCATCGCCCGTACGTTGTCCTCGAAGCGACCGAGATAGGCGCCCAGATCCGCGTGGTGCGCAATCCGCCGCTCTAGCCCCGGAAAGCGCAGATCGGCCCATTCGGTGAGGTCGCGGTCCAGCGGATCCGCCAGCACCAGACAGTCCTCGCCACTGGCGAGTCGGAGCACGATGCAGTTTCGGCTCTGGCATTCGGTGAAAGCGAGACGCTCGAACAACGGAACGGCGCGATTGAGTTCGGCGCTGTCGGCGACGCGATAACGCAGGGCGCGGGCAAGTTGCTCGACGAAATCCGCCGGCGGCAGGCCGACGCTTTCCTCGAGCAACTCGACCGCGCTTCGGTCCGAGCCGAGCGACGCCTCGACGGCGGCGGCGATGGCGTCGGAATCGAACGCGAACTCGGGTGCGAGTTCAGCGGCTCGATTCATCCGCATGGCGCCCTCCGCTACCGCCGCAGCCTCCCCTGAACTGAATCCTTGGCATTTGCTGACCCCCGATTATCAACATGGCCAGGACCCCGAAGCCAGAAACATGCCACGCCTCGACACCAAGCTAAGTATCGGTTTCTTATCGTTTACCCACTCAATATCCGAATTCCTCAAATGTGGGGAATGGGGTGGGGAATGTCCCCCCGCGATCGGGTCGATGCGGGCCCGGGCGGCGCCGCATTGCCAACCGCCGGAAGGTGTATACAATTACAGTTCATGAAATGTACCGACCGTTCGACAATGCCGCCAACATCGGCGACCTTCGCGACCCGCCACCCGGCAGCGGCCGGTATCGCGCCACTGGAGTACCCGGCCTCCGATGCAGCCGGGGCAGCGGCATGAGTCCGACCAGCCTGGCCGACCGCTCGCCCGCGGCCGACTGGCTGTCGGCGCTCAATCCCGCCCAGCGCGAGGCGGCGACCCACGGTGCGGGCGACATGCAGCACCATCCACTGCTGATCATCGCCGGTGCGGGCACCGGCAAGACCAAGACCCTGGCCCATCGGGTCGCGGTCCTGCTCGACCGCGGCGTCGCGCCGGACTCGCTGATGCTTCTGACCTTCTCGCGCCGCGCGGCCGACGAGATGAAGCGCCGCATCGGTCGCCTGCTGGCGGATCGTCCCGGCGCGGAGCGGGCCGCTGCCACGCTGCCCTGGTCGGGCACATTTCACGGCGTCGGCGCGCAGTTGCTGCGCGAGTACGCCGGCTGCATCGGCATCGATCCGGCGTTCACGATCCACGATCGCGAGGATTCCGCCGACCTGATCAATCTCGTCCGTCACGAGCAGGGGCTGTCCGCGCGCCAGCGACGCTTTCCCCAGAAGGCCACCTGTCTGGCGATCTATTCGTCCGTCGTCAATACCTGCCGGGCACTCGCCGACGTCCTGCAGCAGAGCTTTCCGTGGTGCCGCGAATGGGAGGCAGAACTGCGCCAGCTGTTCCTCGGTTACGTCGAAGCGAAGCAGGCCCAGCAGGTACTCGATTACGACGATCTGCTGCTCTACTGGGCGCGCATGCTCGACGCCCCCGCACTGGCCGCCGAACTCGGTGAACGCTTCAGCCACGTGCTGGTCGACGAATACCAGGACACCAATCGCCTGCAGGCCGACATCCTGCTCGCGCTGCGGCCCGACGGCAGCGGACTCACCGTGGTCGGCGACGATGCCCAGTCGATCTACGCCTTTCGCGGCGCAACGGTCCGCAACATCCTCGACTTTGCCGAGCGTTTCGAGCCGCAGGCCGAACGGATCGCGCTCGAACGCAACTATCGGAGCACGGCGCCGATCCTGTCCGCTGCCAATGCGGTGATCGCATTGTCCGGCGAGGCATTCGAGAAATCCTTATGGACCGAGCGCGAGGGCGGCCGCCTGCCGGCCCTGATCTCGGTCCGCGATGATGCCGATCAGGCCGGCTGCGTCGTCGAACAGGTCCTCGGCCGCCGCGAGGCCGGCATGCGACTGAAGGATCAGGCCGTGCTGTTTCGTGCCGCCCACCACAGTGCGCGGCTGGAGATCGAACTGGGCCGCCACAACATCCCCTTCGTCAAGTACGGCGGCCTGCGCTTCCTCGAGGCCGCCCATGTCAAGGACGTGATGGCGGTCCTGCGCTGGTCGCAGAACCTGCGGGATCGGGTGGCGGGTTTCCGCGCGATCCAACTGCTGGCCGGTATCGGGCCACGCACCGCAGCGACCGTGCTCGACAACCTGGCATCGAGTCCGGCCGGACCGAGCCTGTTGCGGGAACAGCCGGTACCGGCGCACACCGGTGATGCCTGGCACGGATTCGTCGAACTGGTCGATGCCTGCCGCAGCGACGACACGGCCTGGCCGGCGGCCTTCGACCGCCTCTGCGACTGGTACTTGCCGATGCTGGAACGACTGTATCCGGAACCCATGATGCGCGAAGCCGACATCCGGCAACTCGCGGCATTGGCCGCGACCTATCCGGACGGCCAGCGCTTTCTCACCGAACTGACGCTCGATCCGCCCGAGGCGACCAGTGCCGAGGCAGGGGCGGGGCCACTCGACGAGGATTTCCTGATCCTGTCCACGATCCATTCCGCCAAGGGTCAGGAATGGCGCGCGGTGACCCTGTTGAACGCCGTCGATGGCTGCCTTCCGTCCGATCTCGCAACCGGCAGTGCCGCCGATATCGAGGAGGAACGTCGCCTGCTCTACGTTGCGATGACGCGGGCACGCGACGAACTCGACCTGATGCTGCCGCAACGCTTCTATGTCACCCACCAGGCCGCCCACGGCGACCGCCATGTCTATGCGGGTCGCACCCGCTTCATCCCGAACCGCCTGCTGCGGCATTTCGAACAGCGCAGCTGGCCGCAGCTCGATCAGTCCGCCCGACGCCACGGCGATCCGCGCAGGATCGCGCTGGATCTCGCGGCCGGCATGCGCGACATGTGGCGTTGACGCGATCGATCCGCCCGGGTGGCACGCCGAGGAACGTCAGAAACCGTTTCCGATGACATCGGCAACGCGCTATGCTGGAGGCACCCTATTCCATCAGAATATCCATGGTTGCCTACCGACGCATTCTGGCCGACGAGATTTCGGCCCGCGCGCCACTGCCATTTGCGGTGTTCGACCGACATGGGCGGCAACTGTATCCGGCAGGCGTCGTGATCGGCTCGATCGGCTACACCCAGTATCTTCTCGGGCGCGGACTGTATCGCTGCGAGTCACCGCCGGCGCCGCCACTGGCGAGCGATGCGCCCGGTTCGGAAGAGGGGCCACGCGACTGAGGACACAGCGCCCTGACCAACGACTGCCGACATCGGCACGACGGACTCGAATTCCGCGATAATCGGCGCCTTTCGGACATTGGGCGGCACCATGCGAAAAGCACCGGAATTGCTTGCACCGGCCGGCACATTGCAGATGCTGGACACGGCCCTGGCCTATGGCGCGACCGCCATCTACGCTGGGCAGCCACGCTATTCCCTGCGCGTGCGCAACAACGACTTCGGCCGACTCGATATCCTGGCGGAGGGCATCCGGCGCACCCGTGCCGCCGGTAGCCGATTCTATCTGGTCTCCAACATCTACCCGCACGGTGCCAAGCTGAAGACCTACGTCGAAGACATGGCGCCGGTGGTGGCGCTGGCACCGGACGCATTGATCATGGCCGATCCCGGACTGATCATGACGGTACGCGAGACTTGGCCGCAGGTGCCGATCCACCTGTCGGTGCAGGCCAACACCGTCAACGCTGCGGCGGTACGGTTCTGGCACCAGGCCGGCATTTCGCGCGTGATCCTTTCTCGCGAACTGTCCCTCGATGAAATCGCCGAGATCCGGGATGCCTGTCCGGACACCGAGCTCGAGGTCTTCGTGCACGGCGCCCTTTGCATCGCCTATTCCGGCCGCTGCCTGCTCTCCGGCTATTTCAACCACCGCGATGCCAATCAGGGCAGCTGCACCAATTCCTGCCGCTGGGACTTCGGCGTACACCAGGGCCGCGAGGACGCGAGCGGCGACGTCTTCCTGCTCGAGGAGCGCGAGAAGCGCCAGGGCAGCTTCATGCCGATCGAGGAAGACGAACACGGCACCTACGTACTGAATTCCAAGGATCTGAGGGCCATCGAGCACGTCCAGCGGCTGGTCGACATCGGCGTCGATTCACTCAAGATCGAGGGACGTACCAAGAGCGCCTACTATGCCGCCCGCACCTGTCAGGCCTACCGCCAGGCGATCGATGACGCGATCTCGGGGCGCAGCCTGGATCCGCTGCTGCTCGGCCGGCTCGAAGGGCTTGCCAACCGCGGCTACACCGACGGCTTCTACCGACGCCACACGCCGGCCGAGACACAGAACTACCTGCGCGGACATTCGGAGTCGGGCCGCAGCCTGTACGTCGGCGACGTCATCGGCTACGACGCGGGCGGCTTGGCCGAGATCGCGGTCAAGAACCGCTTCGCCGTCGGCGACCGGCTGGAGATCGTGCATCCCGGCGGCAATCGCGATCATCTGGTCGAGCGCATGCTCGATCCCGCCGGCAGCCGCGTCGATTGCGCCCCAGGCAGCGGTCATTGCGTCCGGCTGCCGCTGCCGCCGTCGCTCGAGGGTGCCTTTCTCGCCCGATACCTGTCCTGACTCGACCAAGCGCCGATTTCGGACGTCCGGGTACCACGACGACGCAGCCGACGCGGGCATGAAAAAAGGGACTGGCGATTTCGCCAATCCCTTTGTTTCCCAGCATAACTGGTCGGGGAAAGAGGATTCGAACCTCCGGCCCCTGCGTCCCGAACGCAGTGCTCTACCAGGCTGAGCTATTCCCCGAATCTTGAGATTTGCAGCGCGGGCCGCTTACCGGTCTCTCGCGACTGCAAAGTCCGATAATTTTAGCAGAGACTCCTTGAAAATGGAAGGAGGAAGTGGCTCGATGGCGGCTTTTGCGAGGGTTGCTTCGGCCGCTGCGAAACGCCGAGTCTCATCCAGCGCGCCGCAGTCCCGGATCGCCGTCAGCACCGCCGCGAATTCCTCGCGCCCGCCCCGCTCGATCGCCCGCCGCACCAGCGCCGATTGCTCGGCCGTTCCGTGGCGCATCGTGTGGATCAACGGCAGGGTCGGCTTGCCCTCGGCCAGGTCGTCGCCGAGATGCTTGCCGGTGTCCGCCTCGTCGGCGGAGTAGTCGAGGACATCGTCGATCAGTTGAAACGCCGTCCCCAGATGCATGCCGTAGTCGGCCAGACCACGCTCGACGGTGTCGTCGGCGCCACCGAGGATCGCGCCCAGCCGACACGCGGCCTCGAACAGCTTGGCGGTTTTGTAACGGATCACGCGGAGGTAGTCATCGACCGTCACGTCCGCCTCGTGACAATTCAGCAGTTGCAGCACCTCGCCTTCGGCAATGGTGTTGGTCGCGTCGGCCAGCACCTCCATCACCCTCATTCGGCCGACCGAAACCATCATCTGGAAGGCGCGCGAGTACAGAAAGTCGCCCACCAGCACCGACGCGGCATTGCCAAACAGCGCATTCGCAGTCTGGTGGCCTCGCCGCAGGTCGGACTCATCGACGACGTCGTCGTGCAGCAGCGTCGCGGTGTGAATGAATTCGACCACCGCCGCGAGTTCGTGGTGGTGCCGCCCCTGGTAGCCCATCGCACCGGCCGAGAACAGCACCAGCGCCGGCCGCAGGCGTTTGCCGCCGCTGTGGATGATGTATTCCGCGACCTGCCGGATCAAGACGACGTCGGAATGCAGGCGCTCGCGAATCACCGCGTCGACGGCCTGCATGTCGGCATGAATGGGCAAGTAGAGCTGCTGTGGGGACACGGGTGCGGCCGCGCGAAAAAACGGGATGGTAGGTTCGGCACCGAAGGCCGTCAAGGCGAGGCGACGACGGCCGCCGGCTCGGTACCCAGCAGCAGCTCCGGCCGATCGGTGAACAGCGCGTCCACGCCGCCCGCCAGCCATCGGGCGGCGCGGACCGGATCGTTCTCGGTATACGCCGCCAATCGGTAACCGGCCTCGCGCACCTGTCTGACGAGTGCCTCGTCCAGCGCCGACACATGACAGTGCAGCGCAATGCAGCCAAGGCGCGACAGGCGGCCACGCCAGTCGCTGGGCACCGCCTCCACCAGCAGCGCACGCGGCAGAAACTCCGCAATGTCGGCGGCGACCGCCAGCGCGGCTTCCGAGAAGGATGAAACCAGCGGCAGCGCGGACGCGCCGCGCCAACAGGCAACGACCTGCGGCACGACGGCGTGCGCCAGGGCGCTGCCTTCGTCCGTCTCGCACTTCAGTTCGACATTGGCCACCAATCCCAATGTCCGGCACAGCGCCGCGACCTCGCCAAGCCGGGGAATGCGCTCGCCGGCGAAGGCCGGGTGGTGCCGGACGCCGGCGTCGCAGGCCGCGAGTTGCGCGGCAGTCAGCATGGCCACCGTACCGCAACGATCGGTGGTGCGGTCGACGCGGGCATCGTGGATCACCACCGCTTCGCCGTCGGCACTCGCCTGGACGTCGAACTCGACGCCGCGACAGCCCAGGGCTGCGGCCACGCGCAGCCCGGCCAGCGTGTTCTCGGGCGCCAGCGCGCCACCACAGCGGTGGGCGACGACGCGGGGCAGCGCCCATCGATCGATCATTGCATCCGCTCCAAGTCAGATCGCGCGATCTTCGCATGGGATCAGGCGTCGCGGGGGCGCACCGATCATGTCGGCGATGCGAATGCCGTCAAGAATCTGCCTGAAAGGACGTTACTGCCTCCAATGACCACACCACGACAGGTATCGGTTCGATGGGACGCAACCTTGCTTGCCTGATGATCATCCTCGGATTGTCCGCATGCGAGCAGATCGGCATTCCCGATCCGCAGAAGCAGGCGGAGGCCGAACAGGCCGAGGGGCGCGCAATC
Source organism: Rhodocyclaceae bacterium (assembly GCA_020445765.1). Lineage (GTDB taxonomy): Bacteria > Pseudomonadota > Gammaproteobacteria > Burkholderiales > Rhodocyclaceae > Cognatazoarcus. The sequence continues at coordinate 28,545 of JAGRFY010000052.1, read as the reverse complement.
GGAAGCGCCTGCCGCCACGCAGGTCGCGCGCTCGAGGATTGCTTCGCGCTCAATCCCGAGGCCCACAAGGCGGCCGTCTTCGAGGGCTGGCGCACGATGAACGACTACATGACCGAGAACAACATCGAAGCCGTCAAGCCGACGATACCCCCCAAAATGCCCGCCGAGGAAAAGCCGGCGGAGCCCGAGAAGCACGCCGAGGCAAACGCTCACGAAGAAGCACCGCCACCAGAGACGCCCCTGTCACGATTGCGCAATCGCACTCGCCCAGGCGACGCCCACTGACCGGATCAGGCCAACGCCTGCCGGCCGGCTTCGCGCGCGCGCCACCAACCGATGAATTCCTCGAGCGGCATCGCGCGCGCTTCGAGATGCCCCTGGATCAGATCGCAGCCCGCCTCGTTCAGCAGGTGACGCGCCTGTTCGTCCTCGACGCCTTCGGCGACCACCTGCAGACCAAAGCCGTCGGCCAGCCGCATCACGGCTTCGACGATGGCTTGATCGGCCCGGGACTGGGCGAGCTGGCGCACGAACATCTGATCGATCTTCAGTTCGGTCACCGGCAGATTGCGCAGGTAGGCGAGCGACGAGAAACCGGTTCCGAAATCGTCGAGTGCCACCGGACAACCGAGTTCGCGCAGTTCGGCGATCAGCCTCGCTGCCCGCTGCTCGTCTGACACCAGCGCCGATTCGGTGATCTCGAGGCCGAAGCGTTCAGGCGGCACGCGCCAGGTATCGAGTGCCTGAGCGACCATCACCGGCAACTCGTCATCGATCAGGTCGGTCGCCGTGACGTTCAGGTTGACCCTGACCTCGACACCGGCATGCGCCAGTTCGGCAGCGACCTTGGCGCCATGCATGATCAACCAGTTCGACAGACGCGGCAGCACGCCGATCTGCTGCGCGCCTTCGATGATCCGCGGCGGCGCAACCCATTCGCCGCTGTGTCGCTGCCACCGCAACAGCAGTTCCACCGAGACGCAACGACCGTCACTGAGCCGCACCTGGGGCTGCAAGTACAGTTGCAGTTCCTGCAGATGCAGCGCATTGAGCAGTTCGCGCTCGAAATCGATGGCGTCACCGACCACCCCTGCGAATTCGCCGCGGTAATCCTCGAAATCCAGTTCGCGTTGTCGTGCGATCAACAACGCCGTGCGCGCGGCGACCTCGAGCGAGGCGGCGTCGCGCCCATGTTCCGGGCCGGCTGCGCCGCCCGCCCGCAGCCGCCCGCAGCGCTCGCCGAACTCGCCTTCGAGCAGCGCCTCGCACGCATTGATCAGCTTGTTGGCGGCGAGCCGCAACTGCGCCGGACTGCGCAAGGCGGGCAGCAGCAACGACCATTCGTGATCGCCGGTGGCACACAACACGTCGCCCGCACGCACTGCCTCGCCGAGCCGCTGCGACACCGCCAGGCGGAGGCGATCAACTTCGACTGCCGGCAGGTGGCGGACGGCGACGCCCCACTCGATGGACAGCAACACGAGCCCGACGCGAACGCCGTCGCTGACGGCCGTGGGCAGCCACTGGGCCAGCAGCCTGCCGACTGCATGGCGGTTGGGAAGGCCGGTCAGGGCGTCGATGTCGCCCCTCGCGGCGCCGCCCGCACGTCGCGGCAGCAAGGCCTGGGACAGCAGCGACGCGACGCACCAGGCAAAACCGTCGATCGCGAACAGGATGTCCATCTCCAGCCGACCGACGCCGGCACCGTCGCTGGTCAGGTACCGTGCCGCTGCCTTGACCAGGGCCGCACAGGCGTCCAGCGCGAACCCGGCCTCCGCGCCGGAATCGACGCATCGGGCCCAATCCGCGCTAACCCGATCGAACCAGGGTTGCGGATCGGACCAGTCGGTGCAGTTGGCAAGGCCCGAGCAGAAGCGCGCCTGCGCCTGTTCACCGCCACCGGCGGCGACGGAGCCCCCGGCGATCTGCGCCAGGCAGACCGCAAAGCCTCGCGCGTAGTCCGCTGGCGCGACCACGCGCGTGAATGCGCGGATCGCGGCCATTTCGGCCGTGCCCACACCGTGGCTCGCGAGCGCCTGCCGAAGATCCGGAATCTGCGCCTGCGGGTTGGCGCCGGCGCTCATCCGAGGTAGAACTCCTGGGGATCGATGCCATAGGCGTCGGACGGCAGTGAGCGCACGATCGCATAGGGCTGGCCGCTCGGCGTGATCGGGTCGTATAACAGGTCGAGCACCGGCGGGAAAGTATTCTGGGACTTGTCGGGGGCCAGCAGCACCATCACCCGGGGCTTCAACCGTCGCACCCGATTCTGGCCGATCACCACCGCAACCTCGCCACTGTTGAGTTCCACCAGCGACCCGACCGGATAGATGCCGATGCACTGGATGAACTGGTCCACCAGCCCCTCGCGGTGGCGGGTCCCCCGCAGCCGGATCAGGTCTTCGAGGGCCTGGTGAGTGCTGAACACCGGATTGTATTCGCGCTTGCTGGTCATCGCGGTATAGCTATCGACCAGACCGGCGATCTCGGCCGCCATGCCGATGTCGTCACCCGCGAGGCCCCGCGGATATCCCGAGCCGTCAAAGCGCTCGTGGTGCCGGTGCACGATCTCGAGCACGTCTTCGGGCAGCTCGGCGAGTTCACCGAGGATTGCCATCGAATAGTCGACGTGGGTCTTGAAGATTTCGTACTCGATTGGCGTGAGCCTGGCGTTCTTGGCCAACAGGCGGGACGGCAGCCGTATCTTGCCGACGTCGTGCAACATGCCTGCGAGCCCCAGCATCTGGGTTGCTGCGTCTCCCATGCCCAGGCTGCGCCCGAACACCATCATATGGACCGAGGTATGCAGAGAATGTTGGTAGCTGCCTTCGTCGGTCGCCTTTAGCCGGGTCAGCCAGATCAGCGCATCCGGGTTGCGGGCGATGCTGCGGACCATTTCGTCGATGCCTTCGCGCAACGCACCGATGTCGGGGGAAATGCTGTTGCAGACGTCGTCGAGCACCTTCTCGAGTGCCTGCTGCACCTTGGCGAAGCGCGGCGCGACGTAGACCAGTTCGCGCTCGACCCGGGTCCGCTCGCGAATTCGGGAGGCGTGGCTGCGCAGCATCTGCGCCGCGTCGCCGCGCATGCCAGACGACGAACCGTCCGGGTCTGCTCCGCGATCGAGCCGGGAAAAGACGCCCTTCAATGGATCGAACAGGCGCCCCAGGCTGCGGCCGGCGCCCAAGTCCGGTTCGCCGACCGGCAAGCCGGCAAGGCCTTCGTCGAACTCGTCGCCGGCCGCGTCGGATTCGATGTCGCGACGCTCGATGATCGGCAGCTGGTCGGTCTGCCCGCCACGGATCATGCGCAGGATCTGCACGAAATCCGGCAGTTCGACGGACTTCCCGCTGCCGTGCCCTGGCGCCGGCTCGGTCTGTGCCCGCGGGCGGAAGCTGCCGCCCACGCTCGAAGAGACGTCTTCCTTTCGCGGCGCACGGTGGGCATCACCGACCGAACGCGCCCGGTCCACCGAGACGAATCGGCACAGCCCGCGAAGCTGCGCGAGGGTATCCTCGTCTTCGATCAGGAAGCCTTGCAACAGAAACGGCGAGTCGATCCACGGTCGATCGAGATCGGCGACGAACATGCCGAGCGTGAGTTCCTCGCTTGCGACGATCTCCTTCATGGCCGCCTGCGTCCTGGTCGCTTCAACGTCATGTCAGTCATGGCGCGGGGTTCGTGAAACGCAGATGGAGTGCATCGATCGCGTCGTTCAGCGCGGTCGGCAGCGGTTCGCACCAGGCATCGATATTTTCGGTGAGTTGCTCGACCGAGGTCGCGCCGATGATGGTGCTGCCGACGCACCAGCGGTGGTAGATCCACGACAGGGCCATGCGGGTCAGCGACATGCCGGCCTCGCGTGCCAGCGCCCGGTAGGCCGCAACGGCCTCGGGCAGCCGCGGCTTCTGGTAGCGGGCCCCGAATCCCGGGAAAGTGTTCAGACGGCCCGGCGCACCGGCATCGTCGAGATACTTCCCGGTCAGGTGACCGAATGCCAGCGGAGAATAGGCCAGCAAGGAAACCCGCTCCCGGTGGCACAGTTCGGCGAGGCCGTAGTCGAATACCCGATTCAGCAGGTTGTATGCATTCTGGATCGTCACGACGCGGGGCAGAGCATGCTCGCGCGCCTGTCGCAGGAATTCGGAAACGCCCCAGGGATGCTCGTTGGAGAGGCCGACATGGCGAATCTTGCCGGCGTCCACCAGCTCTTTCAGAGCCGCGAGCTGTTCACGGATCGGCGTGCCCGATCGCTCCTCGGTCGGATCGAACTGCCATTGGCCGAACATCGGTTGATTGCGCTCCGGCCAATGTAGCTGGTAGAGGTCGATGTAATCGGTCTGCAGGCGTTCGAGACTGGCGTTCACGGCGGCGACGATATTGTCCCGATCCAGGCACGGCGACCCACCGCGAATCCATCCGAGGCGTCGCCCGGGTCCTGCCACCTTGGTCGCCAGCACGATCCGGTCCCGCGGCTGGCGCCGCAACCAGCTGCCGACGATCCGCTCGGAGGCACCATAGGTTTCGGCACATGGCGGTACCGCGTACAGTTCCGCGGTATCGATGAAGTTCATCCCACGCGAGACGGCGAAGTCGAGCTGGGCATGGGCTTGGGCTTCGCTGTTCTGCTGCCCGAAAGTCATCGTACCCAGACAGACCGGTGACACCATGAGGTCACTGGTCCCCAACCGCCGCAATTCAAACACGCTGTCTCGGCTCCATGTTCATTCAAGAATCCCGCGCCTCCTGCCATCGCACCGCCCGATCAGATTGCGCGACAAACCGGGTCCGGCCATGAAACACGCTGCCGCCCATGTGGAATGCCGATTCGTGATGGCGCTTTGCCGGCCCGGTTTCGAGGCGGAATGTTCACGCGAAATCATGGCCCGGCTCGACCACGTCGGTATCAACGGCAGATCCGTCTGTTCTCTTGACTCGGGCCAGGTTCGCATCGATCTGGAGAACATACACCGGTTCGACGTCCTCGACCGTGCAATTCGACTTGTTTCGCTGACGTTTGCCCGGCAATTGGCGTTCGCCTTCGGCCATGCCGACGGGCTCGCCGGCAGGGATCGCGTGTCGCCCGTGCTGGCTGCCGCGAAGACGGCCGGAACGCCCTTTTCGGCGATCCTGGTCGAAGCGGGAGACGGTGCCGAACAACGCCCGCTGGCCGCGCTGGGGCGTCGCCTGCAGCCGGCCCTCGAGCGCATCCTCGCAAAGCACGGCGTGCTACGCCCGAGGCGCACCGAACTCGCCCGGCTGCATGTTCTACTGCCGGCACCCGGCAGCGCCTGGCTCGGCCTGTCCGTGCCCGACAACGCATCGCCGTGGCCGATGGGCATTCCGCGATTGCGCATGCCATCACAGGCACCGAGCCGGTCGACACTGAAGCTGGCGGAGGCACTGATGACCCTGCTGACACCGGCCGAGCTCGAATCGACGATGCGACCCGGGCAGCGCGCCGTGGATCTCGGCGCCGCCCCCGGTGGCTGGAGCTGGCACCTGGCCAATCGCGGCCTGCGGGTCACCGCGATCGACAACGGACCGATGTCACCGCAGGCCCTGGCCACCGGCATGATCGAACACCTGCGCGCCGACGGCTTCACCTGGCGCCCCGACGGCGGTATCGATTGGCTGGTCTGTGACATGGTCGAACAGCCGGCGCGAATCAGCCGGCTGATGGCGGACTGGGTCGCATCCGGGCGAGCCCGTCGCGCGATATTCAATCTGAAGCTGCCGATGAAGAAGCGTCTCGAAGAGCTGGAGCGCTGCCGTCGGCTGATCGAAGATCGTTTCCGCCAGAACTCGCTCGGCTTCGACTTGCGCATGCGTCAGCTGTACCACGACCGCGAGGAAGTGACGGCCTACCTGGCGCCGCACTGATCGGACTCGGCTTCGCCAATGTATAATCTACAGTTTTTGCGTTCGTCGTACCGGTCGACGGGCGGGCCGGCAGCCATGCCAGCGCCATACCCGGACAATTTGAACCCTATCCACGCCCGTGCCGGTCGCACGCGTTTTTGCGGCGGGCGGATTACAGAGCGATCCAGCGAATGAAATTTGCGGACCTCGGGCTTCTTCCCGAACTGCAGCGTGCCGTGGCCGACGCCGGCTACACCGAACCGACTCCGATCCAGCAGCAGGCGATCCCGATCGTGATGCACGGCCTCGACGTGATGGGCGGCGCACAGACCGGCACCGGCAAGACCGCCGGCTTCACGCTGCCGATGCTGCATCGGCTGGCTCGTCACGCCAGCACCAGCACCTCGCCGGCGCGCCACCCGGTTCGGGCGCTGATCCTCGCACCCACGCGCGAGCTGGCGATGCAGGTGCACGAGTCCGTGCAGACCTATGGCAAGTACCTGCCGCTGCGCTCGACCTGCATCTACGGCGGCGTCGACATGAATCCGCAGACGCAGGAGTTGCGCCGCGGCATCGAGATCGTCGTGGCCACCCCCGGCCGCCTGCTCGATCACGTCCAGCAGAAGACGATCCAGTTCGGTCAGGTCGAGATCCTGGTACTCGACGAGGCCGACCGGATGCTCGACATGGGATTCATCCCGGATATCCGGCGCATTCTCGCGCTGCTGCCGGCAAATCGCCAGAGTCTGCTGTTTTCGGCGACCTTCTCGAACGAAATCAAGAAGCTCGCGGATCAGATGCTGAAGAATCCGCAGTTGATCGAGGTCGCGCGCCGCAACACCGTCAGCGAGACCATCAGCCATCGGGTGCATCCGGTGTCGGCGGGCCTGAAGCGCAACCTGCTGGCCCATATCCTGCGCCACGAGCCCGATTCCCAGGTGCTGGTGTTCGTGGACACCAAGATGGTGTGCTCCCGCCTCGCGCATTTTCTCGCGCGCCACGAGATCGCAGCCGACGCGATTCATGGCGACAAGAGCCAGCAGCAGCGCACCGAAACGCTCGAAGGCTTCAAGTCCGGGCGCATCCGCGTACTGGTCGCAACAGACGTCGCAGCCCGCGGCCTCGATATCGACGACCTGCCCTACGTCATCAATTTCGAACTGCCGCACACGGCCGAAGACTATGTTCACAGGATCGGACGGACCGGTCGGGCCGGCCGCAGTGGCAACGCGGTGTCACTGGTGTGTGCCGAGGAGCGTGGACGCCTCGCCGAGATCCAGAAGCTGATCAATCTCGAAATTCCGCAGGAGCCGATCGCCGGCTTCGATGTCGAGGATGATTTCCACGATGGCGGGCAACGCAAGCGCCGCGGCGACAAGCGCCCGCGCGGCGACCGGGAAGACAGCGGCCGCAGTACCGGAAGCCGTGGCCGTACGACGGCCAGAAAGTCCCCGGTGGTCGCGGCGGACGGTTTCGATTTCAGCCAGCCCTACCAGCCGGTGGCGCAGGACACGGACAAGCTTGGCGGCGATGGCGAGATCCAGCCGCCGGCAGCCGTGCGCAAGCACCAGCGGCCGATTGCCTTCCTGCTCGGCGGACTGGGTCGCAAACCGGGCTGAATGAGCCCACCGACCGGAAAAGCACGGGTTTCCCCCCGCTTATCCAGTCAAGTCACCAGACGTTCGGTCGTTACATTCGCTTCATTGCGAAGCCGTGTTCGATTCGACGCATGGACATCTTCCCGATCCGGCGACCGCCGGATGTCGCCCCGGAAACACTGATCCCCGACCTCTCCGACGGCGCGGAGGCCGGACTCTATCTGGCCCTCTTCGAACTCGTCGAAGAAGGCCTGATCATCACCAGCGACGAGACCATCCTCGAGGTCAACAGCGCAGCCTGCCATCTTCTCGAGCGCGCCTATCCGCAATTGGTCGGCCGCCCGCTGGCCGAACTGTTTCCGTCCGAGGCGGCATTCCTGGCGGCGCGCGGCGCGCTGTTCGTCGAGGGTGCATCGCGAGGAAGCCTGCTGCTTCGCCTGCCGGGTGGCCGGCGCCGCCACCTGCGCTGCCTGTCGGCAGCCCGTGTGCGGCCCGGCGTCCATGCGCTGGTGCTGAGTCCCGACACCGCCGGCGTCGACGATCGCGGGCCCGAACCGGCTCGAACCGACATCTTGTGGCCAAAGCTCGCTGCTGCGGTCCAGCAACCGGTGCTGGTGATCGGTGCGGACGGCATGGTCAAGGCTGCGAACGCCAGCGCGCAGGCACGTCTGGGCCAGGGCCGCAGCCTGTCCGGCGTCGCCTTCGACACGCTTCAGTTCGATTCTACCGGCTGCCGCACGCTGCCCGGCCCGCAGCCTGGCTGGCGCGTCGTCACATTGCCCGCCCAGTCCGCCGGCAGCGGCGCGACGGTGGTCAGCCATCCCGCCGACAGCCGGTCGCGGCGCGCTTTCGATGCGCTGCCGCTGCCGGCGCTGATCTGTGCCGGCGAAGACGGTCGCATCGTCGACGCCAACCGTGCCGCGGAAAGAGCCTATGCCTACAAGCGCAGCGAACTGCAGCGCATGCGCCTCGACCAGTTGCAGGTCGCCGGTGCCGCGGACGGCCCACGCCAACAGCATCGCAGGAAGGACGGCAGCGAGTTCGAAGTCGAAATCGACATCGTCGACTTGCGCCCGCCGGGCGGCAACGGCGAGCGGCTATTGACGCACCGTGCTCGCCAGGCGCCCGACCCCGTTCAGCTGTTCAGCAGCGAGTTGTTCGGCCTGACCGACGACGGCGTGCTGATCCTCGACCACGCCATGCGCGTCGTCGCGATCAATCCAGCGACCTGCCGACTGACCGGATTCGAACGCGAGCAGTTGCTCGGCGAACCAGCCACGGTCCTGCTGCCCGAAGGCAGTGCCGACCCATTCGAAGAGGCACGCGGATCGGACTCCGGCCGACTGCGTTGCGAGGGTCCGATCCGTCGACGGGAATCGACTGCGACGCAGGCGACGATCCAGATCGCGCGCGTGCAGCGGCGGCTCGCGGCTGCACCACACTATCTGGTGACCATCCGCCACGCGCCGACTCCGGTGATTCCGAGCAGCGGTGCGGATTCGGTCGACGCCCTGACCGGCCTGCCCGATCGCTCGGGGCTCGCCGGACCCTACATGGCCCTGGTCTGTCGCAATCGGCAGAGTCGACGCAAGCTTGCACTGCTGGTGATCGACATCGACTGCTTTCATCGCATCAATGCCCAGATCGGCGAGATCCACGCCGATCGCCTGCTGGCGCAGCTCGGCGAGCGCCTGGTGATGGTCGCCCCGGACGACTCGGCCGTGGCTCGCATCGGCGCGGACAGCTTCGTGGTCCTGGTCGGCGAACTCCGCGGCCGGGACGACGCTCAGGCCCTGGCCGACGAACTGCTCGACGTCGTTGCGGCACCCCTGAAGGCCGGACCGACGACCGTCACACTGGCCGCCACGATCGGCGCGGCAATCGGTCCCGACCACGGCGACGATCTCGCCAGCCTGCTGTCGGCGGCCGAACAGGCGCTCCACGCCGCGCGCTCGAGCGCCCGGCCGATTCACCTGTTCGATCTCTCGGATGCCGTCGATTCGCTGGCCCGGGCGGGGCTGGACGCTGCGATCCGCCGCGCGCCGGACCGCGGCGAGCTCGAACTGCACTGGCAGCCCCGCTACCGTCTGGCAGACTCGCGCCTGATCGGCGCGGAAGCACTACTACGCTGGAACCATCCGCAACTCGGCCTGCTGGTGGCCGAACAGTTCGTGCCGTCGGCGATCCGCAGCGGCAGCATCTCGGCCCTCGGCCGCTGGGCGCTGTCGCGCGCCTGCGAACAGGCCGCGGCCTGGCACGACGCCTTCCAGTGCGATCTGACGGTGTCGCTGAACGTCGCCGCACGCGAACTCGAGCGGGCCGAATTCACCCGCGAACTCGAACACTTCATGGCGCAGAGTGCACTGCGACCGCAACTGCTGGAACTCGAACTGATCGACTGTGCCGCGTTGCCGCGAAGCCCGACGGCGATGAACAACCTGTTCGCGCTGCAGGAACTCGGTGTGCGTCTGCGCGTCGACCGATTCGGCTCGGACGGCTCGCCGCTGTCGGCGCTGCGCCATCTGCCATTGACCGGACTCAAGATCGACCCGCAGTTCGTCCGCGATCTCGAATTCGGCGACGAAGGCGCGGTGATGGTCGAGGCGATCCTTCAGGCCGCGCGCGGCCTCTCGCTCGACGTCGTGGCAGCCGGCGTCGAAACCATTGCCCAGCGCGACCGGCTGACGGCGCTGGGCTGTTCGGCGGGCCAGGGCATGTTGCACGGCTCGCCGGTCGACGCCCAGGCCTTCGGCCGCATCATCGCTGCCGAACTCGGCCGCAGCGCCGGCTGAGCGCCCGACGCGAGGGTCAACGCAAGGGGGCCGCCGCAGCGGCCCCCCGTCATGCCCGAATCGGCGACGATCAGCCTTCCATGCTCTTGACGTGCTGGATGACTTCGGCGATGGCCTCCTGCGCACTGCCGTACAGCATGTGGCAGTTTTCCATGTAGAACAGCGCATTCTCGACGCCCGAGTAGCCGGTTCCCTGGCCGCGCTTGACGACGATCACGTTTCGCGCATGATCGACGTTGAGGATCGGCATGCCGTAGATCGGACTCGACTTGTCGGTGCGAGCCACCGGGTTCACGACGTCGTTGGCACCGATCACCAGGGCCACGTCGGCCTGGGCAAAATCGTTGTTGATTTCGTCGAGATCGAAGATCTTGTCGTAGGGCACGCCGGCCTCCGCCAGCAACACGTTCATGTGCCCCGGCATCCGTCCGGCGACCGGGTGGATCGCGAACGACACCGACACGCCCGCTTCCTCGAGCAGTTGGCTCATCTCCCAGACCTTGTGCTGGGCGCCCGCGACCGCCATGCCGTAGCCCGGAACCACGATCACCTTGGCCGCGTAGCGCATGGTTGCCGCGGCGTCGAGCGCCGTGGTCTCCTGCATGCGGCCTTCGATCGCCTGGGCATCCTCCTGCGCCTCGCCGGTCAACGGCGTGAATAGCACATTGCGGATCGGGCGGTTCATCGCCTTGGCCATCAAGTGGGTCAGCAGCGTACCCGACGCACCGACCACGATGCCGGCGACGATCAGCGCCGGAATCTGGAGCACGTAGCCCTCGAAGCCGACGGCAAGGCCGGTGAAGGCATTGAGCAGCGAGATCACCACCGGCATGTCGGCACCGCCGATCGGCGCCGTCAGGACGACGCCGAGCAGCAGGGCGACCGCAAAGAACAGGATGATCGCGATCGCCCACGGGTGGCCATCGACGACGATGCCGATACCGAGCCAGCCGACGATGATGGCGAGCATGGTGCTCAAGGTGCGCTGGTTCGGGAACCGGTATGCGCGCTTCATCTTGCCCGCGAGCTTGGCCCACGCGACGCACGAGCCGGAGAATGCTACCGCGCCGATCAGTGCACCGAGCACGGCCATCACCAGCATGGCCGGCCCGTGGACCTCACCGCGGGCGAACTCGACCGCGGCGATCGCTGCCGCGGCACCACCGCCCATGCCGTTGTAGATCGCGACCATCTGCGGCATCTCGGTCATCGCGACCTTCTTGCCGGAGCGCCATGCGACGACGCCGCCCAGCAGAATGCCGAGCACGATCAACCAGCGATTTTCCATGCCGGGCCAGAAGAACGTGACGATCACCGCGGCGACCATCGCGTAGCCAGCCCAGACGATGCCCTTGCGGGCAGTCGCCGGCGATGCCATGGCCTTCAGTCCGAAGATGAAGACCACGGCCACCGCCAGGTAGGCGGCGTGAATGAACCAGTGCCCCGTCATCACGCGCCTCCCTTGCGATTGCCTGACTTGAACATGCCGAGCATGCGCTCGGTCACGACATAGCCGCCCGCGGCGTTGGCCGCGCCCAGCACCACCGCGATGAAGCCCAGCAGCATTTGCATTCCGGTCTCGGCATGGCCGAGGGTCACCATGCCGCCGACCAGCACGACACCGTGAATGAAGTTGGAACCCGACATCAGGGGGGTGTGCAGGATCACCGGCACCCGCGAGATGACCTCGTAGCCGGTAAACGCGGCCAGCATGAACACATACAGATAGACGATCCCTTCCATGGTTTTCTTCTCTCTCGTCGTGGCTACAGGCCGAGCGCTTCGCGAACGCCCGCATGACGGATCTCGCCGTCGTGGGTCAGGCAACAGCCGGCCATCACCTCGTCGTCCCAGTCGAGCACCAGCTCGCCGTCGCGGATGAATGGACTGATGAAATTGAACAGGTTCTTGGCGTACATTTCGGACGCATGGACCGGCATTCGGCTCTGGATATGCGTCGGCCCGATCACCAGGACCTCACCAATCCAGGTCTTCTCGCCCGCGACCGTTCCCTCGACGTTGCCGCCGCTGTCCGCGGCCATGTCGACGACCACGGCGCCCGGCTTCATTGCTGCGATCATCTCCTTGGTGACGATCACCGGCGCCTTCTTGCCCGGTACCGCAGCCGTCGAGATCACCGCGTCGCACTGCGCCACCGCCTTTGCCAGCTTCTCGGCCTGGCGAGCCTTCTCGTCGTCGCTCAGTTCCCGCGCGTAGCCACCGCTGCCGGCGGCCGACACGCCGGTATCGACGAAGCGGGCGCCGAGTGACTCGACCTGCTCGCGAGTTTCCGGGCGCACGTCATAGGCTTCGACCATCGCTCCGATTCGTCGCGCCGTCGCGATCGCCTGCAGGCCGGCGACACCGGCGCCGATGACCAGCACCCGCGCCGGCCGGATGGTACCGGCCGCGTAGGTCAGCATCGGAAAGAACTTGGGTGAATGGTCAGCCGCGATCAGAGCACATTCATAGCCGGCCACTGCCGCCTGGCTGGACAGCGCATCCATGCTCTGGGATCGGGTGATGCGCGGCAGGAGCTCGAGCGAGAAACTGGTGATGCCGCCGCTGGCGAGTGCTTTGAGCCGCGCCTTGTCGGACCAGGGCTGGAGCATGCCGAGCAACACGGTACCCGGCTTGAGCTTCTTGATCAGCTTCGGCGGTGGTGGCTGGACGCAAAGCACCAGCCCGGCCTCACCGATCGCGGCCGCCGCATCGGCGGCAATGCTGGCGTCTGGAAAATCCTCGTCGCGAAAATGCGCGGCGCCGCCTGCGCCCGCCTGCATGACGACTTCGGCGCCAAGCCCCCGATAGCGCTTGACGACCTCCGGCACCACCGCAAGCCGACGCTCACCGGCGTCGGCTTCGGTGGCAATTCCGATGACCACAGACATTGAAACTCCCAATTTTCAATGAATCGGACCCGGTCGCGACATGTGCGGACTGCAGTTCCGGCGCCTCCCGCAACGGACCCCTGCGCCACCCGGCGAATTCTTGTACTTTGAGTGAGGATACCGCCGGACGTGTCGCTGCTGCGCACCGATCGGTACTCCGCGGTGCATATTACTGAAATCGCCCGATACGGGCCACCCGCGATTCCCATGGATGCGAAAATGAAGGAACGGACGCCATCCCGTCGACGTCGCAGCAAGGCCATCGACCGCAAGCTCGGCATTCCCGCCGGCACGCCGATCCACGTCGGAGAGCGGCGCACCGACCGGGCCCGGATTTCGGTCTTCGAGTACGACGCCAGTGGTTGCGACGAATACAGTTTCACGACGGCATCGGAGTGGAGCGAACATCGACGCGCCCGCAAATTCCTCTGGCTGAATGTCCACGGCCTGCACGATTCCGCGCTGATGACCGCCATCGGCGAACGCTTCGGGTTGCACCCGCTGACCCTCGAAGACGTGCTCAATACCTCCCAGCGACCGAAGCTCGAGGAGTATCCGAGCTACCTGTTCCTGGTGCTGCGCCTGCTCGACTTCGACGACAAGGCGCAAGCTATCGGATCGGATCAGTTGGGCCTGGTGATCGGGCCCGATTTCGTGCTGAGCTTCCAGGAATACGCCCGCGGCGCGTTCGACCCGGTGCGCGAGCGCCTGCGTGCGCCCGGATCTCCGCTAGGCGAACGCGGGCCGGACTATCTCGCCTATGCCCTGCTGGACATCGCTGTCGATCGCTATTTTCTGGTGGTGGATCACCTTGCCGAGAAGGCCGAGGGGCTCGAGGACGCAGCCATGCTGAAACCGACGCCGGCGCTGCTGGAACGCATCAATCGATGCAAGCGCGACACACTGACGGTGCGGCGGGCGGTATGGCCGCTGCGTGAACTGGTCGGCACGCTGCAACGCGGCGACCGCGCCAACTTCAGTGCCGAGACCCGGCTCTACCTGCGCGACGTCCAGGACCATTCGATCCATGTGTTGGAGTCGCTCGACGGCGTGCGCGACCAGCTCGGCGACCTGCTCGAAATCTATCTGTCGAGCGTCTCCAACCGGCTCAATCTTGAGGTCCGGGTGCTGACCGTGCTGTCGATCCTGTTCCTGCCCGCGACGCTGATCGCCGGCATCTGGGGCATGAACTTCCCGCAGATGCCGCTGATCGGCGACAACACCGGGTTCTGGTGGGTGATCGGCATGATGGTGACCTGTGCGAGCGTGATGGCCGCCCTGTTCTGGCGGCACCGACTGCTGCGCCAGCGCGACTGAAGGCGAGCCGGACGCAATGGGGATCGGCCCGAACGGGGCGGGCCGGCGCGATGTCAGCCGTCGGCGGCGGCCGATCCGTCGACCAGCTTGACGATCGCCATCGAGATGTTGTCACCCTCGCCCTCGGCCCGCTGGCGCGCGAGCCCGATCAGCGTTTCGGCAGCTTCTCTGGCGGTCAGCCGATGGACGATGCCACCGAGTTCGGCGTCGTCGAAATACCCCCAGAGTCCGTCCGAACACAATACGAAGGCATCGCCGGCGCGCAATTCGCCGACATGTCCGTGCAACACCTTGGGCGGATTCTCGGCCCCCAGGCAGGACAGCAGCACGTTGCGGTGCGGATGATCGAGCGCCGCCTCGGCGCTGATCACCCCCTTCTTAACCAATTGCTCGACCAGCGACTGGTCTTCGGTCTTGGTGACCAGCGCGCCGCCACGAAAGTGGTACAGGCGGGAATCGCCGCAATGCGCCCAGTCGACGCGTCCCGGCTGCAGCAGCAGCACGACGGCGGTACTGTGCGGATCCTTTTCGCTGGTAAAGCTGGTCAGCTTGATGACGACATGTGCTTCCTCGACGATCTCCTTCAGCAGATGGTCCGGAGTCTCGGACCTCGGCGCGTACATCTCGAAGTTCTGGCGGGCCTTCAGCAACACCTGCTCGGCCGCCATTGCGCCGCCCGAATGCCCGCCCATACCGTCTGCCAGCACGGCCATCAACATGCCGCCATGCTTGGGGTGGCCGAAGATGGTCGCCCGGTCTTGCTGCTCCGGACGGTCGCCCTGATGGCTGGCGACGCAGGTTTCAACGCTGAGGGACATGATCTGGGGTCGTCAATCGGCGGTTGGCAAGGATAGCGGCATTTGCCGCGCGACCCTAACGTCCTTCGAGACAGCGATCGCGGATTTCTTCGCAGTATTCGTCGAGCCCGTCGGGGTCGAGCCCCAGTTCGGAGACGACCAGGTCGGCAACGCCGAACCATTCCGCGTTGTGGAAGCCTTGTTCGCGGCAATGGATTTCCTGGGCGATCATCAGGATCGCGACCAGACTGCGCACCCGATGCTCGCCCAGGCCGGCCAGTTCGTGATGGCAGCGGATGGCGTCGGCGACGAAGTCCGGCAGTTTCCAGTGACGCGCGACCAGATAGCCGACGACGCAGTGATCGGTATCGTAGCGTCGGTCCTCGTCGATCATCGACGCCCACGGCGAGTTGCCGGCAGCATGATCCTTGAGGTTGCCATAGTCGGTGAATCGTTCGGCCAGCAACGGCACGCCGCAGTCCTGGAAGATTGCCGCGAGGTAGGCCTGATCCGGAAACACGTTGC
This sequence comes from Rhodocyclaceae bacterium, assembly GCA_020445765.1. GTDB lineage: Bacteria > Pseudomonadota > Gammaproteobacteria > Burkholderiales > Rhodocyclaceae > Cognatazoarcus. The sequence continues at coordinate 12,763 of JAGRFY010000052.1, read as the reverse complement.
ATACCGCGACCCGGTCCGCGGCCACCTGCGCGGCGATCCGCGCAATGTCACCCGACCGCTGCCAGAAGGCTTCGAGCACGCGACGGTCGCCGCCGATCGCCGCCTCCAGCCCGAGCGCCCGGGCCAGGTTGAAGGATTGCTGGACGCCGACTACCTGCAGCACCTGCTCGAGCGATTCGGCCCGTCGGCCCTTGGCGTAGATCGGCGAGGCGGCGAGCTTGAACAGCAGCGCGGCGAGCCCGGCATCGGCGGCGACGACCTGGGCCACGCGACGGATGTCGAAGTCGCCGGCGGCCAGCAGCTCGAACAACTGCGCCAGAACCGCGGGCTGCGGGGGAATTCGGACGCCGGCGCAGGCCAGGACCTGCGGATCGCCCTGGGAATGATCGCTCATCACGCCATTTACGGTTGGCGCCCGAGGCGACTTTAGTGCCCGCTCAGCCGTTTTTCGCCGCGTGCAGCCGCTCGTCGATCAGTTCGATCCAGTGCACCACGGGTACCGTCGCTGCCGACTCCAGGTGGGTCATGCAGCCGACATTGGCCGAGGCGATCCGGTTCGGACCGCCAGCGCCGAGCGCCGCCAGCTTGTTGTCCCTGAGGCGCATCGACAGCTCCGGCTGCAGCAGTGAATAGGTGCCGGCCGAGCCGCAGCACAGATGGGCATCGGCGACCACCGTGAGTTCGTAGCCGGCGGCCAGCAGCAGACGTTCGACGACGCCACGGATCTTCTGTCCGTGCTGCAGGGTACACGGCGCATGAAACGAGATGCGCTCGCCACTGCCGCCGCCACGCACCTGCAGTACCCGCTCGAGCGAAGCCACCTCGCGGGTCAGCAGCTCGGACAGGTCGAGCGTCGACTCGCTGATCTGGCGCGCACGGTCGCGATACCTTGCATCACCGGCCAGCAGGTGGCCGTATTCGCGTACCTGCACGCCACAGCCGGAGGCGGTCATCAGGATGCCCTCGACCTCGCCCCGTTCCAGCAACGGCGCCCACGCATCGACGTTGCGCCGAGCGTCGTCGAGGCCACCCGGCTGGTCGTTCAGGTGATAGCGCACGGCACCGCAGCATCCAGCGCCGGCGACCTCGATCAGCGATATTCCGACCGCATCGAGCACGCGGGCCGCGGCACGATTGACCGAAGGTGCCATCGCCGGTTGCGCGCAGCCGGCCAGCGCGATCCACCGGCGCGGGTGACGGCGCTCCGGCCAGCGACCGGGGGCCCGGACGTCGGGCACCTTGGCCTTCAGCACCTGGGGCAACAACGGCTTGACCGCCCGACCCAGCGCCATCGACGCGCCGAACAGACTGGCACGGGGCACGAACTCCTTGAGCAGCCAGCGTACCGCGCGCTGGCCGGCCGGCCGCGCCACCCGCTTCTCGACCACCTCGCGGCCGATGTCCACCAGCCGCCCGTACTGGACGCCCGACGGACAGGTGGATTCGCACGATCGGCAGGTCAGGCAGCGGTCGAGGTGCAGCTGGGTGCTGGCCGTGAATTCGCGCCCCTCGAGCACCTGCTTGATCAGATAGATGCGTCCGCGCGGGCCATCGAGCTCGTCTCCGAGCAGCTGATAGGTCGGACAGGTCGCGGTACAGAAACCGCAATGGACGCAGGCACGAAGGATGCTCTCTGCTTCCTGGCCCTGGGCGGTGTCCTTGATGAAATCGGCGAGATTGGTCTGCATGGCTGGCGCCTTCGGGAAATCAGTGGGTCAATCGACCGGATACATGCGGCCGCGGCCGAACACATCCTGGGGATCGAGCGCCTCCTTGACGCGCCGATTGATCCGCGCAATGGTCGCCTGCAACGGGTGGAACACCCCATCGCCCTTGTCGCCGCCGCGAAACAGCGTGGCGTGGCCACCCACCGCCTCGGCCACCTCACGCACGCGCTTCGCCGCGAGCTCACCGCAAAACCAGCGCTGGGCGCCGCCCCATTCGACCGCCACCGGCGCATCGAGCGGCAACACCGCGGCGTCGGTCGGCACCGCCAACCGCCACAAGGCGCCGCCCGATCGGAAGTACGGCAGACGATGCTCGCGCAGATCGCGCCACAGCGCGGCGGCCTCGTCGGCAGCAATGACCTCGCCACCGAGTTCACGGCCTGCGGCGTCGATCGCGGCTTCGGCCCCGCACAGGCGCAGCGACAGCGCGCCGTCGTGCCAGAACGACGCGCCGATCGGCAGCGGCCGGCCGCCCCAGGCGTTCAATCTGGACAAGGCCTCGGCCTGCTGCAGTTCGAAGCGCAGGGTGCGTTCGGCGACCGGCTTCGGCAGCACCTTGAGCGACACTTCGAGCATCAGTGCAAGCGTGCCGAGACTGCCGGCCATCAGGCGCGAGACGTCGTAGCCCGCGACGTTCTTCATCACCTGCCCGCCAAAACGCAGCACTTCTCCCCGGCCGTCGATGATCCGCGTGCCGAGGACGAAGTCGCGCAGCGCACCGACGCTCGAGCGCCGTGGTCCCGACAGGCCGGCGGCGACGCAGCCCCCCACGGTCGCGCCTTCGTCGAAGGCCGGTGGCTCGAACGGCAGCTCCTGGCCGCGCTCGGCCAGCACCGCCTGCAGATCGGCCAGCGGCGTGCCGCAGCGCGCCGTGATCACCAGTTCGGTCGGCTCGTAGGCGACGACGCCGGCGTAGTCACGGCTGTCGAGAATCTCGCCCACGGGGGCGCGACCGTAGAAATCCTTGGTACCGCCGCCGCGCAGCTGCAGCGATTCGCCGCGCGACGCGGTCGCCCGCACCCGATCCCGCCATTCGCGGATCAATTCGTCCATCGGATTCGCTCCCTGCGATCGATTCGGTGTTGCTGACTGCGCGGCATGTCAGAAGCGCTCGATGTCGGCATGGGGCAATTGCCCGTTGCTGACCCGCATCCGTCCGTATTCGGCGCAGCGGTTCAAGGTCGGTATCGCCTTGCCCGGATTGAGCAGGCCCGCCGGGTCGAACGCAGCCTTGACCCGGAAGAAGGTCTCGATCTCCGGCGTCGTGAACTGGCTGCACATCTGGTTGATCTTCTCGATTCCAACCCCGTGCTCGCCGGTGATGGTGCCGCCAAGCGCGACCGACAGTTCCAGGATGTCGGCACCAAAGGCCTCCGCGCGATCGAGTTCGCCCGGCTGATTGGCATCGAACAGGATCAGCGGATGCATGTTTCCGTCTCCGGCATGGAACACGTTGATGCAGCGCAGGCCGTATTTTCCTTCCATGCCCTGGATCGCCAGCAGCATTTCGCCGACGCGCTTGCGCGGGATCGTGCCGTCCATGCAGTAATAGTCGGGCGAGATGCGCCCGGCCGCCGGAAACGCGGCCTTTCGGCCGGCCCAGAACTTGAGGCGCTCGGCCTCGTCGCCTGAAATTCGGATATCGGTGGCGCCGCTGGCCTCGAGCACGACGCGCATGCGCTCGATCTCCTCGGCAACCTCTTCGGGCGTGCCGTCGGACTCGCACAGCAGAATGGCTGCCGCCTCGAGGTTGTATCCGGCATGGACGAACTGCTCGACCGCCGCGGTCGCCGGTTGGTCCATCATTTCGAGGCCGGCCGGGATGATGCCGGCCGCGATCACCGCCGCCACCGCGTCGCCGGCCTTGGCGACGTCGTCGAAGCTGGCCAGGATGCAGCGGGCGAGCCGCGGCTTCGGCGTCAGCCGCACCGTGATTTCGGTAACCACGGCCAGCATGCCCTCTGACCCGTGCATCAGCGCCAGCAGATCGTAGCCGGGCCCGTCGGGCGCCTTCGAGCCGATCTCGACGATTTCGCCATTGATCGTCACTGCGCGGACGCGGATGACGTTATGCACGGTCAGGCCGTACTTGAGGCAATGCACGCCACCGGCATTCTCGGCGACGTTGCCGCCGATCGAGCAGGCGATCTGGGAGGACGGGTCCGGTGCGTAGTAAAGGCCGTGGGCGGCTGCCGCTTCCGATATCGCAAGGTTGCGAACCCCCGGCTGGACCACGGCGATGCGGGCGTTGGCGTCCAGTTCGAGGATGCGGTTGAAGCGCGCCAGACTCAGCACGACACCGTGGGCGTGGGGCAGCGCACCGCCCGACAGGCCGGTGCCGGAACCGCGGGCGACGACCGGCACGCCCTGTTCGCTGCAGATGCGCAGGACCGCGACCACCTGGGCTTCGGTGCGGGGCAGCACCACGGCCATCGGCACCTGCCGGTAGACCGACAAGCCGTCGCATTCGTAAGGTTGCAGATCTTCCTGCGCATGGAGCAGGCACTGGGCCGGCAGCGCCGCCGCCAGGGCCTCGACCAGACGGGTCCGGTCCACCTTCGAGAAATCCGCTTCGCGCTGCGCCATCGCCAACGCTTCGTTCCGCTCACCCATGATCTCCTCCTTCAGCTCCCGACGTGCTCGGCTCTGGACGGCCGCTCGCCCGGTGCCAGTCCAAGCCGCTCGGCCGCCGCCTGCAGATGCCCGGCCGCAGCTCGACGTGCCGCCATCACATCGCCGTCCGCGATTGCTCGATACATCGCCTGATGTTCGTCGTGAGCGGCGGCGGCCAGACCACAGGCATGGCCCTCGTCGTCCCACGTCGGCACCCGCGAACTCTGGATCTGGGCGCCCATGAACTCCATGAAGCGTACCAGCAGCGGATTGCGGGTCGCGGCAGCGATCGCGAGATGAAATGCATCGTCGAGCTCGCTCGCCTGCCGCCGTTCGACCAGCGCTTCTTCCATCCTGCCCAGCAACATCTTCATTTCCGACAGGTCCGCTTTCGAACGCCGCGCGGCCGCCAGTTCGGCGATGCCACTTTCCATCAACTGGCGCAGTTCGAAGACCTCACGCAAGCCATCGCCCCGGGTCGCGCCGTCCGGTCGATCGATCCGGAAGCGGCTGACACCCGCACCGGCTGCGACAAATGCGCCCAGGCCCTGCCGCGTCTCGACGTAACCATCGGCCTGCAAGCGGGCGATGGCCTCGCGCACCACCGCCCGACTGACGCCGAAATGCTCGCACAGCTGTTTTTCGGTCGGCAGCCGATCGCCCTCCGCCAACCGTCGGTCACGCACCCACTCCTGCAGCGATCGCGACAAGGTGTCGGCCAGTCTCGGCGGGCGCGGAAGATGTGCACATTCGGGCATCTGGTTATCTGCTTGTCTGACAACTAGGTAAAATGTTAACCCCTCGCCAATCCCGGCAACAGACGGGTAAACCCGGCCCCGCGTCGGTCGGGTTGGCGGGTTGGCGCTTTGCCGCACTGTCGCCGGCTCGACTCGAGCCCATGCGCCGGCGCTTGGTCATCGGGCCGACGGATGCCGGACCCTGGATCGGACGACCGGCAAAGGCCTTTGACTTGCGAGCAATCCCGGCTTAGAATTTACGGTTTCGCTCAAAACCACTTCATTGGAGCAACCATGTACGCGGTCATAAAAACCGGCGGCAAGCAATACCGAGTGTCCGCCGGCCAAAAGATCAAGGTAGAACAGATACCGGCAGACGTGGGCTCGGAAATCACCCTCGACCAGGTTCTGATGGTCGGAGAAGGCGAGTCGGTCAAGATCGGCACGCCGGTGGTCGACGGCGCCGCCGTCACCGCCACCGTGGTTTCCCACGGGCGTCACGACAAGGTCAAGATTTTCAAGATGCGTCGCCGCAAGCACTACATCAAGCATCAGGGCCATCGCCAGAATTACACCGAATTGCGCATCGAAGCGATTTCGGGCTAACAGGAGATTTGACTCATGGCACACAAAAAGGCCGGCGGCAGTTCTCGTAACGGTCGCGACTCCGAATCGAAACGGCTCGGCGTCAAGCGCTACGGCGGTCAATCGGTGCTGGCCGGCAACATTCTGGTTCGCCAGCGCGGCACTCAGTACCATGCCGGCGACAACGTCGGCATCGGCAAGGACCATACGCTGTTCGCGCTGAAGGACGGCAAGGTCCAGTTCCTGATCAAGGGCCCCGCCAAGCGCCGTACCGTCGCGATCGTTCCGGACGCCGAGTAGGCAAGTCCCCGCCCGTCGCGAGCAAAGCCCTATCCTTCGCGGTAGGGCTTTTTTGTTTCCAGGACCACGATGAAGTTCTTCGACGAAGCCCGAATCGAAGTGGCAGCCGGCGACGGCGGCAACGGCATGGCCTCGTTCCGCCGCGAGAAGTTCATCCCCAAGGGTGGACCGGACGGTGGCGACGGCGGACGCGGGGGCGACGTGATTGCCGTCGCCGACCGCAATCTCAACACCCTGATCGACTTCCGTTTCAAGCGACGCTTCCGTGCCGAACGGGGCGAGAACGGCGCCTCGAAGGACTGCTATGGACGTGGCGGCGAGGACGTCGTGCTGCGCATGCCGGTCGGGACGGTCATTCGAGATGAGGATTCCGGTGAATTGATCGCCGACCTCGATGCCGACGGCAAGCGCGTGCTGGTCGCACGGGGCGGCCGCGGCGGACTCGGCAACATCCACTTCAAGTCCAGTGTCAATCGTGCGCCGCGCAAGCGCACGATGGGCGAGGAAGGCCAGCGCCGCAACCTCCATCTCGAACTCAAGGTCCTTGCCGATGTCGGCCTGCTCGGCATGCCCAACGCCGGCAAATCGACCCTGATCCGCTCAGTCTCGGCGGCGCGGCCGAAGGTCGCCGACTATCCGTTCACGACACTTCACCCCAACCTCGGCGTGGTGCGTACGCGAGACGAAAAGAGCTTCGTTCTCGCCGACATCCCCGGCCTGATCGAAGGTGCCGCCGAAGGCGCCGGCCTCGGACACCGCTTCCTCAAGCATCTGGCACGCACCAACCTGCTGCTCCATCTGGTCGACATGGCCCCCTTCGACCCCGAGGCCGACCCTGTCCGCGAAGCGCGCGCGATCATCGACGAGCTGCGCAAGTACGACGAGGGGCTCTACGCCAAGCCGCGCTGGCTGGTCCTCAACAAGGTGGACCTGATCGACGACACCGAGCGCGAGCAGCGGCTCCGTGAATTCGTAACGGCGCTCGGGCACGAAGGACCGTGGTTCGCGATCTCCGCACTTTCGGGCGAGGGATGCGCAGCGCTGTGTGAAGCCGTTCAGGCGCATGTGGACCGCGAATCGGCAAGAATCATGGCCGAACGTGCGGCGGACGAAATCGATCCGGATGCGGTCCAGCCCGCGGCAGAGCAGGATACGGACAGATGGACCAAATCGGAATGAGATCGCGCATCCGCAACGCCAGGCGGCTGGTGGTCAAGGTCGGTTCCGCGCTGGTGACCAACAACGGCAGCGGCCTCGACACCGCGGCGCTGGAGACCTGGGCGAGTCAGATCGCGGCCCTGCGATCGGACGGCAAGGAAGTGGCGCTGGTGTCGTCGGGGGCCATTGCCGCCGGCATGCAACGGCTTGGCTGGACACGGCGGCCGAAGGCGGTGCACCAGTTGCAGGCGGCCGCTGCGATCGGCCAGATGGGCCTGGCTCAGGCCTACCAGAGTGCGTTCCTCGGCCACGGCCTGCAGACCGCGCAGATCCTGCTCACGCACGACGACCTGGCTGACCGCGAACGCTATCTGAACGCACGCTCGACGCTGACCACCCTGCTCGAACTCGGCGTGGTGCCGATCATCAACGAAAACGACACGGTGATCACCGAGGAAATCAAGTTCGGCGACAACGATACCCTCGGGGCACTGATCGCCAACCTGATCGAAGCCGAGGCCCTGATCATCCTGACCGACCAGAACGGGCTCTATACCGCCGACCCGCGCAAGAATGCCGACGCCACGCTGATCAGCGAGGGGCTCGCCGACGACCCCAGCTACGACGGCATGGCCGGTGAATCCGCCAGCCAGATCAGCAAGGGCGGCATGCTGACCAAAGTCCGTGCCGCCCGTCGTGCCGCGCGCAGCGGGGCCCACACCGTCATCGCCAGCGGCCGCGACGCCAATGTCCTGCTGCGCCTCGCCGCCGGCGAAGAGGTCGGCAGTCTGCTGCATGCCGCCAGTTCGCCGCTGCAGGCTCGGAAGCAGTGGCTGGCGGATCACCTGCAGGTGGCCGGCAGCGTGATTCTCGACGACGGCGCCTGCCGGGCACTGATCCAGGGCCGCAGCCTGCTGCCGGTCGGCGTGCGCTCGGTGATCGGCGATTTCGCCCGTGGCGAAGTCGTCAGCTGCCTGTCGCTGGCCGGCCGCGAGATCGCGCGCGGCCTCGCCAACTACGCCGCCGGCGAGTGCCGACGCATCGCAGGGCGCCCGTCCGCGGAGATCGAATCTCTGCTCGGCTATGTGGACGAAGCGGAGATCATCCACCGCAACAATATGGTGGTGCTCGATCGCAATCCGCCCGAGGGCCACTGACCCGCTCCCCCGTGCCGGCCTTTTTCTGCCGGCGCGTTGTCCGCCGGCGCCCGCAGGCGGATACTTGGACCATTGAATCACGAGGGAGGAGCGTGAGATGGTACCGAAGTCCGTACACGACATCCGCAATGTCGCCCTGCTGGGCCAGGCCGGATGCGGAAAGACCGAACTGCTGGAGGCGCTGCTCAGCAGTGCCGGCGCAATCAACGCCGCCGGCAGCCTCGAGCGAGGCGACACGGTTTCCGATTACGACGCCCAGGAAAAAGCGATCGGCCACTCGATCAATGTCAGCATCACCCATCTGGAGTCGGCGGAACACTGGGTGAACCTGCTCGACACACCGGGCACGCCCGACTTTCTGGGTAGGGCGCTGGCCGCACTGCCGGCGGTCGAGACCGCCATCGTGGTCGTCAACGCCCAGACCGGCATCGAGCCGGTGACCCGTCGAGTGATGGCCGCCGCGGCCGGCAAGTGCCGCATGATCGTCGTCAACAAGATCGACGCCTCCGGCGTGGATCTCGCGGCGCTGCAGGACAGCATTGCGACGACCTTCGGGCCCGAATGCCTGCCGATCAACCTGCCCTCGCCGGATGGCAGCGGCGTCATCGACTGCTTCTTCACACCCGATTACGAGGCGGGCACGGCATTTTCGACCGTCACCGCTGCCCATGAGCAGATCGTGGACCAGATCGTCGAGGTCGACGAAGATCTGATGGCCCTCTATCTCGAGCAGGGCGAGTCGCTCGATCCGGAACAACTCCACGATCCGTTCGAGCAGGCCTTGCGCGAGGGGCATCTGGTACCGGTGTGCTTCGTTTCGGCCCGCACCGGGGCCGGTGTAGCGGAACTGCTGGAAATTCTCGGCCGCCTGATGCCGGACCCGACCGAGGGCAACCCACCGGAATTCCTGCGCGGCGAAGGCGACACGGCGGAACCGGTCGAGGTCAGCTGCAGCCCCGATGCCCATGTCGTGGCCCATGTCTTTCAGGTCAGTAACGATGTGTTCCGCGGCAAGCTCGGGATCTTCCGCATCCACCAGGGCACCATCACGCCCAATACCCAGCTGTTCGTCGGTGATGGTCGCAAGCCATTCAAGGTGTCCCATCTGCTGCGGCTGCAGGGCAAGAACCAGGTGGAGATTCCGGAAGGCGTACCCGGCGACATCTGCGCTGTCGCCCGAGTCGACGAGGTGCACCGCGACGCGGTGCTGCACGACTCCCACGAGGAAGACTATCTTCATCTGCTCTCGCCGACCTACCCGAGGCCGGTGTTCGGGCAAGCCTTGATTCCGAAGAAGCACGGCGACGAACAGAAGCTGTCGGATGCGTTGCACCGCCTGCTCGACGAAGACCCCTGCCTCGAGGTCGACACCGACCCGCGCGGCAAGGGCTCCGTGCTGCGGGGCCTCGGCGAAACCCACCTCAAGGTCGTGCTCGAACAGCTCGAAGCCCGGTGGAACGTTCAGGTCGACACCGCACCGCCATCGATCCCGTTTCGCGAGACGATCGCCGGGAATGCCGAGTCACGCTACCGTCACAAGAAGCAGAGCGGCGGTGCCGGCCAGTTCGGTGAGGTGGCATTGCGGATATCGCCGCTCGAGCGCGGCGCAGGCATCCAGTTCGTCGACGCGATCAAGGGCGGCGTGATTCCGGGCCAATACATTCCGGCCGTCGAGAAGGGCGTGCGCCAGGCCGCCGAAGAGGGCGTACTCGCGGGGTTCCCGCTGCACGACCTCGAAGTGACGGTGTTCGATGGCAAGTTCCACACCGTGGACTCCAACGAGATATCCTTCGTCACGGCAGCCCGGCACGCGCTGCAGGAGGCGGCTTCGGCTGCCCGACCGCTGCTGCTGGAGCCGCTGGTCCAGGTACAGATCGAGACCGGCGAAACCCATTTCGGCGACGTCAGTGCCGATCTGTCGTCGCGCCGAGGCCGCCTGACCGGCACCGACAGCGCCGGCGCAGGTCGCACCCGGATCATCGGCCTGGTGCCGATGGTGGAGATGGACGGGTTCGAATCGCGATTGCGCGCGATCAGCGGTGGTGACGCGGTTTGCGAAATCGACTTCAGCCACTACGAGGCGGCACCCCACGACCTGCAGAGTCGCATGCAGAGGGACGCCCAGAAGGGATGAAGACGTCGCCTGCCGACGGGGAGGTGCGCGAGCCCTCCCTCGATTCGCGCCGGCAATTCTATTGGCGGCGGACCCGCGCGCTGACGGTCGTGCTGCTTGCGACCTGGTTCGGGATCACGTTCTGCTCGGCATACTTCGCCGGAGAACTGAACCGCTTCGAGTTCCTCGGATTCCCGCTCGGATTCTACCTGTGCGCCCAGGGCGATCTTCTCGCCTACCTGCTGATCGTCGCCCTCTACGCAAGATACATGGACCACTTCGACGCGAGCCAGAGCCAGGACCCGGAATCGCCACCGCAGCTCGACTGAAGCCACGCCGCACGCGATCCTGGCGAAGGCAACCTAGAATCACTCCGGCCGAGCCTTTTCGTCGGCCGGTTTCTTCTTGCGGCCCCACTGCACCGGATGCGCGTGCCGACTGAGGATGAAGTCGAAGAAGAACTTGCACCATATGGTCACGCCCGCGATCGCGGTCCATTGCCCGTAGGACAGGAGTGCGGCCGCCACGCCCAGGATCACGCAGGCGATGACGATCCCCGCCACCAGATTGATGACGGCTGCCATCGGCGCGAACCGCTCGGGATGCGCGGGCGACTCGCCACGCTTCAGGGCGACCTCGGAGAAGTCCCGGCGCACCACGATGCGCCAGGCGCGCCGCAGCCAGATGAAGCTGATCGGAAACAGGGCCAGGAAGATCACCCAGTTCATGGCCAGCGAGACGTACTGAATCATTCGACCTCCGAAAAAAAACCCCGCCAGATGCTTGGGCGGGGCTTCTGCCTGCCCCGGCGGATGGCATGACCATCGACCGGGGCAAGCCCTACGACATCAGCAACGCTTAGTGAGCGCCATCCACGGCCTTGGAGCCACGCGGAATACGCACGGCCTCGACCATGTGCTGGATGTGCTCGGGCGGCTCCTTGGTGACCTTATCCACCGCGAAGGCGACGGCGAAGTTGATCACGGCTCCGACCGCACCGAAGGCTTCCGGCGTGATGCCGAAGAAGCTGTTCGGTCCGCCGATCATATCGACGTAGTCGGTCCCCTTGATGAAGAACAGGCCCTTGTGCGCGAAGACGTAGAACAGGGTGATGCCGAGACCGGCCAGCATGCCCGCCATCGCACCTTCCTTGTTCATCTTCTTCGAGAAGATGCCCATCATGATGGCCGGGAACAGCGAGCTGGCTGCGATACCGAAGGCCAGGGCCACGGTACCCGCCGCGAAGCCCGGCGGATTGAGACCCAGGTAGCCTGCCACCACGATCGCCACGGCCATCGAGATCTTGCCCGCCATCAGCTCGTTCTTGTCGCTGATGTCCGGTGCGATGATGTTCTTGATCAGGTCGTGGGATACGGCAGCGGAGATGGCCATCAGCAGGCCGGCTGCGGTCGACAGTGCGGCGGCCAGACCACCTGCGGCGACCAGCGCGATCACCCAGTTAGGCAGCAGCGCGATCTCCGGGTTGGCCAGCACGATGATGTCGGCGTTCACCGTCAGCTCGTTGCCCTTCCAGCCGGCAGCCTCGGCCTTGTCGGCGAACCCGGCGTTCTTGTCGTTGTAGTACTGGATGCGGCCATCGCCGTTCTTGTCCTCGAACTTCAGCAGACCGGTGACTTCCCAGCGCTTCATCCAGTCCGGACGCTTGTCGTACTCCAGGGCCGAGTCGGCGGCATAGATGTCGGCCGACGTGAAGGCACCCTGGTTGACCGTACCGATCAGGTTCATCTTGGCCATGGCGGCCACGGCCGGCGCGGTCGTGTAGAGCAGCGCGATGAAGAACAGAGCCCAACCTGCCGAGGTCCGTGCATCCTTGACCTTCGGCACCGTGAAGAAGCGCATGATCACGTGCGGCAGACCGGCGGTACCGATCATCAGCGACAGGGTGTAGACGAACATGTTCAGCGTGCTGTTGGCCGGCACCGAGGTGGTGTATTGGCCGAAGCCGAGCTGCACGACGACTTCGTCGAGCTTCTGCAGCAGCGACACGTCCTGGCCCGTCAGGTTCGAGCCCAGTCCGAGCTGCGGGATCGGGTTGCCGGTGAGGTTCAGGGAGATGAAGATCGCCGGCACGATGTAGGCCGCGATCAGCACGCAGTACTGGGCCACCTGGGTATAGGTGATGCCCTTCATGCCGCCGAACACCGCGTAGGCGAACACGATCGCCATGCCGAGGTAGATGCCGGTCTCGTTCGACACGCCGAGGAAGCGAGAGAAGGCCACGCCGACACCGGTCATCTGACCGATGATGTAGGTCAGCGATGCGGTCAGCAGGCAGATCACCGCCACCGTGGAGGCCGACTTCGAGTAGAAGCGGTCACCGATGAACTGGGGCACCGTGAACTTGCCGAACTT
>JAGRFY010000051.1:82929-90706 GCA_020445765.1 Rhodocyclaceae bacterium | reverse complement strand
TTTCGCGCCTGGCGATCACCCTGCTCGCAACCGGCCTGGTGGCCTGCGGTGGCGGGGGCGGCGGGGACACCTGCATCGGCTGTCCGGCGGAGGTCGATAGCGGCATCCCGGCAGCGAGCAATATGTCGATTTCGGTCGATCCGGGAACGGTCAATAGCGACAATTCGGACTCGGCCGAGATCCAGGTGGTGGTGCTGTCGAGCAGCAACGCAGCCATCGCCGGCCAGACCGTCACCTTCACCGCCGAGCGCGGAATTCTCAATTTCTCCAGCGCTGAGACCGACGAGAGTGGCGTCGCCACGGTGCAGTTCCGGGCGGGCAACCTCGAGTTCGTCAACCGTACGGCTGAGGTGACGATCCGTTCGGGAGGCGTCACCAAGCAGGTCTCGATTCTGGTGGCTGGGTCCAAGCTGACGGTATCGTCGCCGTCCTCGAGCCAGCTCGTCGCGGGCAGCGGCGTCGGTGCGCCGTCTTCGGTCGAATTGACGTTCACCGCCCGCGCCGCGGGCGACACCGCGGTCTCGGGCCAGCGCGTGCGTTTCACGTCCGAGGGTTCCGGTGGCGTCACCTTGAGCACCGACGAGGCAGTGACCGCCGCCGACGGGACCGCCAAGGTCACCGTCACGGCCGCATCGTCCGGCTCGGTCACGGTCATTGGCCAATGGCTCGACGGCGGCGCAGAAGTCACCGCGTCGGCGTCCCAGGAATTCGCCGTGCAGTCGGCAGGCGACGTCTTCGGCTTGAAGTCGCCGACCGCGACACCGACCGCGGCGACGATCGGCGGCTCGGTCGAATACAAGGTGTTCGTGCCGGCCACCATCGCCGACACGGCGGGCAACGTCAAGGACGTCGCCGAAGTGTCGTTCGCGGCCACGCTGGGTACCTGGGAGAACGGTGGTGCAACCCACGAGAAGGACTATGCCGCCTCGGTCTTCAGCGAAGACGGCAAGCTGATCGTGGCCAACACGCTCGCGGTGGGCGCGTCGGCCGGTTCGGCCAATGTCTCGATCCGCGCGCTCGCCGGAGACGGTTCGGTGCTGGCGACGACCAACAGCCAGGTCTCGGTGACTTCGGACCAGCCGCATTCGATCTCGCTGCAGGCATCGAGTACCAGCATCCCGGTCAGCACGGCCACTACGCCGAGCACGACGGTACTGACGGCAACGGTTCGCGATGCCAACAACAACGTCGTCGGCGGCAAGGACGTACTGTTCAAGCTGGTCGGCGACACCGGTACCGGCGCGACGATCTCGCCGGTGGTGGCGCGGACCAACGCGACGACCGCCGGCGGTGCCCTGGGGCAGGCCACGGCGACCTTCACGGCCGGCCTGCTGCCGACCGACCAGGGATTCGAAGTGCAGGCCGAGGTGCTTGGCACCAGCCCGCTGGTGGCCGAATCGTTGCCGGTGACCGTTGGCGGCGTCGCCGGCTCGGTTGCGATCGGCGTGGCCACCGTGATCGATTCGGTCAACGACGATACTGCCTACTCCCTGCCGGTGACGGTTCAGGTGACTGACTCGAGCGGTGCCCGCCTGGCAGGTGCCCGAGTGTCGCTGACGGCGTGGCCGGTCGGCTATGCCCGGGGCGTCCGTGATACCGAGAACAAGTGCGCGGCAGTCTTCACGGAATCCGGTGGCGCGCCGGAGTTCACGACGATCGACAATCGATTCAGGGTCAACGAGGATGTCAACGAGAACCTGATCCTCGACCCGGGCGAAGACACCGATGGGCCGGGGCGCGCCCCTGACACCAAGCTGACGCCGTCGGCCGCCAGCGCCGGCGCGGTGCCGGCCTCGGTGACTACCGACGAGAATGGCCTGGCGACCTTCGAATACATCTATCTCAAGAACTACGCCGACTGGCTGATGACCCGGCTGCGGGCGACGGTCCTGGTGCAGGGTACCGAGACCAGCAGCGAGTACATCTCGATCCTGCGTCACGCGGTCGACGACGAAGAGCCCTGCGTACTGCCGCATTCGCCGTTCAACTGAGCGTTTCCCGGAAAATCGACGCCCCTTCGTATATCCTGCGAAGGGGCGTTTCTTCTTTCGGGCATGCGCATTGCGAACATCTATCTGGTCGGCATGATGGGGGCCGGCAAGACCACGGTCGGGCGTGAGCTGGCGAAGCGGCTGGGACGGCGCTTCGTCGATTGCGACCACGAGATCGAGTCCCGCACCGGGGTCGGCATTCCGGTGATCTTCGAGATCGAAGGCGAGGAAGGCTTCCGCCGGCGGGAGACCCAGGAACTCGACGAACTGAGCCGTCAGCCGGACCTGGTGGTGGCAACCGGCGGCGGCATCGTGCTGGCCGAGGACAATCGCCGGATGTTGAAGGATCGCGGCTTCGTGATCTATCTCGACGTGGCGCCGGACGTGCTGTTCGAACGCACCCGGCACGATCGCAATCGGCCGTTGCTGCAGGTGGATGATCCGCGCGGACGCATTCGCGAGCTGCATCGCCAGCGCGAGCCGCTGTATCGTGAGGTCGCCCATCTGGTGGTGCAGGGCCGTCGCGGATCGCCGGCGACGATGGCCCGCACGATCGAGCGCGAACTGGAGAAGACATGCGAACGCTGAAGGTCGCGCTCGGCGCGCGCAGCTACCCGATTCACATCGGCGACGGCCTGCGCCGTCGTGCCGACCTGATCCTGCCGCTGCTGAAGACGCCGCGGGCGATGATCGTCAGCAACGAGACGGTCGCCCCGCTGTATCTGGACGACGTCGTTGCGGCGCTGGCCGCCGTCGGCGTCGACGCCGGCCACATCATCCTGCCGGACGGCGAGGCCTACAAGGACTGGGCCACGCTCAACCGCATCTTCGACGGCCTGATGGCCGCGCGCTGCGAGCGCTCGACCACGCTGATCGCGCTCGGCGGCGGCGTCATCGGCGACATGGTCGGCTTCGCCGCCGCCACCTTCCAGCGTGGCGTGCCGTTCATCCAGTTGCCGACCACGCTGCTGGCACAGGTCGATTCGTCGGTCGGGGGCAAGACCGCGATCAATCATCCCCTCGGCAAGAACATGATCGGCGCCTTTCACCAGCCGCGCCTGGTGCTGGCCGACATCGCGACGCTGGCGACGCTGCCGGCGCGCGAACTGTCGGCGGGGCTGGCGGAGGTCATCAAGTACGGGCTGATCCGCGATGCCGCCTTCTTCGCCTGGCTCGAGGACAACATGGCCCGGTTGGTGGCCCGCGACGGCGATGCGCTCGCCTACGCGATCGAGTGCTCGTGCGCCAACAAGGCGGAGATCGTCGCGGCCGACGAGACCGAGCAGGGGGTGCGCGCGATCCTCAATCTAGGCCACACCTTCGGTCATGCGATCGAGGCGGGCATGGGCTACGGGGAATGGCTCCACGGCGAGGCGGTCGCCGCCGGTGCGATGATGGCGGCCGAACTGTCGCGCATGCGAGGCTGGCTGACCGACGCCGACGTCGCGCGGATCGAAGCCATCCACCGCGCCGCCGGCCTGCCGGTGCGCGGCCCGGCGCTGCCGATCGGCCAGTATCTGGAACTGATGGCGCACGACAAGAAGGTCGAGGGCGGACGTCTGCGTCTGGTGCTGCTCGAAGGCATCGGCCGTGCCGTCATCGACGGTGACTCGCCGCGCCCGTCGATCGAGGCCGCGATCCGGGAACGAATCGATGCCTGACGGCTCGCTCGCGCCGTACGCGGTCAGCGAACGCAATTCGCGCGGCCGCCGGATCGCCGAGGATCCGCCCGCGGGCCGCGGCGAATTCCAGCGCGATCGCGACCGCATCGTGCACTCCACCGCGTTTCGCCGGCTCGAGTACAAGACCCAGGTGTTCGTCAATCACGAGGGCGATCTGTTCCGCACCCGGCTGACGCACAGCATCGAGGTCGCGCAGATCACCCGCAGCATTGCCCGCGCGCTCAACCTGAACGAGGATCTCGCCGAGGCTGTGGCGCTGGCTCACGATCTCGGTCATACGCCATTTGGCCATGCCGGGCAGGAGGCGCTCAACGAGTGCATGAAGCCCTTCGGCGGCTTCGAGCACAATCTGCAGTCGTTGCGCATCGTCGATCTGCTGGAAGAGCGCTACGCCGAATTCGACGGCCTGAACCTGATGTACGAAACCCGTGAGGGCATCCTCAAGCATTGCTCGCCCGCCCACGCGCGCACGCTGGGTGAACTCGGCCGGCGCTTCATCGACAAGCGCCGACCCTCGCTCGAAGGACAACTGGCGAACTTCTGCGACGAGATCGCCTACAACAACCACGACCTCGACGACGGGCTGCGGTCGGGCCTGATCACCCTGGAGCAACTCGACGAAGTGGAATTGTTCGCCCGCGAGCGGGCCCGGGTGTGCGAGCGCCATCCCAGGCTCGCCGGTCGCCGGTTGATCCACGAGACGATCCGTCGGATGATCAACCGGATGGCGCTGGACCTGATCGAAACCACCTCGGCCAACATCGCCGAGCAGCGCATCGAAAGCCTGGCCCAGGTCGGCGAGGCGCCGGCACTGGTGGCCTACGGCGAAGGGCTGCGCGAACCGCTGCAGGCGCTCAAGGTCTTCCTGCGGGAGAACCTCTACCGGCACTATCAGGTGCTGCGCATGACCGAGAAGGCGCGCCGGATCATCCGTGACCTGTTTTCGGCTTTCCAGTCCGATCCTCGCCTGTTGCCACCCCAGTATCAGGCGAAAGCGAAGGATGACGCGCCGCGGGCGATCGCCGACTACGTCGCGGGCATGACCGACCGCTACGCCATCCGCGAGCACCGCCGACTGTTCGCGGTCGGCGAAATCCACTGAGCGATAAAATCGGCCGATGCGGATGCATCCGGCGCTGAATGTCGCGGCGCAAAAAAACCTTGAAACCTGTCGCTACGCTGCGGTAAATTCGGGCTTCCGCCAGTAGAGATCGGAGGGCTCCGCCAGGCGAGCCCGGCAAGCCGGTGAGCTTTTCGCGCCTCCGGCTTTTTTTGACGTCCGCACGCAAGACGTGCTGCCAGCAGCGCCGGAACGGCTTCATTCGACGGTGCGCAAGTAGTCGAGGAAAGACAGGATGGATTTCCCCCAGAAGCAAGGTCTGTACGACCCGAAGAACGAACATGATGCCTGCGGCGTTGGTTTCGTCGCGCACGTCAAGGGCCGCAAGAGCCACGAGATCGTCAGCCAGGGTCTCGAGATTCTCAAGAATCTCGACCACCGTGGCGCCGTTGGTGCCGATCCGCTGCAGGGCGACGGCGCCGGCATCCTGATCCAGGTGCCGGACGCGCTCTACCGCGAAGACATGGCCACCCGCGGCATCGAACTGCCGCCGGCCGGCGAATACGGCGTCGGCATGGTGTTCATGCCGAAGGAGATCGCGTCCCGTCTCGCCTGCGAGGCGGAGATCGAGCGCGCGATCCGCGCCGAAGGGCAGGTGCTGCTGGGCTGGCGCGACGTGCCGGTCAGCGCCGAGATGCCGATGTCGCCCGCGGTCAAGGCCAAGGAGCCGGTGATCCGCCAGGTGTTCATCGGCCGCGGCCGCGACGTCATGGTGACCGATGCACTGGAGCGCAAACTCTACGTGATCCGCCGGCGCGCGGCCAATGCCATCATGGCGCTGGATCTCGAGCACGCCAAGGAGTTCTACATGGTCTCCATGTCGGCGCGCACCGTGAACTACAAGGGCCTGCTGCTGGCGACCCAGGTCGGCGAGTATTTCGAGGATCTGGCCGACGAGCGTGCGATCTCGGCGCTCGCGCTGGTGCATCAGCGGTTCTCGACCAACACCTTCCCGAAGTGGAGCCTGTCGCACCCGTTCCGGATGATCGCCCACAACGGCGAGATCAATACCCTGCGCGGCAACTACAACTGGATGCGGGCGCGCGAGAACGGCGTCTCGTCGCCGCTGCTCGGCGCCGACCTCGACAAGATCTGGCCGGTCATCTACCCGGGCCAGTCCGACTCCGCGGCCTTCGACAACGCCCTCGAACTGCTGGTGATGAGCGGCTACACGATGGCGCACGCGGTGATGATGATGATCCCCGAGGCGTGGGAATCCCACACCCTGATGGACGACCGCCGGCGCGCCTTCTACGAGTACCACGCGGCGATGATGGAGCCGTGGGACGGCCCGGCTGCGGTGGCGTTCACCGACGGTCGCCAGATCGGCGCCACGCTCGACCGCAACGGCCTGCGCCCGGCGCGCTACCTGGTGACCGACGACGACATCGTGGTGATGGCTTCGGAATCCGGCGTGCTGCCGATTCCGGAGAGCCGCATCGTCAAGAAGTGGCGCCTGCAGCCGGGCAAGATGTTCCTGATCGACATGGATCAGGGGCGCATCATCGACGACCGCGAACTGAAGGAGTCGCTGGCCGCCGCCAAGCCCTATCAGGAGTGGATCCGCAAGATCAACATCAAGCTCGACGATCTGGAGCCGGCAGCCGCGGCCCCGGCCGCGTCCGAGCGGGCCTCGCTGCTCGACCGCCAGCAGGCCTTCGGCTTTACCCAGGAAGACGTCAAGTTCATCCTCGAGCCGATGGCCAAGGCCGGCGAGGAAGCGACCGGATCGATGGGCAACGACTCGCCGCTGGCCGTGCTGTCGGGCCGCGAGAAGCCGCTCTACAACTACTTCCGCCAGCTCTTCGCCCAGGTCACGAACCCGCCGATCGATCCGATCCGTGAGCAACTGGTGATGTCGCTGGTGTCCTTCATCGGGCCCAGGCCGAACCTGCTGGAGATCAACGAGATCAACCCGCCGTACCGGCTCGAGGTCGGCCAGCCGGTGCTCGATTTCGCCGGCATGGCGACGATCCGCAACATCGCCCGCTACACCAACAACAAGTTCCGCTCGGCCGAGCTCGACGTCTGCTACCCGGTGGCGTGGGGCAAGGAAGGGGTCGAGGCACGGCTCGCCACGCTGTGTGCCGAGGCCGAGGATGCGGTGCTGCAGGGCTACAACATCCTGATCGTGTCGGACCGCAACGTCGATGCCGACAATGTCGCGATCCCGGCGCTGCTGGCGACCTCGGCGATCCATCAGCACCTGGTGAACAAGGCGCTGCGCACGCGCGCCGGTCTGGTGGTCGAGACCGGCACTGCACGCGAAGTGCATCATTTCGCCGTGCTTGCCGGCTATGGCGCCGAAGCGGTGCATCCGTACTTGGCGATGGAGACGCTGCACCTGCTCGCCGGCGACGATGCCGAAGCGCGCGACAAGGCGGTCAAGCACTTCGTCAAGGGCATCGGCAAGGGCCTGATGAAGGTCATGTCGAAGATGGGCATCTCGACCTACATGTCCTACACCGGTGCCCAGATTTTCGAGGCGGTCGGCCTCAAGCAGTCGCTGGTCGACAAGTACTTCACCGGCACCACGACCCAGGTCGAAGGCATCGGCGTGTTCGAGGTCATGGAAGAGGCGGTACGCCTGCATCGCAAGGCCTTCGGCGACGACCCGGTGCTGGCCAACATGCTCGACGCCGGTGGCGAGTATGCGTTCCGGATTCGCGGTGACGAGCACATGTGGACGCCGGACGCGATCGCCAAGCTGCAGCACTCGACGCGCTCGGGCAAGTTCGAGTCGTACAAGGAGTATGCGCGCATCATCAATGATCAGAGCAAGCGCCACATGACGCTGCGCGGCCTGTTCGAGATCAAGCCGGCCGGGGCGCCGGTGCCGATCGACGAAGTCGAGCCGGTCAAGGAGATCGTCAAGCGCTTCGCCACCGGCGCGATGTCGCTCGGTTCGATCTCGACCGAGGCGCACACCACGCTGGCGATCGCGATGAACCGCATCGGTGGCAAGTCGAACACCGGCGAGGGCG
>JAGRFY010000051.1:82631-82813 GCA_020445765.1 Rhodocyclaceae bacterium | reverse complement strand
GATCAAGCAGGTGGCCTCGGGTCGCTTCGGCGTCACCACCGAGTACCTCGCCAACGCCGACCAGCTCCAGATCAAGATGGCACAGGGCGCGAAGCCGGGCGAGGGTGGCCAGCTTCCGGGCCACAAGGTGTCCGAGTACATCGGCTACCTGCGCCATTCGGTGCCGGGCGTCGGCCTGATCT
>JAGRFY010000051.1:22849-82616 GCA_020445765.1 Rhodocyclaceae bacterium | reverse complement strand
TCTATTCGATCGAGGATCTGGCGCAACTGATCCACGACCTGAAGAACGCCAATCCGTCGGCTTCGATCAGTGTCAAGCTGGTCTCCGAGGTCGGCGTCGGCACGGTGGCCGCAGGCGTCGCCAAGGCCAAGGCCGATCATGTCGTCATCGCCGGCCACGACGGCGGTACCGGTGCCAGTCCGCTGTCGTCGATCAAGCACGCTGGCACGCCGTGGGAACTGGGTCTCGCCGAGACCCAGCAGACCCTGGTCATGAACCGCCTGCGCAGCCGCATCCGGGTGCAGGTGGACGGCCAGATGAAGACTGGTCGCGATGTCCTGATCGGCGCCCTGCTCGGTGCCGACGAGTTCGGTTTCGCGACCGCGCCGCTGGTCGTCGAGGGCTGCATCATGATGCGCAAGTGTCACCTCAACACCTGTCCCGTTGGTGTTGCGACCCAGGATCCGGAACTCCGCAAGAAATTCTCCGGCCAGCCCGAGCACGTGGTGAACTTCTTCTTCTTCATCGCCGAGGAAGTGCGCGAGCTGATGGCGCAGATCGGCATCCGCAGCTTCGACGAGCTGATCGGGCGCTCCGACCTGCTCGACATGAAGCAGGGCGTCGAGCACTGGAAGGCGCGTGGCCTAGACTACTCGCGGATCTTCTATCGTCCGGCGGTGCCGGAGAGCGTCGGCCGCTTCAACACCGAGTCGCAGAATCACGGGCTCGACAAGGCACTCGACAACCGCCTGATCGAACTCGCGGCGCCGGCCATCGAGCGCGGCGAACGGGTTGCGATCGATCTGCCGGTACGCAACATCAACCGTACCGTCGGTGCCATGCTGTCCGGCAAGGTGGCCCTCAAGTATGGCCACGCCGGACTGCCGGAAGACAGCATCCACATCAAGCTGTCCGGTACCGCCGGACAGAGCTTCGGTGCCTTCCTGGCGCGCGGCGTGACGCTGGAACTGGTCGGCGAGGGCAACGACTACGTCGGCAAGGGCCTGTCGGGCGGGCGCATCATCGTGCGGCCGGACGCGGACTTCCGCGGCGAGGCGATGCGCAACATCATCATCGGCAACACCGTGATGTACGGCGCCATCGAGGGCGAGGCCTTCTTCGCCGGCGTCGGCGGCGAGCGCTTCTGCGTCCGCAACTCCGGCGGCACGGCAGTGGTCGAGGGGGTCGGCGACCATGGTTGCGAATACATGACCGGCGGCACGGTGCTGGTGCTCGGCGAGACCGGTCGCAACTTCGCGGCCGGCATGTCCGGCGGCATCGCCTACGTGCTCGACGAGGCGGGCGACTTCGCCGGCCGCTGCAACATGGCCCAGGTGGCGCTGGAGCCGGTCGAGGAAGAGATCGAAGCGCGCAAGGGTTCGGAATCGGGCGACGAGCTCGAATCCCATGGCCGCGTCGATATCGACCACCTCGAGATGGCCGACGAGCGCATCATCAAGGCGCTGATCGAGCGTCACGTGCGATTCACCGGCAGCGTTCGGGCCGCCACGATCCTCGACGACTGGGCGAGCTACCGCGACAAGTTCGTCAAGGTGCTGCCGCACGAATATCGCCGCGTGCTGAGCGAGATGGCCGCGGAGAAGCAGAAGCAACTGGAGGCTGCGTAACATGGGGAAGCCCACCGGATTCATGGAGTTCCAGCGCCTGTCGGAGGCCTACGCGCCGACGGACGAGCGGGTCAAGCACTACAAGGAGTTCACGGTCGCGCTGAGCGACGAGGACGCGTCGAAGCAGGGTGCGCGTTGCATGGATTGCGGCATCCCGTTCTGCAACAACGGTTGCCCGGTCAACAACATCATCCCGGACTGGAACGATCTGGTGTATCGCGGCGACTGGCAGGAAGCCATCCGCGTGCTGCACTCGACCAACAACTTCCCGGAGTTCACCGGCCGCATCTGCCCGGCCCCGTGTGAGGCGGCCTGCACCTTGAACATCAACACCGATCCGGTCGGCATCAAGTCGCTGGAACGGGCGATCATCGACAAGGCCTGGGCCGAGGGCTGGGTGGTGCCGCAGCCGCCGGCCGCCAAGACCGGCAAGAAGGTCGCCATCGTCGGTTCCGGGCCGGCCGGGCTGGCCGCCGCGCAGCAACTGGCGCGGGTCGGTCACGATGTCGTGGTGTTCGAGAAGAACGACCGGATCGGTGGCCTGCTGCGCTACGGCATTCCCGACTTCAAGATGGAGAAGCCTCTGATCGATCGCCGGATCCAGCAAATGGAAGCGGAAGGGGTCGAGTTCCGTACCGGCATCTGCGTCGCGGCGGCGCCGCCGAAAGGCGTCATCAACGATGCGGCGACCGAGGTGTCCGCCGCGCAGCTCACCGCCGAGTTCGATGCGGTGATCCTGGCCGCCGGATCCGAGACGCCGCGCGACCTGCCGGTGCCGGGGCGCGAGTTCGACGGCGTTCATTTCGCCCTCGAGTTCCTGATTCCTCAGAACAAGGAAGTCGCCGGTGGAGACCGCAACCCGATCTCAGCCAAGGACAAGCACGTCGTCGTGATCGGCGGCGGCGATACCGGCTCGGACTGCGTCGGCACGTCGAACCGGCACGGCGCCAGGTCGATCACCCAGTTCGAGTTGCTGCCGCAGCCGCCCGAGCAGGAAAACAAGATGCTGACCTGGCCCTATTGGCCGATCAAGATGCGAACTTCGTCGTCCCACGAGGAAGGCTGCGAGCGGGATTTCGCGGTGGCGACCAAGTCGTTCGTCGGCGAAGGCGGCACCGTCAAGGCGCTGATCGGCGTTCGGCTGGACTGGAAGGACGGCAAGATGAGCGAGGTGCCGGGCTCCGAATTCGAGATTCCAGCCGATCTGGTGCTGTTCGCGATGGGTTTCACCAATCCGTCCGCGTCGTTGCTCGAGGCTTTCGGCGTCGACAAGGACGTGCGTGGCAATGCCAAGGCCGACACCGATGGCGAGGGTTGCTATGCGACCAACGTGGACAAGGTGTACGCGGCCGGCGACGTGCGTCGCGGCCAGTCGCTGGTGGTGTGGGCCATCCGCGAAGGCCGGCAGTGTGCCCGCGAGGTCGATGTCTTCCTGATGGGTGAATCGGTCCTGCCGCGCTAGGCGAAACCGACTGCTCGAGCGACGGGCGCAGCCAATGCTGCGCCCGTCGCCGTTCACCGCGGTGAATCCGGCTCCGCGTTCAGGGTGCCGTCGCAGCGGTGGCGAGCGCCTTCAGTGCGCCCGCGACATTGCCCACCACCGGGCAGTCGCCGGCGTCGTGGCGCGCCGCGATCCAGACCGGGTCGTTGTAGCCGAGCCAGACCTTGCCGGCCTCGTCCTGCCACACCAGCGCCTTCAGCGGCAGGTCGATCGCCACGGTCTGAGCGCAGGCCATGAATGGCGTACCGCCTTTCGGGTTGCCGAAGATCAGCAGTTCGGTCGGCCGCATCTCGCTGCCGATCGAGCGTGCGCCGGCGGCATGGTCGATGCGCGCAAAGACCTTCATGCCCTTCGCGGTCGCAGCCGCTTCGAGACGATCCATCGTCGCCGCCGGCGGGTGCGAGCTCTCGACGACGATCAGGCCGTCTGCCGCGTGGGCGAGCGGCGGAATGCACAGAATGACTGCCAACAGGCGTTTGCGAATGCTCATGGCGGACTTCTCCCCGGACGGATTCATTCATTGGACTGCGCAGGCCGGCGCTTCCTTACACGTCCGCGCAGGCACGGTTGCGGCGCAGCCTATGCCTGCGCCGCCAGCCGCTCGCAGAGCTCGAGCCGCTCACGCGAGTCGGCGAGGCCGTCGATGAAGCGACGGGGGATGCCGCCGAGCCCGACCTGGGCACCGGCCAGCGCGCCGGCCAGCATCGCCCGCGCCAGATTTTGGCCGCCGCCATTGACCGCGTGGAGCACCGTCGATTCGAAGTCGTCGCGGAAGCGGGCGGCCAGATAATAGGCCGCCGGCAACTGGTGGTAGATCGCGCACGGCATGCCGTAGACCAGCGAAACCTTCCAGGCCGGTTCGATCCGGATCGACGGATCGGCGGCCGCCCGGGCGACGAAGGACGGCGTCAGCAAGGCATCCGGCGACGCGAAGCTGCCGATTCTGGCCTTCTCCCCGCCTGCGGGTGCCTTCATCGCGGTGCCCGAGGTGACGGTATGGAAGGGCAGGCGACCATCCTTGCACATCGTCATCAGCCGGCCCGAGATTTCCGCGTCGAGTGGCGCCCCTGCCACCAGCAGTCCGAGCACCGAGCAGAAGGCCACGCTCATCGCCACGACGCTCTCATCGGTCTGGGTCAGCATCGTGTTGCGGGTGGTCGATATCGCCAGCTGTCGCGGATCACGGGCGTAGCGCACGGCCAGCGCGATGCCGCGTTCGATCGCTTCGGTGGTGTCGGCCGAGCCGCCGCACCGACCCCAGGGCAGACCCTGCTCGACCCGCTTGCGCCAGCACTCGCGGATCGATTGGCTGGTGTAGCCGCCAGGACCGCTCATCGGCGAGCCATCCAGGCGCGGAAAAAGGTCTTCGTCGAGTCGTCGGCAGAAATCGGACTCGTCGTATCCGTCGCAGGCCACCAGCGACTCGGCCGTCATCGCCAGCAGCAAGCCGGCCTGCGAGGCGTCACCGGCGGCCAGGCCCGCATGGTAGTGGTCCGCCCGAGGCGTCGTGTAGCCGTCGATCCATTCCCCGTAGCGCCGGCGCATCTCGTCGAGGTCGTAATACCAGTGGGGGCCGAGCGCCAGGGCGTCGCCGATGAAGGCACCCATCAGAGCGCCGCCTGCGCGGTCCGCGATCGTCCGTTCGCTCATGGCTCGTCCCTTTCGTCTTGATCGGGTTCGGCATCGGTCAGCCTTTGCCCGCATTCGCCGCAGAAGTGGTCTCGACGTTCGATTCGGGCGCCACAGGCCGAACAGCGGCCGGGCCCGACGATCATCGTCACTTCGAGGCCGGCGTCCGCAGCGCGGAATCCGGTGCTCGGAAGGTTCTCGAGAGCGCGCGGCGCCGGCCTGTCGCGATCGGCCTCCGGCTTTGGCGGTCCGGGATCCTGCCGGGCGAGGGTGGACGCTCGGCGCGCCGCCATGTCGGTTCCGCGCCTTCCTTCCGGCTGCAGCGCCATGGTCTTCACTGTCGAAGCCAATTCTGCATCCGCGGGCGGCGCATCGGGCATCGAATCGTCGGCAGCGTCGCCGCCGGCCTCGGCGGCGGCATCGGCACCCGCATCGAACATCCTGTCCGCTTCCGCTTCCGCTTCCGCTTCCGCTTCCGCTTCCGCTTCCGCGATCGGCGCCGGGTGGGCGTCGAAATCATCGAGTCGGCAATGGAGCCGGCACAGGCCACCGATCTGGGCGGCCAGTGGCAGCACGGCACTCTGCAGCACCAGGATGCTGATGCCGGTCATTGCGGCAATCGCCAGGCCGCCGCCGGCTGCCGCGGCGGCATCGAAGTCGCCGGACGCGATCGCCATCGCGACATCGGCACCGACGACGGCACCGGCCAGGCCGCCGACGAAGACCGTACCGTAAAGCCACAGCATCGCGACGATTGTTGCCAGCACGGCCGCGACCAAGCCGACCAGCAACAGCGACAGCAGGATCTCCAGCGGCCGCTGGCGCAGCCGTGCCAGCGTCGAGCGCAGTCCCGCGCCCAGCGATTGTCCCGACCAGAAGGCGGGTGCGCAGAGCAACAAGGTGGCCGCCGAGCCGGCCAACAGAACGGCCGCACCGGCGATCAGCGCCGGCATCAGGAACACCAGCAGAAACGGTCCGACCGCCGGCAGCCGGCACGCCCACAGCAGTGCCGTCGCAGCCATCGCGAAGACGAACTGGGCGGCTGCGACGATCAGCGCGACGACCACCAGCAAGGCCAGCGAGCGGGCGCCCGCGGCCAGCGATGCCGGAAGCCGGCGAACGGGACGGCCGTTGGCGCGATCCGTCAGTGCGACACCGGCCGCTTGGGCGGCGACCATGGCAAACACCAGCACCACCAGGTTCAGCAGGCCGGCAAGCGCGACCGAATCGGCGAGCAGCGCCAGCGCGTTGGCGAGTCCGGTGGCGAGACCGAGAGCCAGCAGGCCGGCCGACAACAGGCCGAGCACCGCCGGTGTGCGCAGGCCGTCGAGGGCGCCGCCCAGCACAGCGGCGCCGAGTGCGATCAATTGCCGTTCATGAGCCGGTGTCGCGCCGGCGATTGCCGCGTCGCGTGCCGGCTCCGCGCTGCTCACGGATTCTTCACCGTGCATTCGGGCACGGTGTCCCATCGATCGGGTGCACAGTAGCTCCAGCGCACCTTCTCGCGGCACAGCGCCTTGGCGATGAACGACTTCTGGTCGCAGACGGCCAGTTCCTCGCGCAGGCGAAGCTGCCAGCTCGGCCGTGCCGCCGGTGTCGGCAGCGGTTCGGTGGCCGGCGCGGGTGCCGGCGCGGCAATGGGCTCGGGCGGTGGTGCCGGCCTCGGCGCAGGCCTCGGTGCGGGCCTGGGCGGTGGCTTCGGCCGGGGCTGCGGCTTGGGCGCTGGCGGCGGGGGGGGCGGTGTAACCACGGCGGGCGCGGCGGCCGCCGGCATGGGTTCGGCGGCGCCAGTGTCAGGCGACGAACCCGCCTCGGGTCGCGCGCTGCCGCCATCCGGACTGTCGCCGACGCCATCGGTCGCGCTCTGGTCGGCGCTCTCCTCGGGCAATGACGGCAACCCCGCCGACGGGGTCGCCGCATCGCCGCCGGCCTCGATGTCCCTCGCTGGCGCCGAAGTCTCCGACGGCGCCGGCGATGGCAGCGACGTTGAGTCGTACCGAATGCTGGCCGGTGGCTCTGCCACCGTCGGGGGCCGGCCAGCGCCGTTCGGGGTGGTGCCGACGACCGCCGTTGCCGCGGGTTCTTCGCTACGCGTCAGCCACCAGATCGCCCCGCCCAGCAGCACGACGACAATCGCGCTGGCGATCGCCAGCGCGCGTGTCGGCCGGCTTGGCGCCGGCGCCGGCGGCGGCGCCTCGCGTGCCTGTTGCAGGGCCTCTGCGCTGTAGCGGACGGTCTCCGCGCCCCAGTCGGCCGCGTCGTCGTCGGCGGCGCCCTGATCGGTCATCGGGGCCGGCGCTGGAGGCGGCACGGGCGCGGCGGACGGCGCGCGCGGGGGGGCAAGGTCGATGCCCGAGCGCATGATCACCGTTCGTTCGAGATCTTCGTCCGAGGTCGGCCGGGTCGGTGCGTCGATGCCGGATGCGCTGGAGTCCGCCTTCGTCGGGCCAGGTGGTGGCGCCGACTGCGTCGGCAGCAGGCCGCGATCGGTAGCCTCGTCGGCGGGCGCGGACGGGTCGAGCCCGGTGCTGCCGTCGATCTGCCGCGACAGGTCACTGAAACTGCCTTCGGACTGCCAGTTGCTCTCGAGGAACATCTCTGTGAACGGTTCGTCGGGTTCCTCGACGAATTCGTTGGTCGGCGCCTGCTGCGGACTCGACAGGTCGGCGTCGATCTGGTCTTCGAAATCGGCCTTGTCCGGCACGATCAGGCGGGTCAGGTCGTCGTTCGGCGCCGGCTCGCCGACCGCAACGTCGAGGGACGCGCCGCACTGCGGGCAGGCGGTCTTGCCCGCCACGACCGGTGCGTGGCAGGCGGGGCAAGGCGTGACCGGCGCCTGCGCAGCGCCGCACAACGGGCAGAACTTGGAGCCGGCCCTGATCGGCTGGTGGCACGAATGGCAATTCATCTGGGATAGCGGCGGCATCGCACGGAAATCCGGGTCCTGGCTATGCAGAATAGCGAAAATCGGCGCTGCCCGCCGATTCCTCGCCCGCTTCCGGCGAGCAACGAGGCCGTCCCGGGCCCGGCCCTCAGGCAGGGTCGACGACCGCGCGGCCGGCCGGCTGGAGCTGGCGACCCTTGCGCCGATACAGCATCACCGGCGCACAGCGCTCGGCGTCGTGGTAGATGCCGACACAGTCGAGGCACTGGAAACATTCGTCATAGTCGATGGCGCCGCTGACGTGGATCGCGTCATAGGCGCAGTCGTGGCGGCAGCGCTGGCAAGGCCGGCCACATTCGCTGCGGCGGGGCAGCCACGCCAGCAGGCGCATCCTGCCGCCGATGGCCATGAACGCGCCCAGCGGGCACAGGTAGCGACAGAAGAACTTGTAATAGACGCCGGCGAGCAGCAGCAGCAGCACGGCGTAGGCGACGAAGGGCCAACTGCGGTCGAAGGCAACCGTGATCGACGTCTTGAACGGTTCGATCTCGACCAGCCGCTCGGCGATCCCGGGCGCGAACGCAGCGGCGGCAAGCAGCAGCGCAAGAATCAGGTAGCGCCCGCGGGACAGCGCGCGGGCGAGGCCGGGCGGCAGTCGGCGCGGGCGGATGCCGAGCTTGCGCACGATCAGGGCCGAAAACTCCTGCAGGGCACCGAACGGACAGAGCCAGCCGCAGAAGGTGCCGCGCCCCCAGATCAGGAAGGTCACCAGCGTTGCCGCCATCATCAGCAGCGAGACCGGATCGTAGAGGAAGCTGCCGAGGCCGGCGCCGGCATTCAGCGACTTGATTGCACCGGTCAGTTGCACGATCGACAACTGTCCCTGGGCGTACCAGCCGACATAGCCCAGCGTGAAGGCCAGGAAGGTCCACCGGAAGACCTTGAGACGACGTGCGTCCTCGACGATCCAGCGGGGTCTGGCCAGCACCGTGAACAACAGCAGCAGGGCGGCGCCGATCGTCATCAGTTCGGTGCGGCGGGCCTGCCATGCCTGCATCCATTCCGGGGGCGGCGGCGGCGGGCGATCGAACCAGCGCTGCGGCGGGTGGTAGGCGAGCGCCGCCTGGCGAAAGACCAGTTCCGGCAGGATGAAGCCCTTCTTGCGCAGCAGGGCGTAGTCGATCCTGACGTCGCCACCCGGGTCGAGGCCGGAGATCGGTGGCAGTGCAACGTTGAGCTGGCTGTTGAACGCGGGCTGGTCGGCCAGCCGCGGCAGGTCCATGTCCAGGTCGCGCAACTCGAAAGGCGTGTTGCCCTGGCTGAGGGTCAGTTTCTGCGGATTGGTACCGCGGACGAAATCGTCGTCAACCAGCGCTTCGCGCCCGGCCGTGGCGATCCAGTAGGCATGCTGTCCGGGGTCGAGGCGGTCCTGCAGGCGGGCGAATCCGTCGTCGCCGAGCAGTGCGCGGCCGATGCTCGGTACGTTGAGGTAGGCCACCCACAATTCGAGGAAGGTTCCTTCCGGGTCAGTGCGGGCCAGAGGATCGTCGCCCGCCACCGGCGAATCGGCATACAGGGCCTCGACTTCGGCATTGGTGAGGCGCAGATGGGCGATCGCGCCCTGGGCCAGCAACTCGTCGAATCCGAGCCGCTCGAAGACCTCCTCGCGAACCGTGGCTGGCGGCCCGCTCTGGTTTTCACCGGCGAAGCCAAGCCTGGCGCGAGCTACTGCGAGGGCGCTGGTCAGCACGGTCTGGTTGATGATGCGAATCGACGCGGTGGCCTTGGTGACCCCGTCGAGCACGACCCGGCGTTCGTCGCGGGCGGCGCCGGCGCCGCCGTATTTCGATCCGACCGATATCGGTGACGACAGGCTGAGACCCTGGTACTGCTTCAGGAAGGCCTTCAGCGGATCTTCCCCGAGGCCGCCGAGAAAGACCGGTTCATGCTGGCGCAGCAGCGCGACATCGAGGAAATTGCCCGCGCCGTCGAGCGCGATCAGCAGATTGATCGGTGTCCCCTCGAAACCGGGGATGGGTGCCAGATCGATCGATTCGAAGGCGTATCCGATCGGGCCGTCATCGGGGCGCAGTTCGCTGGTGATCGGCCATGCCGGCAGGTCGTGGAGTTGCTCGCCGACCTGCAGCGGTGGCGGGAAATGGGCGGCCACCTCCGCGCGCGAGAGATCGCCGGCAGCGGCCGGCACGGCGGCCAGCGCCAGCCAGCAGGCGCCGCATGCGGCCAGCAGTTTGCCGATCATGCGTCGATCAGCCCGGCGCGTACCGCGATCAGCGCCAATTCGGCCGAATTCGACGCATTGAGCTTGCGCTTGATGTTGTAGAGATGGGTGCCGACGGTGCTGGGTGACAGGTGCTGGCTCTCGGCGACCTGATTGACCGACTGGCCGCGCGCCAGTTGCAGAAAAACGGCGAATTCCTTGTCGGTCAGTGCTTCGGCCGGATCGCTGGCATCGCCGAAGCGGGCCAGCGCGAGCCGGGGTGCCAGTTCGGGGTCGAGGTAGCGCTCGCCGCGGGCCACCTGGGCCACCGCCCGGACCAGATCCTGTGGATCGGCGCGTTTCGACAGATAGCCGGTGGCGCCGAGCTTGAGCGCACGCGACGGAATCTGCAGGTCGTCGTGCGCCGACAGCATCAGCACCCGCGCCCGCTCGTCGTGGGCGCGGATGCGCTCGAGCGCGCCGAGACCGCCGATGCCCGGCATGCTGACGTCCATGACCAGCGCATCGGGGTGGTGCTCGTCGAAGGCCCGCACCGCGTCGTCGCCGTTCGATGCCTCGGCGACGATGCTCGCACCGGCGCCCTCGATCAGCATGCGAAATCCGGCGCGCACGACGGCGTGGTCGTCGGCCAGCACGACCCGAAGCCGTGCCAGCGGCTGGCTGCTGCTCATGTTTCGTCTCCGTCGTTGGGTTGCGACGCCGGGCTGCGGGCGTCGACCGCGGCACGATTCGGCAGCGGCAGCAGCACGCTGACCTGGGCGCCGCCGTCGATGCTGCGTTCGAGATCGAGGTGGCCGCCGAGGGCCTCGACCCGCTCACGCATGCCGGTCAGCCCGTAGCGGTCATGGCCGGTCTGGCCGGCGAAGCCTTCGCCGTCGTCGCTGACGCTCAGATTCAGGTGGGTGTCGCTGCAACTGGCCTGGACCTTGACACGGGTGGCCTTGGCGTGGCGCGCGACATTGGTCAGGCTTTCCTGCAGCACCCGCAGCACCGCCAGGCAGAAGTCCTCGTCCAGCGACACCGGTTCCGCCCGGATCGCCTGCTCGAGGACGATGTCGGGATAGAGTCCGGACCAGTGATCGCAGTATTCGACCAGGGCCGAGGCGAGGCGGCCCCGGGGTAGCGGTTCGGGGCGGCGCAGGCGCGCCAGGATGTGGCGCACGCCGTCCTGCATCTGGCTGGTCATCGCGAGAATCGCCTGGGCGCTGCCGTGGATGCCCGGCTGCTCTGCGCTTCGCTGCAGAATGGCACCCGCCATCGCGCGCACCGCGGTCACGCTCTGACCGATCTCGTCGTGCAGTTCACGGGCGATCTGTCTGCGCTCTTCCTCGAGCCGGTGTTGCAGCGCCTGGTGAAAGGCCTGGTCCTGCTCCAGACGGGCGTTGCGTGCGAGACTGGAGTCGAGTTCGTCGGCCATCCGGTTGTAGCGCTCGGCGAGCCGGTCCAGTTCGGCCACGCCGTGACTCGGCAGGCGCACGTCGAAGCGTCCGTCGGCGGTCTGCTCGAGGGCGGTTTCGAGCGCCACCAGGGGTCGCAGCGTGCGGTTGATGGCATGACGCACGGCCAGGCCGAGCACGACCAGCAGCGCGAGTGCCCAGCCCCCGACCTGCACCAGGTCGTCCCAGGCGTCCAGCGTCGCGCGCGAGGCGTCCGGGATCAAGGTCAGGCGCAGGCCGTCGATGTCGCGGATGGTCGGCTCGAAATGCGGCATCAGCAATGCTGCGAACCAGTCCGGGGCGTCGCGGCCGAGCTTGTAGGTGGAGCCCGGTGAGCGGTAGCGCAGGCGACCCTCGGAATCGCGCACCTCGAGCGAATTGGCGCGCACGCGGCCGACTGCGGCGAGCTGGTCGGTCAGCATTGCGGTATCCCCGCGCACCTCGGCCTCGTCGGCCAACACCGTCAGCCACTGCTCGGCGACGCGGGTCGCCGCGGTGATCTCCTCTTCGATCGCATTGCGCGTGGTCACGCCCCACCACAGGCCGGCAAGCAGCAGGATGAGGCCGGCCGCGCCGGTCACCAGCAGGCCGATACGATCGTGGAGTCGACTCACCATCCGGCGGAACACCTAGCCACCCCAGCGGTAGCGAACGCCCAGGTACAGCGCACGTGGTGCTGCCGGCGCGACGAACTGTTCGTCGGCCCAGCTTTCGCTGTCGGCAAGGAAGGCGCCTGATTCATCGAACGGATTCTCGGCCAGCGCGCCGCCGGTCGCGTACTCGTGGTCGAACAGGTTGTCGATCCGCCCGAACAGGGTCCAGCCGCCGCCCATCCCGAATTCGGCATCGACATTGACCACCGCATAGCCGGCGAGCTTGCCGCTGCCGCCAAAGTCCCGGGTCTCGCCGAAGGCGTCGGTGGCCTCGCCGGCGCGGTGGCGGTTGTTCTCGTTGCCGCGGACATACTGGTCGGAATAGCCGACGACATCGACACCAAGCCGCAATGCTTCGGACGCACGCCAGGCGATGGCCAGCTTGAGCGCATGCTCGGGCAAGCCGGGCAGGCGGTCGCCGGCGGTCACCAGGATTTCGTCGTCCTGGCCGTCGGTCGTGCATTCGGCGGCCGTGCCGCGGCTCGAGTTGGCTTCCGACAACAGGCAGGCGGAGGACTGGAAGGTGGCCCGCAGCCAGTTGTAGTCGAGCTTCCAGTCGAGCGTGCGGCCGAGGCGCCCGGCCACGCCCAGTTCGGCGCCTTCCCGTCGGGTGCGCCCGAAATTGGTGAAATAGCCGGCGCTTCGCGACGTGCCGACGAACACGATGTCGTCGTGGTTGGTGGTCCGGTACAGCCCTGCATTCCAGGCGATGCCGCCATGGCGGCCGCGTACCCCGGCCTCCCAGGTGCGGGCGACGACCTGTTCGAGGAAGGGGTCGGCGGCCAGCGCGTTCGGCAGCGTGCAGGGGTTCTCCGGATCGGCACAGCCGAGTTCGATCGGCGTCGGTGCCCGATTGCCCTGGCTGAAGCCACCATACACCGTCAGTTGGCTGGCGGCTCGCCAGCTCAGCCCGAGGGCCGGATTGAGCTTGTGGTAGGTGAAGTCACCGTCGAGGTTGGGGGGCTCGAAATCGAGCTTGTCGCGGTTGATCACCCGGGTGCGGTTGTAGCGCAGCGACGCGGTGGCACTGAGGGACTCGCCGAACGTCATGGTATCGGTCAGATACAGGCTGGTGGTGCGGGTTCGACCGGACAGCCTGTTCTCGAGTTCGGCCTCGCCATCGGCGGCGATGCCACGGCTCGCGTCGAGCGCCCCTTCCTGCGCGGTCTGCTCGAAGCGGGCATGGCTGCGATCGTGGGACAGGCCCAGTGCCATCTGGTGGTCGTCGGCGATGTGCGTCCATTGGATGGCGCCGCCGACCGCGTCCTGGTCGGTGCGGGTGCGGTTGTTGACCCCTGAATCCTCGATGCTGCCGCCGTTGGCGTTGGACGCGAGGCAGATCGCCTCGTCCTCCGATCCCGGCTCGAATTGGTCGGCCTCGCAGCTTGCGTTGAACGGGCTGTCCTCGAAGTCGTCGTTGCCATCGCCGTTCAGGGTCCGGGTCCGGGTGCGACGCACATAGACCTGACCCGAGAGCTGATCGCGGTCGCCGAGCCAGTGGCTGCCGTCGACCGCCACCGTAGTCGAGCGGTTACGGGTGTTGTCGGGATGGGTGAAGATCGACTCGCGGTCGCGGGCCAGCATCGACTCGGGCAGCAGGCCGTTGCCGATCAGATCGGTGCTGCCTGCCAGCACCGTTGCCCCGAACTCGGTTGCTCGGCTGCGCCAGGACAGGTTGGCGAAGAGCTGCCCGATCTCCGATGGCGAGCGGTCACGCCAGCCGTCGTCGCGGAAGCCTTCGGCGGCGACGAACCAGGACAGGTCGTCCCGGCTGCCGCCGTGCTGCACCACCGCGTCGACACGGCCGAACGACCCGCCGGACAGTTCGACCTCGGTGCCCGGATGGGTCCAGCCGCGCTTGGTCCGCAAGGACAGTGCGCCGCCGAGCGTGTTCAGTCCGTAGAGCGGGTTGGAGCCGGGCACGACGGTGATCGTGTCGATCGCCGCCCGCGGGATCAGATCCCAGTTGACGACGTCGCCGAACGGCTCGTTGACGCGCACACCGTCGACATAGACCGACAGGCCCTGGGCCGTGCCGAGCAGCGGCGACGCGGTAAAGCCGCGGTAGTTGAGGTCGGCCTGGAAGGGATTGCCCTGGATTTCATTGACGGTGACGGCGCCGATCTTGCGCTCGAGCGCCCGTGTCGCCGAGGCGCCGCCGGCGGCGCGCAGCGCCTCGGCCGGCAGTTGCTGGAGGTTCGACGGGATCTGGTCCCTGGCCACGCCGATGCCGGGCAGCAGGGTCGTGCCGATGATCTCGACCGGTGCGATCGTCTGCGGCTCGGCCGCGAGTGCTGAGGTCGAGCCGATCGCGGCGACGACGGTCGCCATCTGCCAGTGGCGCGGGGAGGAGTGTCTCATGTCGTTCTTGTTCATCTCGTTGTCGCGAGCAGGAGTCGTGCCTAGCCCGACCGCAGACGATAGCGTACCGGTACGGTGATTTCGAGGTCCTGCCGGTCGAAGCCGCGCGGCGGTCGCGGCAGCGGGCCGCTGCCCTCGACCAGCGCAATGGCGTGCCGGTCGAGGATCTCGTGCCCGCTCGAGCGCAGCACCCGCACCGACACCAGGCTGCCATCGCGGCCGATGGTGAGTCGAAGCATCACTTCGCCCTCCCAGCCTCGCATCGCGGCAAGCCTGGGATAGGTCTGGGCGCTGGCGAAGTGCTCGGACAGCGTGTCGCCATAGCGCGCCAGCAGCCGCGGGTCCGGCGGTGGGGGCTTGGGCGCCGGCGTCGGCGCCGGTGGTGGCGGCGTGGGTGTCGGCGACGGTGGTGCGGACGTTGCCGGCGGTGCCGGCCCGGGCTCTGCTTTCGGTGCCGGCTCTGGCGTCGGCATGGGTGCCGGATTCGGCTTCGGTTTCGCGACCGGCTTCGGCTTCGACTTGGGCTTCGGTGTCGGCCTTGGCCTCGCCGCGACGATCGGCGGCGGCGGTGGATCGAACACTGGCGGCGGCACGTCGACGATCGGTGCCGGTACCGCGAAATCCGGAGGCGGACTGCGCGGTGGGTCGATCATGAAGGCGCGCAGGAATCGCGCCTCCGGCTCGCGTGCGGCGCGCCAGTCCGGCAGGACCGCGAGCAGTGCGCCGTGCACGAGCAGGGAGGCCAGCAACGCGACCATCGCGCGCGGGCTGACGATCGCATGCTGTCGCGGTTCGGGAATCGGGGCGGTCGGGACGGTCGGACTCAATGCAGTGGACGGATTGGGCTGATCAACGAGACGGAGTCTGGTGCAAGCGCAGTGCCAGTGAAAGCGCTCGACCGCGACCGACCCATCTTCCGGGTGCGGCGGCGTTGCGTCCCGCGCCGGGCCTGCCTTGTTTCAATACGGAACACTTGGCAACTTTCGGAGCACCCGGCCGCAGTGTGCCGGCATTGCTTGCGGCGCGCCGACGACGCCTGCGCACAAACGAAAGCGTATGGGCCTCCAACCTATTGCCGACGCGCCTTTCGGCCCGATTTCGGGTGTGTTCGCCTGGCGATTTTCACGAGAACCGGATCCAAAAATCCGCGGGTCGCCAAGTGGCATGTCCCTTGCGCAGCAGGATTGGCACCCCGCTCAGATCCGGACCCGGGCGGTCGGGGACGCACCGAAAAAAAGTGAGGAGGTATTTTGATGAAAGAATGGAGCAAGACTCGTCCGGCCCGCAGCCTGACGTTGAGCGTCATCGCGGCCTCGGTTCTGGCATGGGGCTCGGCCAGCGCCGGCGTGACCGATGCGGACATCGTGAACGACGCCACGACCACCGGCGACGTGGTCTCCTTCGGCATCGGCACCCAGGGTCAGCGCTACAGTCCGCTCGACAAGGTCAACTCCGGCAACGTCGGCGATCTGGTGCCGGCGTGGACGATG
Organism: Rhodocyclaceae bacterium; assembly: GCA_020445765.1. Classification (GTDB taxonomy): domain Bacteria; phylum Pseudomonadota; class Gammaproteobacteria; order Burkholderiales; family Rhodocyclaceae; genus Cognatazoarcus. The sequence goes on along the minus strand of JAGRFY010000051.1, from coordinate 66,816 downwards.
TCCTACGGCGGCGAGAAGCAGCGCGGCCAGGAGGGCCAGCCTCTGGTGCATGACGGCCGCCTGTTCGTGACCGCCTCCTACAGCCGGCTGTTCGCCTTCGACGCCAAGACCGGCAAGAAGCTGTGGAAGTACGAGCACCGCCTGCCCGACGGCATCATGCCCTGCTGCGACGTCGTCAACCGCGGTGCGGCCCTGTACGACAATCTGGTGATCTTCGGTACGCTCGATGCCCAGTTGCTGGCCTTCGACGTCGAGACCGGCAAGCGCGTGTGGCGCGAGAAGGTGGACGACTACGCCGCCGGCTACTCGATGTCCGCCGCGCCGATCATCGTCAATGGCATGGTCATCACCGGCGTGTCGGGTGGCGAATTCGGCGTGATCGGTCGCATCGAGGCGCGCGACGCCAAGACCGGCAAGCTGAAGTGGATCCGGCCGACGGTCGAAGGCCACATGGGCTACACGTTCGACGACAAGGGCAACAAGGTCGAGAACGGTGTTTCCGGTACCAAGAACGCGACCTGGCCTGGCGATCTCTGGCAGACCGGCGGTTCGGCGACCTGGAACGGCGCCACCTACGATCCCGATACCAACCTGATCTTCGCCGGTACCGGCAACCCGGCGCCGTGGAACAGTCACCTGCGTCCGGGCGACAACCTGTTCTCGTCGTCGACCGTCGCGATCAATCCCGACACCGGCAAGATCGTCTGGCACTACCAGAACACCCCGCACGACGGCTGGGACTTCGACGGCGTCAACGAGTTCGTCTCGTTCGACTACAAGGATCCGAAGTCGGGCAAGGTGATCAAGGCCGGCGGCAAGGCCGACCGCAATGGCTTCTTCTTCGTCAATGACCGCACCAACGGCAAGCTGCTGAACGCCTTCCCGTTCGTCAACGACATCAGCTGGGCCGAGAGGATCGATCTCGAGACCGGACGGCCGGTGTATGTCGACTCGAATCGTCCGGGCAATCCGGCGTCCTCGTCCGACGGCAAGAAGGGCGAAGTGGTGTTCGCGGTGCCGTCCTTCCTCGGTGGCAAGAACCAGATGCAGATCGCCTACAACCCGAAGACCGGCCTGTTCTACGTGCCGGCCAACGAGTGGGGCATGGAAATCTGGAACGAGCCGGTCTCCTACAAGAAGGGTGCCGCCTATCTCGGCGCCGGCTTCACCATCAAGGCGCTGCACGAAGACTACATCGGCGTGCTTCGCGCAGTTGATCCGGTGGCCGGCAAGATCGTCTGGGAAAACAAGAACTATGCGCCGCTGTGGGGTGGCGTGCTGACGACCGCTGGTGGCCTGACCTTCTACGGCACGCCCGAAGGCTACTTCAAGGCACTCGACGCCAAGACCGGCAAGGAGCTGTGGAGCTTCCAGGTCGGCACCGGCATCGTCGCGCCGCCGATCACCTGGGAGCAGGACGGTGAGCAATACATTGCCGTTTCGGCCGGTTGGGGTGGCGCCGTTCCGTTGTGGGGAGGTGACGTTGCGAAGCGCGTGAACTTCCTCGAGCAGGGTGGCTCGATCTGGGTCTTCAAGCTGCACAAGTCCTGATCGATGAGCATGGCCCGGGTCGAGCGTCCCGGGCAGCGGCGGCACGGCAGCATGCGCTGTCGTGCCGCTGTCTTTGGTGCGGTGGCGGGCAGTAGTAGCGGATCTGCGTCGCGTGGGCCGGGCCCGCGGGCGTCGAATCGCAGCGTGACATTCACCCGTTGCAATTGGCATGACTGTTGCAGCATCAGAGCAAACTGTCCTCGATGGCACACTTTTGCAACGGATGCACAGGCCCTGGCCAGCGCCGCAATGGCGTGCGATGGCGCGGTCGGTGTGTGGTCCGGGTGAGTTTTGATTTTGTGTATGCGGGGCCTGCGGGCGGAATCCGCCGGCGTACCGACCCCGGATGCGGAAGCGCGGTTTTCAACGACAATCCGTCAGGAGGTTTCAGATGAGAGTTGCTTTCACAACGATGCTCGCGGCAGTCGGCGTGGCGGTCGCGGGTACGGCCGTCGCCGGCGGCGAGAACGACGACGCGATGCACAAGCTCGCGGCTTCGAGTGGTTGCATGACCTGCCACTCGATCGAATCCGGCAAGCCCGGCCCCAAAGGCATGGACCCGATCGGACCGGCCTGGCAGGACGTGGCCGCCCAGTACCGTGGCAAGCCCGGCGCGCAGGATTTCCTGACCCGGGTCGTGCTCGAGGGATCGAGCCCCTACAGCAGCCACTGGAAAGGCAAGGTCAGTGGTCTGTCGATGCCGCCCAACGCGTCGGCGATCAAGGAGACCGACGCCCGCCTGCTGGTCAGCTGGATCCTGTCGCTCGGCCAGTAAGCGGCGAGTGCGACGGGCCCGACGGGCGCTGCCACGGCAGCGCCCTTTTTTTTCGTGCGTGACACATCGATGGTCCGCCCGCATGGCCTGGCCTCGTCCGCGCTCCGCGGCCATGCAAGGGGACCGTCTCCAAGCCGGCGCTGCTATCGCGAATGCATGGCGGCCGCGTCGAAATCCGGCAGGCGCCGATCCCCTTCTATGGCATATCGCACGGTTTTGGGATCATGCCAATTGAAATGCCAATCGGCCATGCTACTAATGTACTTACCGAGAATAAAAAAGTGTTGCAGGGCGCGACGGCAATGATCGGTGCGCCGCAGCAATCGACAGACGGGCTTGCGACCGGCTGCGCTCGGTGCAGCACGTCGCCAGGACCCCCAGGCAGCATCGGCTGAACGGCTTCGTGGCCGCCGCCGGGGGGATGGACGTCATTGCCCCGAGCGGGAGGTTTCATGAAAGCCGCAAAGCAGTTGATCCGTGCCCTCGCAGTCGCCACCCTTGCGTGGATCTGTCCGGCGGCGCTCGCCCAGCCGTCCGATGCCGCGCCGGATTGGGTGCGCGACCAGGGACCGACCCAGATCGCGGGTCGCGCCGTGGTACACGAGCAGGACGTTCCCTACTACGAGGCGTGCGCGCGCGAAGGCCTGAACGACTCCGAATGTGCGGGACGGCTGATCTGGTTCAAGGCGACGGCCGGCAACGACCGTTTCCACACCTACGTCTTCCAGCAGCGGGTCGGCGTCATGATCGACTGGTTCCGCGTGCTGCGCTCGGACCAGCGGGGTGACCGCTTCGCCGCCTGGGGTGCGATCAACGATCCGAGTTGCTGCACGCCGGGCTCGCTCGGCTGCCCGGCCAGGAGCCTGGACGAGACCTACGGACTCGACTGGTGCCCGGGCGACGAACAACTGCTGTCGTACGTCGGCAAGCATGGCTACCGCGACCCGGCCTGCGACTTCCGGGATGCGCCGCTCGCCGAAGGTGACATGCACGGTCCGCAGGATCAGCGCCAGTCCGCCTGCGACCTCAAGTTCGGCACCTCCACCGGTGCGCTCGGCATCCGCAAGTTTCCGAATCCCCGCTTCGATCGCGCGCGCTGGATCGCCGTCAACGGGCGCGCCGGCAGCTGGCTGGGCTACAACCAGCGGATCGCCGCAGCCGGCGGCGAAGGCGAGCCGGCCAAGAGCCGCCTGTGGGATGGCTCGATCGAACCGCCGTATCTGATCGGCACCTCCTGCGGCTCCTGCCACATCGCCTTCGACCCGACGAATCCGCCCGATGACCCGTCACGCCCGCGGTGGGAGAACATCGTCGGCCTGATCGGCAACCAGTACACCCGCATCTCCGAGGTGATGGTCTCGGGCATGCCCAGCAACACGCTGGAATGGCAGATGTTCGCCCACGCCCGGCCCGGCACCACCGACACCTCGGCAATACCCAACGACCAGGTGAACAATCCGGGCACGATCAACGCGCTGATCAACATCGCCCGGCGCCCGGTCTTCGCCGGAGAGTCGGTGCTGAAGTGGCGCAAGGCAAAGAGCTGCGAAGGTCAGAGCGCCGAGACCTGCTGGTGCGAACCGGAGCGCGACGGCAAGTGCTGGTCGAAAGCGCTGCAGGACGAGACCGTGCACCACATCCTGAAGGGCGGCGAGGACTCGATCGGTGCCCTGGAGGCAATCCAGCGCGTCTATTTCAACATCGGATCCTGTTCGGAGCAGTGCTGGGTCAATCACCTCACCGATCTCAGGGTGGTCGATCCGCAGCAGCGCGGCTATGGCCAGACACCATTCGACATCGGCCAGTGCCGCCGCGATTGCCCGAATTTCCGGGCGATCGAGGACCGCTTGCAGAACATCCTCGACTTCTTCCTGTCGGCCGAGGCCCATGCCAGCGATCTGCGGGTCGCCCGCGAGAACGACCTGAAGTCCTTCAATCCGCGCGCCGAGTACAGCGAGAGCGACTTCATCGCCGACCTCGAAAGCGAATTCGGCGATGGCGCGGTTGCCCGCGGCGCCGAGGTCTTCGCCGCGAACTGCGCACGCTGTCATTCCAGCCAGCCGGAGGCGGCCGCCGGCCAGACCGGCGGACTCGATTTCCATCGCCTCGACGAGGCCAGCGGCCTGCGTGCCGACTGGCTCGGCAACGATCGTCCGACGCCGGTCTCGGAGGTCGGTACCTTCCGCTGCCGGGCGCTGCACTCGAACCATGTGGCAGGGCACGTCTGGCAGCAATACGGATCGGAGACCCTGCGTTCGCAGCCACCCGACCCGAACATTGCCGAGCCGGCCGACGGCGGGCGCGGCTACTACCGCAACATCTCGCTGCTGAACCTGTGGGCCCATGCCCCGTTCATGCACAACAATGCGATCGGGCCCGAGATCTGCGGCAAGCCGGCAGACGCCGACAACGATTTCTACGCGATGCGGCCCCGCTACGTCGATGCCAGCAGCATTCGCCTGCTGCCGCCCGACCAGCAGCCCGGATGCCTGCCCTACGACCCCAGCGTGGCGGGACGGTTCGAGCTCTACAAGCGCTCGATGGACGCGCTGCTGAATCCGGATCGGCGCATTCCCAAGGTCACCCTGCTCAACCAGGACGTCACGCTGCGGGTCGGCCCGAGGCTGTGGGACGGCACCGACAAGGAGCGGCTGCTCGGTTTCCAGCTGACGATTCCGGCCGAGATCGACGGTCGTGGGGTCACCGCCGGCACCATCGGCAACTTCCGCCACAAGGAATTCGTGGTCGACCTGGTGCAGGCCAAGTTCAAGCCCGACGAGGTCGAAGCCCGGCTCGAGCAGCGCCTGGGCCCGCGCGATGGCAAGAAGGTGCTCGCCGATCTGAAGGCGATCGTCAAGGAGGTCCGCAAGTCACCGAACGGGCTGGTCGAAGCGCTGAAGAAGCGGCCGTATCTGGTCAAGCAGGTCTACAGCAGTTGCTTTGCCGAAGTCGAAAACGCAGGCCATCGTTTTGGCGAGGGTCTGTCCGATGCAGACAAGAAGGCGCTGACCGCCTTTCTGGCAACCCTGTGAAGCGGAGAGACGCCATGCAGATCAAGCGATTCGCGATCGCCCTCGTTGCCTGCACGCTGGTTGCCGGCTGCGGCCAGGAAGAGAAGCGCAAGAAGCAGGAATTCGAAGTCGACTTCCCGTTTGCCGCTTACGGTGTGACCCATTCGGCCAAACCGGACTTCGCCGCAGTCGAGCACGATCATCCGCTGTCGGTAAAGGATCTCTACCGCATCACGCCGGAACTGCTGTCACTGCTCGAACAGGAACAGATCGACCAGATCTACGCGAGGCTGTCGGCCGGCCCGATTCCGGACGGCCCCTACGAGGGCGACCTGTTCTTCCCGCGCGGCATCAGCGGCAAGCTGCGGCTGTCCGAAATCGCCGGCGGCGGCTTGAAGGGCCTTCTGGTGAATGTTGCCGGCCGCAAGCTCGATGCGATCGGCGAGCTCTTGTGGAAGGGGAAGGTCTTCTATCGCGACCAGCGCCTGCTGCGCAACCGCATCGAGGACCTGCGATCGCTCAAGCGGGTCGGACTCGTCGACGACGGCGGCACGGCCAATCCGCTGACCAAGATCGAGGTCGCCGGCCGGGACCAGTGGCTGCTGTTCCCGGCTCGCCTGTACTGCGGCCAGAGTCTGCTCGATGGTCGTCGCGAGTCGATCATCATCGATTACGCCTTCACCGACGAACTGCCGGGCTACCGGCGCATGCCGGACGTGATGGCCGGGCGCGACGGCTTCGCGATCCGCGATGAGATCCGCATGGTCAGGCCCGGTCTCTACCTCGGCCGCGCCTACGTCGATCGAGCCTTCCTCGTCAATTTCGTACTGTGGAACGATGACGTCGCCAAGGCCGGCGAAGCGGAATTCCGGCGTACCGGTCAGGTCGCCGAGGACTGCTGGAGCGGTACCCAGGTCCATCGGCTGGACGTCGCGGCACACTAGGCGGCGGACCGTCGGGAGAGCCGCCGATGTGCGCGATCACGACCGTGCGCGGCCTGCTGGCGCTGGCGCTGGTGCTCGGTGCCGGTGTCGCCGGCGCCGCCACGACGCCGCCTTCGGTGTTTCGCGCGCTGCTCGGCCCTGACCAGCAGGTGCCGTTCCCGTTGCCAAGGCTGCTCGCGCTGATCGACGCGCAACTGGCGCCGGGCGGTGCGCCGTTCGCCGGGCGGCCTGCGGTGCTGGTGCCGCTGGGGCGTTCGTTGCAGCGCAACGCCGCCGGAGACGCCGACTACTTCCGCTATCCGCGGGTCGTGGTCGCGGTGACCGGTGAGCCGCGGGACACCACGGCGCCGTTGCTGCGCGACCGGCTCTATCTCGGCTACCACGAGAAGGCCGGCGTGCTCGAGGTGATCAGCTATGCCCCGGGCCTCGGGCGCTTCGAATTCGAGCTGGTGGACGATTATCGCCCTGGCGCCTCACCGCGGCTGCGCGCGGCGAACCGCAGCCTGTGCCTTGCCTGCCATCAGAACGACGCGCCGCTGTTCGCCCGCCAGACCTGGGACGAGACCAGTGCCAGCCCGCGCATCGCTGAAATGCTGGCGGCCACCGGACGCGACTACTATGGTCTCGACTGGCGCCGCGGCGTGGATCTCGCCAATGCGATCGACGATGCCACCGAACGCGCCAACCTGCTGTCGGTCGCCCAACGCGTCTGGCGGGCGGGTTGCGGCCCTGGCGAGCCGGGCATGCGCTGCCGCGCGCGCCTGTGGACCCTCGCGCTGCGTTCGCGCTTTTCGGGCGTGCCGACCTCCGGCGCACTGCTTGAGGAGCCGGCACTGGCGCCGCTGCGTGCCCATGCCGATCGACACTGGCACGACGGCATCGAGATCCCGAATCCGGACATCCCCAATCGCCTGCCATTTTCCGCGCTGCCGCCGGAAGCCCTCGCCCGAATCGACGCGGACGGGCTTCGGCGGGCGGCGGATGTCGCCGCCGCTTTCGATCCCCTGGCCGTCAGGGCGCCGATCGCGCGTTGGCGGCTCGATCAGCCGGCGGCGCTGGCACGGGTGGTCGGGGCGATCGCCGGCTTCCTGTCGCCGGCCGAGATCGACGCGCTGCGTGAGGCGGTTCTTCGGAGCGCGCAGTCGGTCCTTCGCGAGCAACGGCTCGACTGTCGCTGGCGGCAGCGCGCAGCTCGGCGCGACGTCCTGTGCACCGGCGCCGACGGTGTCAGCCTGTCCGGCCGGGCCTTTGCCGACCGACTCCGGCTCGACCGTTTCGCATCGGGTGCCGGCGTGGTGAGCTACGGCAGAGAATTCGTCGTTGACGATGGCGGCTATCGCAGTCACGGTGCCGTCGTGCGCGACGCGGGCGGGGCAGCCCTGCGCCGTCTGGTGGTCGCCGGCAGCGACCTGCGTGCGTTCTGGGTCGACGAGTTCGCTGCGATCGACAGCGCGATCGCGGAAGAACTCGGCAAGGCCGGTGCCGGGCCCTTTGGCGACGGCCCGTTGTCACGCGAGCGGCTGCTGGCACCGTTGCTGGCGCGCTTCGGACTGCCTGCGCCGTCGCCGACGCCCGAGTTGCCGGTACTGGCGGCCGCGCAGGCGACGCCGGCCGGCGCAATCGCCGATACCGAGCTGCAACCGTTCTATCGCCACTGCGCAGCCTGCCACGATACCGCCGACCCTTTTCCGCCGGGATTCCTGACCGGCACCGCCGATCAGGTTCGCGCCCGCCTCGCTGGCTGTGCGCCGCGCATGCTGAGACGACTGGCGATGTGGCAGTTGCCGCGCGACGCTCGCGGCAAGACACCGATGCCGCCGCCGGCCAGCGCGCAGGCGGTGGGATTCGCGGAGTCCGACGGCCTGGGCGCGATGCGCGACTACCTCGAGCGCAGCATGCGCGCCCAAGGCCTCGATCCAGCCGGGCTGTCAGCGTCGGCCTATGCCGATCTGCCGGTGTGTGCGACCCATTGAATCAGGAGGCGCGAGATGCAGCGACCCGACGACGACACTAGCCTCACGGCGCGTTGGCTGCGCCCGATGCGGCGTGCGGCGCTGTGGCTGCCGTGGGTGCTCGCGGTGCTGGTCGCCGTGTATGCGGTCGGGCGCTTCGGTGCCGACGAGCCGGTCACCTACCGCGACATCGCCGAGCACTTCAAGTACGGCTCCACCGGCGGCGAGCGCGAGTCGGGCTTTCCATACTGGATCTGGCGCGCGCTGCCGAAGGTCTGCCCGGAACATCTGCCGGGCGAAGGCTACGCTTCGCTCGGCATGATCTACGAGCCGGGCAAGGACCTGCCGGTCGGTGTGTCGAAGCGCTTTCACCTCGGCATCGATCGGGTGTTCCTGAACTGCGCCGTGTGCCATGCCAGCACCGTGCGCGACTCGCCCGGTGCGGCGCCGCGCCTGGTGCTGGGAATGCCGGCCCATCGCTTCGATATCCGGGCCTTCGAAGCCTTCTTCTTCAACTGTGCGTCCAGCGCAAAGTTCCGCTCGGAGTTCATCGTCCCCGAGATCGAGGCGATGAACGGCGGCCTGTCGTGGCTCGACCGGACCGTGGTCTATCCGGTTGCGATCGGACTGATGCGCGAACGCCTGCTGATGCTGAAGGCGCGCTTCGACTTCGTCTTCGACCAGCCGGAGTGGGGACCGGGCCGCGTCGATACCTTCAACTCGGCCAAGGTGCTGTTCAATTTCCCGATGCACCAACTGCCCGCCAAGGAACTGCTCGGCGCCTCGGATTTCCCGTCGATCTGGCTGCAGGGACCGCGCATGCTACGCGACGACGGCGAGCGCATGGAACTGCACTGGGACGGCAACAACACCCACACCGAGGAGCGCAACAAGAGCGCCGCGTTCGGCACCGGCACGACGCCGCCGACGATCGAACTGGGCGCCATCGGCCGGGTCGAGGACTGGCTGCTGAAGCGCCAGCCTCCGCCCTGGCCCTACCCGATCGATTCGGCACTGGCGCAACGCGGCATGCCCCTGTACGAACACTACTGTGCCGACTGCCACGGACGTGACGGCCGCGACTTCAGCGGCGCCCGGGTCGGCCATGTGACGCCGATCGCCGACATCGCCAGCGACCGGGCGCGGCTCGACTCCTACACCTATGAGCTGGCGGTCAATCAGGCCACGCTCTACGCCGGCTACCCGCACCGTTTCCGCCATTTCAGGAAGACCTTCGGCTACGCCAACATGCCGCTCGACGGCATCTGGCTGCGGGCGCCGTATCTGCACAACGGCTCGGTACCGAGCCTGCGGGACCTGCTCGAACCGGCCGCCAGGCGACCATCCACGTTTTATCGCGGCAACGATGTCTATGACCCGGCGCGGGTCGGCTTCGTCTCCGACCGTGCCGAGGAAGGCGGGCAGCGCCTGTTCCTGTTCGACACCACGTTGCCCGGCAACGGCAACCGGGGGCACGAAGGCGCGGCCTACGGCACCGATTTGCCGGCCGCCGACAAGGACGCCCTGGTCGAGTACCTGAAGACCTTCTGAACGGAGCCAAAGATGACCCCGACCGCTTGCCGCTCCCGCCGCTGCCGAAGCTGGATCACCGCGATCTGCATCCTGCTGATCTTTGCCGCCGCCGCCGGTGTCTGGGGCTGGTACCAGTTCTTCCACGAGGAGCCGCAGCCGGCCTGGATCACCGAAGATCCGGAGATGCGTTTCAAGTACGGTTCGATCGGCGCCGAGAACGACGCCGGCATTCCGTACTGGATCTTCTATGTGCTGCCGCGGATGTTCCCGGAGAAGCTGCCCGGTCCCGGCGGCTACGCGGCCTTCGGCGTGGCCTGGGAGCAGGGGATGGAGCTGCCGGTCGGCTTCACCAAGAAGACCATCGGATTCCCGCGGGTGGCCAACACCTGTGCCGTTTGCCATACCGGCAGCTATCGCGTGAGCGAAGACTCGACGCCGGTGTTCGTGCCGCTGGCGCCCAACCACACCCTAGATCTGGCCGCATTCTTCCGCTTCCTGATCGATTGCGCGAAGGATCCGCGCTTCAATCCGGACAACCTGATGCGGGAGATCGCCCTGGTCACCGATCTGTCGCTGAGCCAGCGTCTGATCTACCGTTTCGTGCTGATCCCGATCACCAAGAAGCGCCTGCTCGAGCGCGAGCACCAGTTCGCATGGCTTTATCACCCGGGGTTTCCGGACTGGGGGCGGGGCCGCGACGATGCGATGAACCTGACCAAGTACTTCATGATCCAGTGGCCGATGGACGACAGCTTCGGTCCGACCGACATGCCGTCCTTGTGGAACCTCGGCAAGTACAAGTCCGACCAGGGCATGCGCATGAACTTCGCCGGCGACAGCCATGACGCCTACTCGGTGCTGATCGATTCGGCGCTGGGATTGCTCGGTGCGCCACCGAAGGACAATCGCGAGTTCCTCGACCACATCGACTGGATGCTCGAGTACTTCACCGCGCGCCGCGCGCCGCCCTATCCGTTCGCCATCGATCGCGCACTGGCGGATCGCGGGCGCGGGCTGTTCGAGGCCGAGTGCGCGCGTTGCCACGAGAGTGCCCGAACCGGCACGGTAGTGCCGGTCGAGGAGATCGGCACCAGTCGCGACCGCCTCGATACCTGGAACGAGCGGGCCGCACGGGAAGCCAACGCCGTGGTCGAAGAGATGGGCATCCGGCGCAAGGGGCTGGTCGAGGAACCGCTGCGCGGCTATGTCGCCGCCTTCCTCGACGGCATCTGGATCAAGGCGCCGTACCTGCACAATGGCTCGGTGCCGACGCTGCGGGATCTCCTCGAGCCGGTGGCGGCGCGCCCGCTCACCTTCCGTCGCGGGTACAACGTCTACGATGCGCAGAAGGTCGGATTCGTGACCACCGGCGCCGAGGCGGAGCGGGTCGGCACGCTGCACGACACCCGGCAGCGCGGCGGCAGCAACCGTGGCCACGAGTTCGGCACCGCGTTGTCCGCTGAGGACAAGGATGCGCTGGTGGAGTATCTGAAGACGCTTTAGCGGGCGCCGTCCCCGGGCAGTCAGTCCCCGGCTTCGGCCAGCTTTAGCTTGCGATAGAGGGTCGTCCGGGTGATACCCAGTTCCCGCGCTGCCGCCGACACGTTGCCGGCGTGGCGGGCGAGGCAGTCACGGACCATCCGCAGTTCGGCGGCGCGCAGGTCGCCGGTCGCGGCGGTATCCGCGACCCCCTGCAGGGCTGGCTCGAGGCATTCCTCGGGAAGGTGACCGGGGCGGAGCTCGTGCTCGTCGGCGCCCAGCATCGCCAGTGCCACGCGCAGCAGATTGCGCAACTGCCGCAGGTTTCCCGGCCACGACTGGCGCCGCAGCACGGCCAGTGTCTCGGGTACGACGCGGACCGTGCGCAGTGGGCTTTCGTCACGCACGATATGGCGCACGAGGTCGTCGAAATCAGCCCGTTCGCGCAGGGGTGGCAACCAGACTGTGAGGCCGTTGAGGCGGAACAGCAGATCGGCCCGGAACAGCCCGTCCGCGACCATCTGCTGCAGCGGGCGGTGACTGGCACACACCAGCCCGATGTCCACCGCGACTTCTTCACTGGCACCCAGCGGCACCACCGAGCGGGTTTCGAGCACCCGCAGCAGTACCGCCTGCAGGGCCAGCGGCATGTCGCCGATCTCGTCGAGGAACAAGGTGCCGCCATGTGCCTCCTGGATCTTGCCGCGGGCACCTCGCGAGCGGGCGCCGGTGAAGGCGCCGGGGGCATAGCCGAACAATTCGGCCTCGATCAGCGTCGCCGGAATCGACGCGCAGTTGACCGCCACCCAGGGGGCGTCGCGACGGGGGCTGCTGAGGTGGAAGGCGCGGGCGAACCACTCCTTGCCGCTACCGGTTTCGCCCTGGATCAAGAGCGGGATGTCACGGCCGGCGATGCGGCGGGCGCGATCGACCGCCCGACGCATCCGCGGGTCGCCGTGGTCGAGGCCGTCGAAGCCGTCGCCACCCGCTGCGGCACGCCTGTCGGTCGATCGGGCGGGCTTCGGCGCCGGCTTCGGCACCTGGCGAAAGCGCACACGGGCAGTCACCCGGCGGCCTTGGCGGCAGCGTAGTTCGAACAGGTCGTCGTTACCGGCGCGCGACATAAGCCGGCGCCAATCGACCGAGAAGCAGTCTTCGAACAGCGGCAGGGCGTCGCCCGGCGAAGAGCCGAACAATTGTCGGGCGTTGCGATTGCAGGCCAGCATGCGGCCGTTCTCGTCGAACAGCGCGATTGCTTCGAGCGGACTGCCCAGCACTTCGGGGTGGGTGCTGAAATGCAGGCTCAGGAAACCATCGCCGAGGCTGTCGAGCAGGCGATGTTCGATCATCTCGGCGGTCGAGTGCAGCAGCGCGCGCGCATGGGGCAGAGACACACGAACGTCGCTGGACAGGTCGAGGATGCCCAACGTGCCGCCGGTCGGCGCCTGGATCGGCGTCGCGATGCAGGTCAGGAAGCGATTGCGTTCGAGGAAATGTTCGTCGCCGACCACCGCCACCGTGCACGCCTCGTGGATCGCCGTTCCGATGGCGTTGGTTCCCATCTCGTGCTCGTCCCAGCGCGCGCCCGGCATCAGCGCGACGCGTTGCGCGCGGGAGACGAAGCTGCCGTCGCCGACGGCGCGCAGGATCAGGCCCTCGCGGTCGGCCAGCAGCACCATCGACGACGTGTGGTCGAGGGCCTCGTGCAGATGCTCCATGATCGGCTGGGCGAAACTGACCAGCCTGGCATTGGCCTCCAGGCGTTCGGACAACAGCAGCCGATCGACCGGTTCGGGCGCCAGCGCGTTCTCCGGCACGAGGCCGTAATCGGCACACCGCGACCATGACGAGCGGATCTGATGGTGGTGGGGCCGGGCCTGGTTGCTGAGGCTCATGGGGACGCGGGCTTGCACGAAACATGCCGCACCGTATGGCGGGCTCGCAGGGATTACCAAATGACGTTTGCAGGGGCCGGTTTGCCACGCTTCGGCGCACATCGGGCAATCGGCGGGTCTGTCCGCGATTGCTCATTCGATTTGCCACACCTGCTCCAGAATTGCACATCGGCGGATGCAAAGTGTTGCCGGGCTGGGACGTCTGCCTGGGGCAGTTCGCGCACTTTGATCGCGTGGACCGACGGCTCGGGATATTCTTCGGTCTGACCGCCTCGCAACAGGCTTCCCCGTTACTGACCGTTCGATGACCGGACTGCTCCAGGGCCTTCCCCGCCGAGTTCGACTCGCGCTCGCCGTGATGGGCGCCGTGGTGCCGTTCGTCGCAGTGCTGCTGTTTGCCAACCTATGGGTCTATCGCCCCTTGCAGAGGGACATCGAGGTCATCGCCGACGACGTCCAGGCACGGTTCGAGGACGTTTCGCGGCTGCAGCTGATGCTGGCGCGCAGCGCGATGCCGCCAAACGACTTCCTGATTCACGGCGGCGCCGACGAGCGCATCCGTTTCGAGCTGATCGCCGGCCAGATCGAGCGCCTGTTCGGGGAGCTGCTCCGCAATACCGATTTCGGTCACCCCAGCGAGGAGCAGCGACTCTCCGAGATGATGCGCCGCTGGGCGGTGGCCAGACAGATGGGCACGGTATTGCTCAACTGGCCGAGCGAGACCCGGCTGACCGATGGCGCTGCGGCGATGGAGCGATTCGATCGGGAAGTCGATCAACTGACCGAAGAGGCGGAATCCCTGCTCGCCCACGTCCGGCTCGAGCTCGAGGATGCGCGCGACGCGGCCCTCGAGCGACGCCACGATCTGAATCGATTCGTAGCGCTGGCGACCGCCATGGCGGGCATCCTGACCTTGCTGCTGGTGACCCTGCTGACGCGCGGCTCACGCGCACCGGCGGTCTCGGCGCGGCCTGCCGCGGCCGACACGCGGGCCTTGCCCGAGGCGCCGGATGCGGCGGTCGCGCCCGAGCCGCTGCCGAAGGCGGATCTGGCGCCGGCGCGCGAGCTCGCTGCCGGCACCAGCGCCGACAAGGTCGAACAGGCGGTCGACCCGCTGACCCGCCTGTGGAGCCGTGGCAGCCTGCAGCGCCAGCTCGCGATCGAGACCGAGCGCGCGATGGTGCTGGAGACGCCGTCGTCGCTCGCGATCGTCGAGATCGACGGTTTCGACCAGCTCGCCGAGCAATATGGCGAGCACCTGTTGAGTTCGCTGGTGCTCTCGGTCGCCGACCGCGTACGCCATGTCAGTCGTTCGACCGATTTCCCGGCCCGTACCAGCACCGGCGAATTCGCAGTGCTGATGCCGGCCACGGACGTCAAGCAGGCGACCGAGATCGCCGAACGGTTGCGGTCCCAGGTCGGTGACACGCCGGTCGCGATCGGCCGGCGTACAGCCAGCGTGACGGTCAGCATCGGTGTTGCCGGCGATGCCCTCGGGCGCGCCGGACAGGTCGGCGCATCGACCCTGCTGGGGCGGGCGGACCAGGCCGTGCACCGGGCGCGCAGGGCCGGTGGCAACCGCGTCGAGCGCAGTGGCGCCTGATCCGGGGCGATCATCACTCCTGCGTTCCGTGCTGAAACACCTGTCCAGTTTCGGTGCACGTGTCCAACCTGGCCGATCCGCCGCAATGGCCTGGAATCCCTTGGCGGGTGGGCGTTTGCGGGCTGACCGAGGATTCAGGCATGGCTGATGCATTGATTGTCGTGTGGGTGACACCGGCCGGGCGGCCCTCCCTCTTCCGCCCCGTGCCTCGTCGAGCGCCTGACATCGCCGCGAGTTCGGCTCGGTCCACCCACGTTTTCTCCCTCGATGGCGTAACTTCCGGGCGGGCCGCATGCGGACCGCCCGTTTTTTTGTGTGACCTGCGTTGAGCGCTGGCACACCGCTTGCACCCGAGGGGAACATTGCGGCTCGCGCCGCATCAGACCGGCAAGCCGCTCGGCAAAGCCGGCAATGGAAGGAGACTCGAATGTTGCGCCAACTGATCGCAGGGCTGGCCGCCTTGCTCGTTGTTGTTGTCCCGATGTCGTCGATGGCCGCCGATGCCGCGACCATTCGCGTGGGCGTGCTGAAGTACGGCACCGTGAGCTGGGAACTCGACGTGATCCGGCACCATGGCCTCGACCAGGCCAACGGCGTGCGGCTCGAGATCATCCCGCTGGCGCTCAAGGATGCGGCCGCAGTCGCAGTGCAGGGTGGCTCGGTCGACGTCATCGTCAGCGACTGGCTGTGGGTGGCGCGCCAGCGCTCGGAGCGCCGCGACTACGTGTTCCATCCGTATTCCCGTGCCGAGGGCAGCGTCATGGTCCGGCCTGACGCCGGCATTGAAAGCCTGCAGGCATTGGCGGGAAAGCGGCTCGGTGTCGCCGGTGGTGCGCTCGACAAGAGCTGGTTGCTGCTGCGGGCCTATAGCCGTCGCCAGACCGGGCGCGATGCCAAGGACTTGGTCGAGCCCAATTTCGCCGCGCCACCTCTGCTCAACCAGTTGATGCTGCAGGGTGAGCTGCCCGCCGTGCTCAATTTCTGGCATTACGCGGCGCGCCTCGAGGCGGCCGGCATGCGGCGCCTGATCTCGATCGACGAAGTGCTGGCGGGCCTGGGCATCGACCGCGAGCTGCCGATGGTCGGCTGGGTGTTCAAGGAATCCTGGGCGCGGTCGCAGCCGGCGGCAGTCGACGGATTCCTGCGGGCATCGGCGGCGGCCAAGAAGATACTCGCCGAGTCGGACGCCGAATGGGAGCGACTGCGGCCGCTGATGAAGGCCGAAGACGAAGCGACCTTCGCCGCCTTGCGCGAAGGCTTCCGCGCGGGTATTCCGACCGGCACGGTGGCCCAGGCCGAGGTTGCGGCCCGGCAGGCCTTCGTGGTGCTGGCACGCGAAGGCGGCGCAGCGCTGGTCGGCGACGCCACCGAACTCGCCGACGGTGTCTTCTGGCCGGGCGGCGGCCGGTGAATCGACCGGCCGACGCGTCGACAGCGACCGCAGGCGTGCTGGGATCTCCAGGCAAGGGCGGCGCACCGTGGCGACCAGGGCGCGATGTCCTGCTGCGTCTCGCCTCGCTGGTGGTATTCCTGCTGCTGTGGCAACTGGTGGCCGTCGTCGCGCAGGATCCCACCGTACCGATGCCGGCCGTGGTATTCGAGCGCATCGGCGCCGAGGTCGCGTCGATGGACTTGCCGCATCATCTCGGGGTGACCCTGTTCCGGGTCGCCATCAGCTTTGCCGCAGCGATGCTGATCGGTGCCGCCATCGGCATCGCGATGGGGCGCTGGCCGGCGCTGGATCGCTTCCTCGACGGCTGGCTGGTGCTCGGCCTGAACATCCCGGCGCTGGTGACCATCATCCTGTGCTACATCTGGTTCGGCCTCAACGACTGGGCGGCGATCCTGGCGGTCGCTCTGAACAAGATTCCGACCGTGGTGGTGACCGTGCGCGAAGGCGCGAGGGCGATCGACCCGCGGCTGATGGAGGTGGCTCGCGCCTATCGCCTGCCGCCCGCCCGCAAGTTCCTCCAGGTGTATCTTCCTCAGCTCTACCCGTACCTGTTCGCCGCCGCGCGGGCCGGCCTGTCGCTGATCTGGAAGATCGTGCTGGTGGTCGAGCTGCTGGGCCGCAGCGAAGGCATCGGCTTCCAGCTCAACGTCTTCTTCCAGTTCTTCGACATCGCCGGCATCCTCGCCTACACGCTGGTGTTCGCAGCCGTCGTGCTGCTGGTCGAAGCGCTGGCGATGCGCCCGATGGAGCGGCGCCTGAACCGCTGGAGGCAGTGAGATGCTGAGCGTGCATGTTCGCGAAAAGCACTATGCCGACCGTGGCGGCAAGCGTCACGTGGCGCTGCGCGACCTCAGGCTGTCGGCCGCCGAGGGCGAGTTCGTCTGCCTGGTCGGGCCGTCCGGCTGCGGCAAGAGCACCCTGCTCAACATCATCGGCGGCCTCGATGCCGCCGCCGAGGCGAGTGTCGGCCTGGACGCCGGTGCCCCCGGCGCCAGTGTCGGTTTCATGTTCCAGGAGCCCCGCCTGATGCCGTGGCTGACGGTGATGCAGAACGTCTGCCTGGTTTGCGGCGAGCGCCCGGAGGCTGCGACCATGGCCCGGCAACTGCTCGAGGCGATGGAATTGGGCGAGGTCGTCGATGCGTTTCCCGGCGCCCTGTCGGGCGGCATGCAGCGACGGGTGGCGCTGGCCCGCGCCTTCGTGATCGAACCGCGCCTGCTGCTGATGGACGAACCGTTCGTTTCGCTCGATGCGCCGACCGCGGGCCGATTGCGCTCGATGCTGATCACGCTTTGGCAGCGGCGCCGCGCGACGGTATTGTTCGTGACCCATGACCTGCGCGAGGCGCTGGCGCTGGCCGACCGGGTGTGCTTCCTGTCGTCGTCGCCGGGGCGGATCGTGCTGGAACACCGGATCGAACTGCCGCGCCCGCGGGATCCGCAGTCGACCGAAATCGGAACGATGTACGAAGAGCTGCTGTCGCGCCATCCCGGCCTGCTCGCCGGGCTCGGCGGCGACGCCCAGGATGCTGCCTGATGACCGAATCGAATGCCGCCCTGCTGACGGTGGACAACGTTGCCAAGTCGTACGGCGCCCGCAAGGCGCTGGATGGCGTTTCGCTGGCGATTTCGGAGGGCGAGTTCGTGGCCCTGCTGGGCCCCAACGGCGCGGGCAAGAGCACCTTGTTCCAGTTGCTGTCGGGACTGTTCGTCGCCGATGGCGGCCACATCACGATCTGCGGCCAGGATATCCGCCGTTCCCCGGTGAAGGCGCTCGCCAGGATCGGCATCGTCTTCCAGCAGGCGACCCTAGATCTCGATCTTTCGGTCGAGCGCAACCTGATGTTCCACGCCCGCCTGCATGGCCTTGGTGGCCCGGTTGCCCGTCGGCGCGTCGGCGAGGAACTGGCGGCGCAGGGGCTCGTCGACCGCCGTGGCGACCGCGTGCGCGACCTTTCCGGAGGCAATCGGCGCAAGGTCGAACTGGCGCGTGCGATGGTGCATGAGCCCCGCGTGCTGCTGATGGACGAGGCCACCGTCGGCCTCGATCCCGGTTCGCGGGCGACGCTGCTGGCGCAGGTCCATGGCCTGTGCGTGACGCGTGGTGTCGGCGTGCTGTGGGCGTCGCACCTGGTGGACGAGGCCGAACGCGCCGATCGCGTCGTCCTGCTGCACCAGGGACGGGTGCGGGCCGAAGGCACGCCCGCAGAACTGATTGCCACGGTCGGCGTCGACAGCCTTGCCGGGGCTTTCGCGCAGCTGACCGAGGGCGGTGGGCGCGCTACCCCGGACAACCCGAACCCGAAGCCATAGAGGAGATACGAATGCGCATGATCAAGGCCGGTGCCGCAGCACTGCTGCTGTCGTTTGTCGGGGTCGCCACGGCGAAGGACAGTGGCCGGATCTTCGTCAGCAGCGAGAAGGACCACGCGGTCACGGTGCTCGACGGCAAGAGCCTCGATGTCGTCAAGGTCATCGCCACCGGCGAGCGACCGCGCCACATGCAGTTCTCGCCCGATCACGCGATTCTCTACGTGGTCGCCAGCGACTCGGGCCGGATCGATCTGATCGACGTCGCGGCCCTGGAAGTGAACAAGAGCATCGATGTCGGCGAGGACCCTGAGGCATTCGATGTCGCGCCGGATGGCAAGCACTTCTACATCTCGATGGAGGAGGACGCGGCGGTCTCGGTGATCGACGTCGCCAGCGGCCGGCAGGTCGCCGAGATCGAGGTCGGCGAAGAGCCCGAGGGGGTCAAGGTGAGCCCGGACGGCAAGACCGTCTACGCCACTTCGGAGGTCGCCAGCATGGTCCACGTGATCGACGCCGCGACCAACCAGATCCGCAACAACGTCACCGTCGGCAACCGGCCGCGGCGCTTTGCGATCACCCCCGACGGCGGCGAAGTCTGGGTCACCAGCGAGCTGGCCGGCGAGGTGACGATCCTGGACGGCAAGACCGACCGGATCAAGGGCACGATCCCGTTCAAGCCCAAGGGCTTTCGCGACGAGGACGTCACGCCGGTGGGCATCGTCATGACCCGCGACGGCAAGACGGCCTATGTCACGCTCGGGCGGGCAAATCACGTCGCGGTCGTCGATGTCGCCAAGCGCGAGATCGAGGACTACATCCTGGTTGGCCGCAGGGCATGGGGCGCCACGCTGTCCCGCGACGAGAAGACGCTCTACGTGGTCAATGGCCTGTCGGACGACCTGTCGATCGTCGATACCGGCAAGCGCCGGGTGCTGAAATCCGTTCCGGTCGGACGGGTTCCCTATGGCGTGGTGGTCGATGACTGAGATCGCCGCCATCATGAAATTCAAGTTGCGCACGATTCTGATGGCTGCCGCCATCGCAGGGCTCGCCAGCGCGTCGACGGCGGCGTCGCTCGATTTCGGCTATCTCGGCCTGTCCCGCGACGACCGCTACCACGAGGATCGCATCTATGCGCGCAACCTGGCGCAGGGCGAGGGCGAACCCGAGCCCGGCCTCGCAGTGGCGCTGCGCGAATCCCGCTTCAACGCCAAGGCAGTCGGTGTCGAACTGGGCGAGAAGCAGGTGCGCGCCGACGACGCCAAGGGACTGGTCGCCGCGATCGAGCGGCTGTACGGGGAGGGCACGCGCTATTTTCTGATCGACGCGCCCGGGTCGGTGGTGGCGGAAGTCGCCGCGGCGGTCAAGGGGCGTGATGTGCTGCTGTTCAACGTCTCGGCCCACGACGACGCACTGCGCCAGCAACAGTGCCAGGCGAACCTGCTGCATACCGCGCCCAGTCACGCGATGCAGGCCGACGCCCTGGCGCAGTACCTGGTTTCCAGGAAATGGCGATCGGTGCTGGTGTTGCAGGGGCCTCTCCCGGAGGATGCGCTGATCGCCCAGGCCTTCGAGCGGTCGGCCAAGCGTTTCGGCATCAAGATCGAGGCGAAGCGCGACTTCATCCTGTCCAACGATCCCCGCGAGCGCGATCAGGGCAACGTCGGATTGCTCACCTCGAATGCCGACTACGACGTCGTCTTCGTCGCCGACAGTGACGGCGAATTTGCCCGCGGCGTGCCCTACAGCACCGTGCGGCCGCGACCGGTGGTCGGTGCCGAAGGCCTGGTCGCGGTCGGCTGGCACTGGTCCTGGGAGCGCAACGGCGCGCCGCAACTCAATACCCGATTCGAACGGCAGGCCAAGTACCGGATGAGTGAGGCGGGATGGGCCGCGTGGATGGCCGCGAAGACGGTCATCGAGGCGATGCAGCGCACCGGCGGCGCGGATTTCGGCAAGATCCGCGAGTACCTGCTCGGGCCCGAGATCACGATCGACGGCTTCAAGGGCCATCGTCTTTCCTTCCGCAGCTGGAACCACCAACTGCGCCAGCCAATGCTGCTGGCGACCCACAACGCGGTGATCGAGCGGGCGCCGATCCAGGGCTTCATGCACCAGACCAATACGCTCGATACGCTCGGATTCGACCAACGGGAAAGCCAATGCAAGTTCTGATCGACGCGTCACGGAGCCGCCGATGACGCCGGCCCATGGCCTCCGGGTCCTCGGCGCGGTCGCCGGCCGCGAAGTCGAGAAGTTCGTGCACCAGGGCGGGCGCTTCTTTTCGGCCCTGGTGCGCCCGCTGTTGTGGCTGGTGGTGTTTGCCGCCGGCTTCCAGAACGTCTTCGGCGTCTCGATCATCCCGCCCTACGAGACCTACATCCCGTATCAGGTCTACATCGCACCGGGTCTGCTCGGCATGATCCTGCTGTTCAATGGCATGCAGTCGTCGCTGGCGATGGTCTACGACCGCGAAATGGGAATGATGCGGCTGCTGCTGACCGCACCGGTGCCGCGCTGGTATCTGCTGCTGTCGAAGCTCGTCGCCGGCACCGTGCTGTCGGTGCTGCAGGCTGTCGGCTTTCTCGCGATCGCCTGGCTGATCGGCGTCGAGTTGCCGCTCGAGGGCATGCTGCTGGTGCTGCCCGCCCTGGTGCTCGCAGGCATGATGCTCGGAGCCCTCGGGCTGGTGCTGTCCGTTCACGTCAAGCAACTCGAGAACTTTGCCGGCACCATGAACTTCGTGATCTTCCCGATGTTCTTCATCTCGCCGGCGCTCTATCCCCTGTGGAAACTGCAGGAGTCGGGCGCGGAGTGGCTGCACCAGGCGGCCCGCTTCAACCCCTTCAGCCATGCGGTCGAACTGGTGCGCTTCGCGATGTACGGACAATTCCAGGCGACTTCGTTTCTGGTTGTCGTCGGCTGTCTGCTGGCCTTCTTTGCAATCGCCGTGTTCGGTTACGACCCCCAGCGCGGCATGCTGAAACGAACGGGCCGCGGTGGCTAGCAGCTGCGGAGGCCCCGGGTGGTCTGCCGGCGCCGGCCGCCGGCGAACCGGTAGCGGCGTGCGATGCGGCGCGTCTGGCCGGCTGCGCAGATGCCCTCCCCGTGAAGGCCTGCCGTCAAAGTGGCTCGGGCGATGGCGATCGCTTGACTGAACGGGGCGCTGTTCGCCGCCGCGTATCACCGCGCCCCAAATTTCGCCGATGCGCGCCCCGGCCCGTGGCGGTCATGGGCGCCAGTTCGGGCCAAAACGCGTAGCCGCGGAACAATTCAAGATCGAATGACTGTTCATAAATGGAGCAGCTGCTCTATTGTGAGTCGCATGCTTGCCCACATCCTGGACAATTCTGTGTCTGGTCTGATGTCTTATATAAGGCCAGAACAGGAAATCGCCAAAAAAATGCGCGCCTCTCGATGCTTCGGGCGCGCAGTCAGTATGTCGGGGCCACTCTCGCCCCGCGGCGGATCACGGCTTCTGCAGGGTCACGCCATGGTCGCTGAAGATGCGTGCGAGGGTGCCGTCACGCTGGATCTCGATCATGGCCTGGGCCAGAGCGTCGGCGAGGCCCGTCGATTCCGCCTTGACGGCCATGCCGAGGGGCCAGCCCTGAATCCTGAGTTCCGGCATCTTGACGGTGGTCAGCACGAAGCGCGAATCCGCGCCCCGGGCCGCCCCTTCGATTTCCGCGCGGGTGGCCATGACGGCGACGACGTCGCCGGCCTCCATCGCCTTGACTGCATCGGCGACACTCCGGAAGTGCACCACGTTGTCGCGCAGTCGGCCGTTCAACACCTGCAGCAGGAAATCGTCGGCCAGCGTTGCGGTCTCGACGCCGATGCGCTCACGAGTAAATACCTCCAGTGCCCGCGCCGCGGAACCCTCGACCGGCGGCACGCGTTTCGGGTCGCGAATCACGGCGAGGCTCTCGAGATGGTAGGGGCCGAAGATCCGCACCTGCTCATTGCGGTCGGCTAGCCGCTGGTCGACCGGCACATGCAGCATCACGTCGGCCGGCCGGGTGCCGAGGTAGTGCCCCTTCCAGACCATGTTGCGCAGGTCGTCGTTCATGTCCTCGTCGGCCGCGAACTCAACCACTTCGGGCTCGAGGCCCAGTCGTTTCGCGAGTTCCCGGCCGAGTGCCACGTCGATTCCCGAACCGTCGCCCGAATAGGGCGCGAAATCGTCGTATACCGCTATCCGCAGCCGGCCGGGGGTCATCGTCTCCACCGGCTCGGCGAGCGCCGCGACACTGGCGCTGGCTATCGCCAGCGCCAGTGTCGCAAGACCGCGCAGAGCGCTGCGTCTATTCCACATGCACCGTCTCCAGATAGGCCCGGATGGCCCACATCGCTTCCTGCTGGAGGATACCCTCGAACGGCGGCATGTACACGCGTCCGTTGCGGGTCGCTCCGTTGCGGATGCGCATGATGAAGATCTCGTCGCCTTCGTCTTCGACCGGCAGGTAGCGCAGGTCCGGTGCGATGCCGCCGGATACCGCGCCGATGCCATGGCAGCGCGCGCAGTTCTGGTTGAAGGCCGAGGTGCCGATCCGGATCGCTTCCGCATCACCGCGATAGGGGTTGCTCTCGAGCCATTCGTCGCCGAGCGGCTTGAGACTGGTGACGTCCACTGCCTGCGGTGTCACGTCGCCGTGAGCGAAGGCGCTGCCGGCAATTCCGAAGGCAGCAATGGCAATGGCGCGTCGCAGCGCGCGGCGGGGCTTTTGAGTAGTGGCCATGAATAGTTCCTTGCGTTGGTTGGTCGGCTGTCGCGGTGTTGCTTGCGTGCAGCAACCCAAGTGCAAGGGCTATGCCACGGTGCCGCAATCGCCGGCCGATGGTGCCGAGCCGCGCACCATGCCGCGTTCCAGGCGGCTTCGGCGCCATTCGACGCGGTTTTCACGTGCGCAACGTGGCATGGGCCTTGCCTATAAGTGGAGCAGCCGCTGCGGTGCAGGATTGCTCCAATGTGGAACAGGTGTTAGGGTCTGTTGCCCAAATGTAAGTAACGATAACAACAACAAAAATTCCAACTAGGTGAGGAGAGCCAAAAGCTATGAGCGGACTTGTGTTACCGATGGAGGCACGGGATGCCCAGGTGCGCGATGCGCGGCGGGCGTTCTTCGAGGGACGGGACAAGAGCACCGCGGTCGACGTCGCAACCTCGGGAATCGTCAAATCCTGGCAGCGCTGCCGCCAGCTCGGCCTCGACCACGACGTGCGCGGCGGCGACGTCGGCTGCGCCGCGCAGAACGCGCTGCGCGAGGCGCGTGATCGCAATGCCTTCCTGCTGTCGCACTCGCGAGGGATCCTGAACCACCTCTACGAACAGATCCGCTCGACCGGCAGCGTCGTGATCCTGTCGGACAGCTCCGGCATGGTGCTCGAGAGCCTCGGCGACCCGGAGTTCGTCGATCGTGCCAACCGTGTGGCCCTGAGGCCCGGTGCGTCGTGGTCCGAGACCATGCGCGGAACCAACGCGGTCGGTACTGCCCTGGTCGAACAGCGCCCGGTGGAGATCGTCGGCAGCGAGCACTATTTCGACTGCAACAGCTTCCTCACCTGCAGCGCTTCGCCGATCTTCGATGCCCGTGGGCGACTGCTCGGGGCGCTCGACATTTCGGGCGACTTCCGTGTCCATCAGCGACACACCCTCGGTCTGGTCAGGCTGACATCGCAAATCATGGAGAAGCGTCTGTTCGAAGCCGAGTTTGCACAGGAATATCTGGTGTTCTTCCATCCACGCATGGAATACGTCGGAACCTTGCAGGAAGGGGTGCTTGCATTTGCACCCGAAGGCACCCTGCTGGCTGCCAACCGGCCGGCGGTCGAGGCGCTCAGCATCAACCGGGCGATGATCGGCCAGCTCGATTTCGGCATGTTGTTCGAGGGCGACTTCGGCAGCTTCGTCGATCGCGCGGCACGTGATCCCCATACCTTGAGTTCGCTGTCATTGCGTCACGGCGAGCGGGTGTTCGCGCGGATGCGCGTGCCGATCGCCCGCAGCGGTCCGTCGGTGACGCCAGCCGCGGCGCCGAGCGCGCCGGTGATCGCCGACGTCAAGCCGCGCACGGCGCGCACCTGCGAGACCCCCGAGACGCCGACCCTGGCCTGTCTGGATACCGGAGATCCGCGCCTGAGGGCGGCGGTCCAGCGCGCCAGCAAGGTGGTCGGCAAGGACATCCCGCTGCTGATCCTCGGCGAGTCGGGCGTCGGCAAGGAAATGTTCGCGAAAGGCTTCCACCACAGCGGTCCGCGCCGCGACAAGCCGTTCGTGGCATTGAACTGCGCGGCCATTCCCGAGAACCTGATCGAATCGGAATTGTTCGGCTACGTCGGTGGCGCCTTCACCGGCGCCCGCAAGGAAGGCTATGCCGGCAAGATCCAGCAGGCCAGTGGCGGTACCCTGTTCCTCGACGAGATCGGCGACATGCCGCTGTCGCTGCAGGCGCGGCTGCTGCGTGTGCTGCAGGAACGCATCGTGGTGCCCTTGGGCGGCGTCAAGTCGGTTCCGGTCGACATCTCGCTGGTCTGCGCGACCCACCGAAACCTGCCCGAGGCAGTGCGTACGGGCGTCTTCCGCCAGGATCTCTACTATCGTGTCAATGGCCTGACGGTGACGCTGCCAGCGCTTCGCGAGCGCTCCGACATCCGCAGTCTGATCGACACCATCATCGAGATCGAGGCGGAGCCCGGGCAACTGGTGGCGGTGTCCGAAGAGGTCCAGGATTTCTTTGCCCGCTACGGCTGGCCCGGCAACATCCGTCAACTGCAGAACGTCTTGCGGGTGGCGTTGGCGCTGCTCGATCCCGACGAGACCGAGATCACTTCCGCACACCTGCCCGAGGAGCTGTTTGCGATCGAATGCGACAGCGATGCCTCGTCGGAACGTTTCGATACGCCGCCGTCGCTGCAACCGGCGTCGCTGCGGCGGCCGCTGATCGGCGAGGCGCCGGCCGCACCGGCCTCCGGCGAGTCGCTGGAAGTCATCGAATTGCGCGCGATCGAGCGCGTGCTGGCGGAGTGCCAGGGCAATGTTTCGGCGGCGGCCCGACGGCTCGGCATCAGCCGCAACACGCTTTATCGCAAGCTCGGTCGCATGTGATCGACCGCCACGCTATCGCACCGGCCCGATTCGACCTCAGTCGTGTCCGGCCGGTGCCGGGCAGGCACTGGAGAGGATCGTCAGCGTCGCCTGCAGGTGATCCACCACTTCGAGTCCGAGACTGGTCAGATAGCCGCCGTCCACCTGACTGATCAAGCCCTTGTGATACAGCCGTCGGGTCGCCTCGATGACCTCGCGGTCGGCGCTGCCGTGTATCTTGATGCCCTGCTGGTGATTGCCCGGATCGAACCGCGACAAGACTTCCAGTTCCTGGATCAACTCGGGAAAAAACAGCATCCGGCGCCCCGCAAGCGATATCGATCCGATATTCTATCCGGCTTCCGGGGTGCCGACGTCGGCAAGCGCCCGGCCCGCGCCGCGATGTTTCGTCAGGGTTGAGGCGGAACCGTCGGATGACCCAGCGCCTTCCATCCGATCACGCCGCCGGCGACCGTATAGACCCGGCTGTAGTGGCGCTCCTTGTCGAGAAACTCCGCCACGGCCCGGCTCCGCGCGCCACTGCGGCAGATGATCGCGACCTCGTCGTCGGGCCCGGCAATCACCTTGAAGTCCTGCATCCAGGCTTCCGGGTTGGCGCGTCCTTGTTCGTCGAAGTAGGTCAGCGTCCGGCTGCCCGGCACGACCCCGGTTTCCTGCCATTCGCCGGCGGTCCGCACATCGACCAGCGGGACGCCGCGTGCGACGAGTCTGCCGAGGTCCTCGACTTCGATCGTGACGACTTCGGCCAGGCAGCTGGCAGACAAGGTCATCAGGATGGCTGAAAGAAGCGTACTTTTCATTGTGAAATCCTCCGTGGCGGGACTGGCATCCCTATTTTGGCTCAGCCGCGTGCCGAGCGCGCGAGGCGGTTGGTGAGCGGGGCGTCGATACGCCTGCAGCGCTGGCACGGCGATGCGCCCGAGGCCTTGCTGGAGCTGCTTCGGCGCGCAGTCGCCGGCACCGCGCGAACCTGCTACGACGACGACCAGATCGATGCCTGGCTGTCCGCGCTGCCAGACGAGGCAGGCTGGCGGCAACGCTTGGCCGATGCCGACGTGATCGTGGCATGGGCGGACTTGCAGCTTGCTGGATTCGTCGCGCTGCGGGCACCCGGCATCGTCGATCTGCTGTTCGTTGACCCGGGCTGCGCGAGGCAGGGAATCGGACGGGCATTGATCGCGCGCGCCCTGGTGCGTGCGCGCGCCCTTGGCTGGCGGAGCCTGGAATGCGACGCCAGTCTGCTTGCCCGACCCCTGTTCGAGGCGGCGGGTTTTTGCGTGTTGCGCCGGCAGAGCGTGCCGCGCGGGCAGTGCCGGCTGACCAACTTCCGCATGGCGTTCGAGCTGTCACCGATCAGAAGTTGACGCCGATCTTGGCCGTGACGGCCCAGTTGGCGAAATCCAGTCGATGTTCCTCGGTCGTTTCCTGGTAACGCAGGTCGGCGCCGGCGTAGAGGCTGCCGGCGCGATAGTCGAGGCCGGCGGCCATGCCGTAGCCGAACAGATCCTCGTCGCGCCTGCCGTTGTCGACCTGCAGCAGGGCGAGGCTCGGTCCGACGCCGATCGATACCGAGGCGCTGACCGGGACGGTGTATCGCGGCGACAGCTCGAGCGTCGTCACCTCGACACCGTCGTCATCGATGCGGCTGAGCGCCAGGTGACTGCGAATGCGGTTGTCGGGGGATTGCAGCAAGCCGCAATTGAAATTGGCTTCGAGTCCGAATGCGCTCAGCGAGTCGTCGTCGCCGCCGTCCGGGCGGACTGCTCCGACCGTCAGCGCGAGGGTCGGATCGAGCTTGAAATCGGCATCGGTGAACACGGGCGCGAAGCGCCAGCCCTGGGCCTGGGCACTGGCGGCGGTGGACAGCAGCAGCGCACCGGCGGCGGTCGTCAGGAAATTGCGGATGGTCACGGTCATTCTCCGGGGTATCAAGGATCTGGCGCCGGCGGGTGTCGTTCGGCGATGACCGGAATATGCCCCGTCCGTTGCAGGGGATCTGTAACCCGGGTCACCGTCCCGGCTGCCGGTCCGCTGTGGTGCCACGTCGGACGGGCGCCGCACCGGCGGCGATGCCGGGCTTTTCGGAGCGTCGAGGGAGCCCGAGCGGGCTGTTGTCGGGCGATCCTGAACTGGGCGACCGGGCGACCGATTCCTTTGCGGCGGGCTCGGTGTCGGTGGCCCTGCGCGAAGCGGACAGCGGTGTCAGCCGCCGCCGCGGTGCATGAAGAGATCGAGCCTGCTGAGCAGGGCGGCGCGGTCTTCGGCGTCACCCGCCGTGAAGCGGTAGCGAATCCGGAGTGTGGGCAGTCGCAGCAGGGCGATGCGCCGCTCCGGGCCGGGCGTGGCGACGAGCTCCAGCACGGCGCCGCGACGGGTGATCAGATGGTCACCCACGCCCCGGCGCTCGGCGTCGGGGTAGGCCTTCGAGATCCATGCGGCGAGTTCGTCGAGCGTGGCCGAGACATCGCGCTCGAACTCGGTGGCCGGCACCGCTTGTCAACCGCCGGCCACCGGTGGCCAGATCGCCAGCGTATCGCCCTCGACCAGGCGGTGCTCGGTGCGCGCATCCGGTGCGACGTAGGCGCCGTTGACCAGCACCAGATGCACCAGTTTTTCGGGCAGCTTCAGTTCGTCCAGCAGGTCGCCGAGCCGGGCATCGTCGGTCAGCTGCAGCTGCGCGATGTTGCCCTTGGCGCCGGCGGGCAGATAGTCGGTGAGGGTCGCAAACAGCTTGAGCGTGATATTCATGCGCAGTTCCGATGGGGGAGGCGCCGTTGGGACAGCAGGCGCGCTCGGGAGTTCTCTGCCGCCCGGTGTCGGCCCGGGCGGTAGCGAGCGACGGGTCAGGCTGCGATCGAAATCGGCTGACTGGTGGCGATGTATGCGTCCACGAAGCGGGTCGGACTTTCCATCAGGATGTCCTTCCATTTGCCCAGTGGCGTGCGGTTCTGGATCAGGCCGCGCAGCACGCCGACCTGATCGGTCCGTCCGATCGCGGTCGCACCGATCAGCACGTCGCCCTGGAACTGCAGGCTGAGGTATCGCCACAGGCCCTCGTCGGCCAGTTCGACGCCGCTGCCGTCGTTCTCGGGCGTCTCGCCCCACCATTGGCCGAACGACACCGAGATCAGGCCCAGCGTGTCGAGGACGTTGATCGGCAGTACGCCGGGCAAGCTCACCTTGCGCCCGGCCATGCCCAGCGCCGCGATGCGGCCCTGGTCGGCGGCGTTGGGCTGGATTGCCGAGACGATGTTCTCGCCGGTCAAGAGATCGGGCGCCTCGGTGACGTCTCCGGCGGCATAGACGCCGTCGACACCGGTCTCCATCGCGAGATTGACCACGACCCCCTTGTTGACCTCGATCGTCGTGTCCTTCAGGAAGTCGACATTCGGTGCCACGCCGGCCGCCACGATCACCAGATCGCATTCGAGCTTGTCGCCGGTGGACAGCGTGACCGTCAGTGCGCCGGCGTCGCCCGGCTTGTTGCCGGTCACGCTCTGCACCACCGAACGGATCACGCCGCCGATGCCGCCGGCGCTGTTGGCCCCGGCCGGATCGATGCGCTGCACGCCGGCGCCGGTGACGACGCGGATGCCCTTCTCCTCGACCCAGCGCTTGATCATGCCGCCGGCCTTCGGCGTCATCATCCGCGGCACCATGCGGTCACCCATTTCGACCACGGTCAGTTCGACGCCGCGCTTGGCCAGCGCTTCCATGATGATGCAGCCGATGAAGCCGGCACCGAGCTGCAGCACGCGCGCGCCCGGCGCCGCCAGCTTGGCGATGCCCCTGGCATCCTCGAGCGTCCAGCAGGTCTGTACCTGCGGCAGATCGACGCCCGGGATCGGCGGGCGCACCGGGTGGGAGCCGGTGGCGATCAGCAGCCGGTCGTAGGTCTCGACGCTGCCGTCGTCGAAGGTGACGCGCTGGCTGGCCGTATCCAGGGCGGTCGCACGACCGCTCTTCTGGCGGATCGAAAGATCGCCGAAGTGGCTATCGGTCTTGCGCAGGTAGGTACCACGCTCGTCGATGTTGCCTTCGAGCAGATAGGGGATCGCCATGCGCGAATACGGCGGCTCGGGTTCGCTGCCGACCATCACGATCTCGTCGTTCGGTGCAACGCCGCGCAGGGTCTCGGCCGCAACCACGCCGGTCGGGCCATTGCCCAGAATCAGGTGTTTCATTGTTCCATCCTCGAGTCATGGGCTCGCCGCGAGCCCAGGGCGGAGTGATCCGGAAAAACGCCGGGGCGCGGCTGCCCGCGACCCCGGCGCTGTCACGACGGGTCTGCCCGGCTGGCTCAGATGCCCAGGCGGGTCTTGGTCTCGCCGGTCGGAACCCCTTCGCTGTCCCAGCCGCGGACCTTGTAGTACTCCGGCAGCATCTCTTCGACGTGACTGACCACGCCCTTGGCCGGCCCGGTCTTGGCGGCTTCCTTCTTCAGGCGCGGCGGCAGGTCGTCGTCCTTGCGCGTGAAGCCGGCGGCCAGGTTGTACTGGCGCTCGAGGTTCCAGATCCGTTCGCCGACCAGGTTCAGCTTCTCCATCGACCAGTCGCCTTCGCAGGCGGCTTCGAGTTGCGGCTGCACATCGGCCAGGGTCCAGGCGAACGATGTGAACAGGCAGATGCCGGCGGAATCGAAGATCGTCGTGGCGTCCTGGAAGGCCTTGACCAGTTCGGGCTTGCCTTCAGTGGCGGTCGGCTCGGTCTTGACCGGGATGCCGAGCACTTCGGAGGCGACCGTGTATCCGCGGACGTGGCAGGCGCCCCGGTTGGACGTGGCGTAGTTCAGTCCGATGCCCTGGATGCCTCGTCCGTCGTAGGCCGGGAATTCCTGGCCCTTGACGCTCATCGACAGTTCCGGGTGGCCGTACTTCTCGCACAGGCGCTTGGAGCCGAGGCCGACTTCCTTGCCGAAGCCCTCGCCACTGGAGACCTTTTCGGCCAGGAAGGCCAGTGCCTTGGCCGAGCCGAACGGCGCCTCGATGCCGATCTGCTCCTTGGTCAGCACGCCCATCTCGTAGAGTTCCATCACCGCGCCGACGGTGGCGCCGAAGGTGATCGGATCGTAGCCGTCCTCGTTGCACAGCATGTTGGCGTATTGCAGTGCCTCGAGGTCGCCGACGCCGTTGGCGGCACCGAGGGCCCAGGCTGCTTCATATTCCAGACCGCCGGAAGCGCCCCAGTACTTCGGGCTGTTGACCACGGTGAAGTGGTTCTGGTCGATCTTCGAGATGCGACCGCAGGCGATCGTGCAGCCGAAGCAGGCGGCGTTGGTCACCAGGTGCTTCTTGCCGTCGCTTTCGCGTACTTCGTGCATCGCTTCCGCCGAGATCTTCGAAGCGTCCTCGAACTGGACGTCGCGGTGGTTGCGGGTCGGCAGCGCACCGACCTCGTTGATCACGTTCATCAGCACCTGGGTGCCGTAGGTGGGCAGGCCCTGGCCGGTGACGGCGTTGTCCTTGAGCACCTTCTTGGCGGCGTCGCTGGCCTTCATGAATGCCGCGAAATCCTTGACGCCGGAAACCCCCTTGGTGCCGCGGATCGCAACCGCCTTGAGGTTCTTCGAGCCCATCACGGCGCCGACGCCGGAGCGGCCCGCGGCGCGGTGCAGATCGTTCACGATGCAGGCGAACAGCACTTGATTCTCGCCCGAACGACCGATCGAGCAGACGCGGAGCTGCGGATCCTGGTGGGTTTCCTTGATCAACTCCTCGGTTTCCCAGCAGGTCTTGCCCCACAGATGGCCGGCGTCGCGCAGCTCGGCCTTGTCGTTCTCGAGGTAGAGATAGACCGGCTTGGACGACTTGCCCTCGAAGATGATCATGTCCCAGCCGGCGAACTTCAGCTCGGCCCCGAAGTAGCCGCCGGAGTTCGAGCAGGCGATCGCGCCGGTCAGCGGGCCCTTGGTGATCACCGTGTAGCGGCCGCCGGTGGACGCCATCGTGCCGGTCAGGGGACCGGTGGCCATGATCATCTTGTTGTCCGGCGACAGCGGATCGACCTTCGCGTCGGTCTCTTCAAACAGGTACTTGGTGCCGAGGCCGCGCGAGCCGAGATAGTCGTTGGCCCACTCCATGTTGAGCGGTTCCGCGTTGCAGGTGCCGTTGGTGAGGTTCACCCGCAGGACTTTCCTGTTCCATGCCATGGTCTCTTCTCCTTACAGGGCCGCCGAATTGGCCTTCTCGGCCCATGCGCGCATCTTGTCGAGTCCGGTCCAGTCGGAGTCGATGTAGGTGATCGCGCCGGTCGGACAGGCCTTGGCGCAGGCCGGGTCGCCGCCGCACAGGTCGCATTTCTGGACCTTGCCGACGTCGGCCATGTAATTCACGGTGCCGAACGGACAGGCGATCGTGCACACCTTGCATCCGACGCAGGTGTCTTCCAGCACCACTTTCGCGCCGGTGCTCTTGTCGAGTTTGATGGCCTCGACCGGGCAGGCAGCCATGCACCAGGCTTCCGCACACTGGGTACAGGTGTAGGGTACCTTGCGGCCTTCGGCCTCGAAGTTGAAGATCTTGATGCGCGACTTGGCGGGATTGACGACTCCGGTCTTCTCGTACGAGCAGGCCATTTCGCATTGCAGGCAGCCGGTACATTTCTGCGGGTCGAGGTGCAGCGATTTCAACATGGGCTGGTCCTCCGGTTATTCGGGTTTGGTGCGATGTCTCGTCCAACGGGGAAAACAGGCGCAAGAGCCGTGCCGCGTTCGTTTGCTCGGGAACCGCCACTCGCATCGACGAAATCGGCGACACCCTGTCCGATGGCGCGTTGCGCATTGGAGCAGGTGTTCCATTGTGGAGCAAAGGTGCCCTGCACGGGCTGGTGCTTGCGCATCGGGTTGCCGTTGCATCGGCCTCGAGCGCGGGGATTGGTCCCGATTTGCCATGGCATATCGTTTGTATAGGCAATCGGGCGCATAAGGGAAAGCGAGGCAAATCAGAATGCATTCCGATCCCGGCTGTACGGACGGAGGCGGGCGCGAGACGGCATGGGAACCGGCAGCCGTGCGCACAGCGATGTTGGCGCGCATCGAGTCGCCGACGGGCGTCGAGAACGTTGCGCTGGCACGGGCGCTGGGGCGGGTCCTGGCCGGGGCCCAGGCCGGCCTGGTTGACGGGCACCGGCTGCGGGTGACCGACATCGGCCTGGTGGCTGCGGGCGGATGTGCCGAGGTGCGCGCTTATCGCCGTCCACGGGTCGCGGTGCTGTGCACCGGAGACGAATTGTGCCCGGTCGGTCACGCGCTGGCGCCGGGCCAGATCCACGACAGTAACCGCTACCTGCTGGCCGGGCTGCTGGCCAAGTGTGGTGTTGACGTGGTCGATCTCGGCGTGGCGCCCGACCGGGTCGACAGCCTGCGTCGGTGCATGGCGCGGGCGGCGGCGGATTGCGACGCGATCGTCACCACCGGCGGCGCTTCCGCGGGCGACGCAGACCTGGTGTGCGAGGCCATCGAGGCAGACGGCGAAGTGCTGATCCGTCGCGTCGCGATGCGTCCCGGGCGCCCGATGGCGTTCGGGCGAATCGGCCGCGCCTGGATCTTTTCGCTGGCGGGCAAGCCATCGGGGGTTCTCGCCGTCTTCCTGAATCTCGTCGCTGATGCCTTGCGCCGTCTCGGTGGCGAGCGCCTGCCGCCGGCATGGCCGCGCCTGCCCGCCACGCTGGCCGAACCACTGACCAAGAACCATCGCCGCAGCGAGTTCGTGCAAGGCATCCTGTTCGAGCGCGGCGGGCGATGGATGGTGCACGCGAGCCGTGACGAGGCCGGCCGGCTCGGTTCGATGTCTGCTGCCAACTGCTATATCGTGATGTCACCCGCTGAGACGCTGCTGGCGGCGGGCCAGAGCGTTCCGGTTCAATTCTTTGGAGGTCGCTGCTGATGGACGATCGACAACTGATCCGCTACAGCCGCCACATCATGCTGGCGCCGATTGACATCGAGGGCCAGCAACGCCTGCTCGACGGCCACGTGCTGATGATCGGTGCCGGCGGACTCGGGGCGCCTGCCGCCCTGTACATGGCCTCGGCCGGCGTCGGCCGGCTGACCGTGTGCGATGGCGACGAGGTGGACCTGACCAATCTGCAGCGCCAGATCATCCACCGCGAGGCGACGATCGGCGTCAACAAGGCCGAATCGGCGCGTCGGGCGATCGCCGAGATCAATTCCGACTGCCAGGTCGAGCCGGTCGGACGCCGGGTCGGTCCGGAGGAGCTCTCGACCCTGGTCGCTGGAGCCGACGTCGTCGTCGATTGCAGCGACAATTTCGCGACCCGACACGCCATCAACGCGGCCTGCGTCAAGCTGCGACGACCGCTGGTCAGCGGTGCCGGCATTCGCTTTTCGGGCCAGGTGGCGGTGTTCGACCGCCGCAAGGAGGGAGGGCCGTGCTACCACTGCCTGTTCCCGGCGACCGGGACCGACGACGGCGAACGCTGCGCGGTGATGGGCGTGTTCGCACCGCTGGTCGGCGTCATCGGAACCCTGCAGGCGGCCGAAGCGATCCGCCTGCTGCTCGGCGAGGACAGTCCGCTCGACGGCCAGCTGGTGCTGTTCGACGCCCAGTCGATGGACTGGCATCAGGTGCGCATCACCCGCGACGAAGCGTGCCCGGTGTGCGGCGAGGGCGCGGACCCCGATGCCGTGGTTCAGGCCGCGATCGACGCCCAGGACGCCTGTGCCGCCGGCGACGATTGATGTGCCGGATTCGAGGGCAAGCCGGGTCGGCCGGAGCGCGCGTGGAGGGCGAATCGGGCTACAGCGCGAAGGACACGCGAAAGCCGGCGTGGTGCCGGACGCCTCGAAACCGGACGGCTTGTCGATCGGCGCGCCGACGAAGAATTCGTAGCCTGCATGTCGATGATGGCCGCGTACGCCGAGCACGGCGCCGGTGAGTTGCCGCCCGACGAGGCGATCGGCGGTGCTGCCGGCAACGCGGCCATGATCGATACCGACGTAGGCCCGGGCTGCCGGCAGCGGCAATGGCGACGACAGCTCGTTGCGCAGCCACCAGCCACGCTCGCCGGCGAGCACGCTTTCGCCGTCGAATCCGCGGACGGTGTAGCGACCGCCGATGACGAACAGTTCCTGCGGATTCAGCCGCGAATGATTCCACTGCGCGCGCAGTGCGCCCGAGTAGCCGAGGCGCAGTCCGCCCGTCTCGATCGGCGTGTCCAGGCGAATTTCGGCGACCGTCTTGCGAATGCGCGAGGTCGCTTCGCCGAAGGCTTCTTCGGGCGCTGCGATGGCGCCGAAGGCACCGGTGCCGTGGCGATAGTCCACGCTCGCGTCGATGACCGCGTTGCCGACGAATCGGCGGTGGCCGGCGCTCGCCAGCCAGCCCGCGGTCTGGCGCCGCTGGACGATGACCTCGGTGCC
This sequence comes from Rhodocyclaceae bacterium, assembly GCA_020445765.1. Classification (GTDB taxonomy): domain Bacteria; phylum Pseudomonadota; class Gammaproteobacteria; order Burkholderiales; family Rhodocyclaceae; genus Cognatazoarcus. The sequence continues at coordinate 31,821 of JAGRFY010000051.1, read as the reverse complement.
GTCGATGTCGTTGCGCGCCGTGCGCCGCCAGGCGCCCGCGCCGAGCCAGCTCTTGCCCGCAGCGTCGCGATGCACGATGCGCGACAGCTCGAGTTCGGCCGAGGTGCTGAAGCCGCCGTAGACGTAGCGGGTGGTGGCGCCCTGTACGCTCTGGCGGTCCCGGTTGCGGCCGAGCGTCAGCGCCAGGTTCCAGTAGCCGTAGGGGATCGAATAGTGCCCGAGGGCGCCCCAGGTGCCCCGGCGGGCGCCGTCGGCCATCAGGTCGTGACTGAGGGCGAGATAGGCGAAGTCGTTTGCGCCCAGCGGATTGTCGTAGGCGACGGTGACCCCGCCCTGGTAGCGGCCGGTGGCCTTGCGTCCGCCGTCGTCGGCGGTCAGCGTCACATGCCACGGTGAACGCGTCCTGTAGTGCACGACCAGGTCGCTGGCGCCCACCGCCTGCCCCGGGTGAATCTCGATGTCGGCTTCGGCGCTCGCGAGCCGCTTGAGGTTCTCCAGCCCCTGTTCGATGTCCCGTAGTTGCAGGAGCTGGCCACGGGCAATCGGCATCGCGGTGGCCAGGGACGTCTGCGGCCCGCCGTCGTCGGCGAAGCGCAGATGATCGACCGTGCCGGCATGGACCACGAGATGCAGGGTGCCGGTTGCCAGGTCCTGCGCCGGGACCGCGACCCGGCTGGTGACGTAGCCGTCGATCAGCAGGGCATTCTGGGTTCGCCTCGCCAACAGTTCGACGGCCGTCTTGCCGAGGCAACGACCCTGCGGCGGGTCGCGCCCGTCGCGGCCTTCGAGCGCATCTTCCAGTCCCCGGAACGCGCCGGCGTCGCCGTCGAGCGCGACCCGGTGGATCACGAAACAGGGCTGTTCGTCAGCGGGCAGGCGCGTGATGTCAGGCGCCGGCGCAGCCGGGCGATGCACGTCAGCCGCTTGTTCGAGGCCGCGCCTCAGCAATGCGGCGCGCTGTTGCTGGCGCTGGTGTTCGAGCGACGGATCCGGGGTGTCGGGAATCGGGCGCGGTGCCAGCTGGGCCGCTGCGCAAACGGGGATGAGGGCGGCGAGCAGGAGCACCTGTCGGCGTGGCGGGATCGAAACCATGCGAATGACATTATCGTGTATTCGAATGGCATGATACAGGCGGTGGCCCGGCAGTGCGAATCGGCGTTTCGGTCCGCTTTCGCGCTGCCGCTGGCAACGGTGTGACGCAGGTTCGACTTGCGGCGCCGCGCACCACCGCGACACCCTTAAGGAAGGCTTAAGTGTCGACGGGCATCATGGGCAGCAGGCGTAGAGTGTCCGATCGCAATCTCCGGGCCCCCTGGATCGGCGGAGGGCACTTTGCGCCACCCTCTCTGTATGGTCGGGCGGCCGGTGGCCGCCCGTTTCTTTTCCGGTCGCGGATCGCTCAGCCGGCCAGCCTGGCAAACGCCTCGACCACTTCGGCCGGCGCCTGCACCAACTCGACCAGCACGCCCTCGCCTCCGATCGGAAACTCGTCGTTGGCCTTCGGATGCAGGAAGGTGATGTCGAACCCTGCGGCGCCGCGGCGGATGCCGCCGGGGGCAAAGCGCACGCCGTTGGCGGAGAGCCACTCGACGGCCTTGGGCAGGTCGTCCACCCAGAGTCCGACGTGGTTGAGCGGCGTCGCATGCACCGCCGGCTTCTTGTCCGCATCGAGCGGTTGCATCAGGTCCACTTCGACCTTGAACGGCCCCTGGCCCATCGCGCAGATGTCCTCGTCCACGTTCTCGCGCTCCGAGACGAAGTTGCCGGTCACTTCGAGGCCGAGCATGTCGACCCAGAGCTTCTTCAGTTTGTCCTTGCTCGGTCCTCCGATGGCGATCTGCTGGATGCCGAGGATCTTGAACGGGCGCGCGGTCATGAACAGCTCCTGTATTAAAAATTAATAATTATAGATAGCTGCGGGCCGCCAGTCGACCACATCGCGGGCTTTCGCGACGGGCGGCGCCAACATGCGACGGCGGCAGTCATCGACCGCGCCACGTCGCACTCGCCGGCGACGATCAGGCCTCGCTCGTTCCTTGTCGGCCCCGCTCCGCGGGTACGGTGCCTCGCCGCAATGCGGCGGTGGCGTTCGCGACGCGGGACCCCGCCAGTCGGCGGCGGCTCATCGGCTCTCGGGCCCCTCGGCGGGCGTGCTCCTTCGTGGCCGGCCGGCAGCCTTCCTGCCGTGCTACGACCAGTCCACCGACGCGGTCAGCATGTAGCCGGCGCCATAAACCGTCTTGATGATCCGCGGATCCTGCGGATCTTCCTCGAGCTTGCGGCGAAGGCGTGAGATGCGCACGTCGATCGAACGGTCGAACGGGTCCACGTCTCGCTCCCCGAGCAGTTGTTCGCGATTGAGGATCTTGTTGGGTCGTCGCAGCAGGGTCTTCAGCAGCCCGGCCTCGGCGGCCGACAGATGGACTTCGCGTCCGTCCGGCGCGGTCAGCATCAGGCGCTGGGTGTCGAAGCGCCAGCTGGCGAAGGCCGCGAACTGCGGCTCGGTGCTGTCGTCGTCGCGGTTGGGGTTGCGCAGGTAGCGGCGCAGGATCGACCGCACCCGTGCCACCAGTTCACGCGGTTCGAACGGCTTGACCAGATAGTCGTCGGCGCCGAGCTCGAGCCCGAGCACGCGGTCCGTGACGTCGTTGCGTCCGGTCAGGATCAGCACGGCGCAGGGTTGGCGTTCCTGCAGTTCGCGCACCACCTGCATGCCGTCCATGTCAGGTAGCCCGAGGTCGACGATGCACAGTTCGGGACTGGTCTGGCGTGCCCGCAACAGGAACTGCCGCCCGCTGCCGGACAGCTCGCTGCGGAAGCCGTATTCCTCGAGGGTGGTGCAGATCAGGCGCCCGATCTCGGGCTCGTCTTCGAGGACGTGGATCAGGGCGGCATTGGCGGCGTCGGAGGCTTTCATGGCGGGGCATTCTCGCTGCGTGATTCGAGCGCGTCCAGCGCCGCGGCCAGCGCATTGCGGTCGAACGGCTTGCGCAGGACCGGCGCGTCGGGCGTCGGCGCCGCATCGCCGGCAAAGCCGGTGATCAGCAGGACCGGCAGATCCGGCCGCCGCTCGCGGGCGAAGGCCAACAGTTCGCGGCCACCGACGCCGCCCGGCATCACCACGTCGGAGATCATCAGCCCGATCTCGTCGACGTCGTCGAGCATCTGGCGGGCGTCGATGCCACTGGCGGCCTCGATCACCGGATACCCCAGTTCGCCGAGCTGCAGCCGCACGATGCGCCGGATCTCGGCTTCGTCCTCGACCAGCAGCACCAGGCGGCCGCTGGCCACCGGCACTCTCGTTCGTGCAGCCGGCGCCGGCGCCGGCGAGGGCGCCTCGGCCTTGGGCAGCACGAAGCGCACGTTGGTGCCGTTGCCGGGCGTGCTGAGAATCCGGATGTTGCCGCCCGACTGGCGGACGAAGCCATACACCATAGACAGCCCGAGCCCGCTGCCGGCCCCGAAGGCCTTGGTCGTGACGAAGGGTTCGAACACGCGTGGCAAGAGCGCCGGATCGATGCCGACCCCGGTGTCGCTGACGTCGATCTGGACGTAGTCGCCCTCGGGGATCTCGGTCATCCGCGACAGGTTCTCGCCGATGTGGCGCTCGCCGACGCTGATCGACAGCAAGCCGCCTCCGGGCATCGCGTCGCGCGCGTTGATGGCGAGGTTGAGCAGCGCGTTCTCGAGCTGGTGCGGATCGACCATGGCGTAGAGGCGGGCGGTCGGCAGCCGGGTCTGGATCTCGATCGATTCAGTCAGCGATCGCACCAGCAACTGCGTCATGTTCTGCACCAGTGCGCCGATCTCGACCGCCGCCGGCTCGAGCGCCTGGCGCCGCGAAAAAGTCAGCAGGCGCTTGATCAGTTCCGCGCCGCGACGGGCGGCGTCGAGCGCCGGGGCGACGTACTCGCCGGCGCGCTCTGGGTTGGCGGGCAACTGTTCCTGCAGGCCGCACAGATTGCCGATGATGATCGTCAGCAGGTTGTTGAAGTCGTGGGCCAGGCCGCCGGTCAGCTGGCCGACAGCCTCCATCTTCTGGGCCTGGATCAGTGCCGCCTGACTGGCCTTCTGCTCGGTGATGTCGATCGACAGCACGAAGGCGCCGAGCACTTGGCCGTCACCGCCGATCTCCGGCACCACCACGCTGCGCGCGTAGGCGCTGCGTCCCTCCCCGGTATTGCGGGTGTATTCGTAGGTAACCGCTTCGCCGGCATAGGCGCGATCGAGGTGGGCGTGGATCTCGCGGTAGGTCTCGGCGCCGAAGACCTGCTCGATGCTGCGGCCGACGATGGCGCTGGCGGACAAGCCGAACCATTCGGCGTAGCCGCGGTTGGCGAACTGGTAGCGCTGATCGGCGTCGACGTAGGCGATCAGGGCCGGGATCGAATCCATGATCAGGCGCAGGCGGGACTCGCTGCGCCGGAGGGCGCCGGCGATCTGGTCGATCTCGGCATTGGCCCGGGCGAGCCGGCTGTTGGCTTCCTCGAGTTCGCGGGTACGGGCCTTGACCCGCAATTCGAGTTCGGAATTCTGCTTCTGGATCAACGCCTCATAGCGCCGCTGCTCGGTGATGTCGGTCCATAGCGAGACGAAGCCCAGGTTCGGAATCGGTACGCCGCGGATCGCCAGCACCTCGCCGTTCGGCCGCACGCGCTCGGTGTAGTGGGGCTGGAAGGCGCGCACCGCAGCCATCCGCGCGGCCACCTGGGATTCGTACTCGCCCTGGCCGTACTCGCCGCGTTCGGCGTTGTAGCGCACGAAGTGCTCGAACGGCGTGCCGACCCGGACCATCGTCTCGGGGAAATCCAGCAGTCGCAGAAAGGCCTTGTTCCAGGCCACCAGCTGCGGTGCCGAATCGAATACCGCGAGGCCCTGGTCGAGCAGGTCGAGACCGGCCAGCAGCAGGTCGTAACGTCGCTTCTCGTCCGGGTGGCTGCCGGCCCGTGCCGGTTCCGGTTTCGCCGTGTTGTCGGCCATCGGCTTCCGCTCCCATGCTGCCCGTCGTCAGGATTCTAACGCGCCCCTCGTCCGGGCCGCGGCGTCGGGTGCGGCTCGGCGCCGTCGTCGCCAGCCGCCCCGTGGCCGAGCAGTTGCCGGCGGAAGCGTTGGGGCGAACGGCCGGTCCAGCCGGTGAATGCGCGGTAGAAGGCCGAGGTGTCGGCATAGCCCAGTTCGGCCGCGACGTCGGCGATCGAACGTCGGGTCTTGGTCAGTCGCGCCAGCGCGATGTCGCGCCTGATCGCGTCCTTGATTGCGCGAAAGCTGGTGCCTTCCTCGTGCAGCCGACGGTGCAGCGTGCGCGGCGACAGGTGCAGGCGCTCGGCCGCCGCCTCGATCGTCGGCGACTCCGGCAGCGCGCCGCGCAACAGGTCGCGCACCCGCAACACCATTTCGCGGTCGCGCCGGTAGAGCATCGAGATCTTTCCCGGCGCGCCGTCTAGAAAGCTCGCCAGCGCCGCCTCGTCGCGGCGCAGCGGCAGATCGAACAGATCGGCGCGCATCTCTGCCACCAGTTCGTCGCCGCCGAATTCCGAGTGCTCGGTATACACCAGCGCGTAGTCGTCGCCGTGGGCGGGGCAACGGTACGGAAAGCGCACTCGCAACAGCGACAGCCCCCGACCGACGAGCCAGCACGACAGGCTGTGGAGCAGCCGCAGCAGCCATTCGAAGGCGAACACGCGCCCGGGATCGTCCCGATGTCCGAGCGGCCGGCCCTGTTCGCGCAGAATCAGCCGCGCGAGCGTGCGGTCGCGGTCGATGTCCACCGTCATTGCCGGCAGCACGATGGCCAGGAAGCGTCGCCCGCGATCGAGCGCCTCGCCCAGATTCGGCGAGCCCAGCATCGCCCGACACAGGAACTCGAAGCTGCCCGGACGCATCGGCTCGGGCATCAGTCCGAAGGCCTCGTCGTCGCACATCGCGATCACCCGGTTGTACAGCCTGGCATAGTGATCGAGCGGAATCCGGATGGCAGGGTTTGCCAGATCGATGCTGAACTCGTTCAGCAGTGGTGTCGTGTCGAGCCCATTGCGATGCATGCCGGCCAACATGCCGGTGACGAAACCCCCGGCCACCGTTGGCGATTTTCCGGCATTTTTTGCACCTTCCTTGCTCATTCCGGCGAATTCCGTGGACATCGGATGTGGCTTGCGGCCGGCACCGCGGCACCCGCTGCAAAGATTGGCGGATTTTGCACGATTTACGGCCGCGCCGACAATGGCCTGCCCAACCACGGCACTCTAAGATCGCACGGTCACTGATAACGATCGATCGAGGGAGCCCCACATGACCGACATGAGCGTGGCCAAGAAGGCCGTCAACTACAAGCCGAAGCACAAGGTCCGTTTCGTGACCGCGGCATCCCTGTTCGATGGCCACGATGCATCGATCAACATCATGCGTCGCATCCTGCAGGGTTCGGGTGCCGAAGTGATCCACCTCGGCCATAACCGCTCGGTCGGCGAGATCGTCAACGCGGCGCTGCAGGAGGACGTGCAGGGCATCGCGATCACCTCGTACCAGGGCGGCCACGTCGAGTTCTTCAAGTACATGATCGACCTGCTGCGCGCCCATGGTGGCGACAACATCAAGGTCTTTGGCGGCGGCGGCGGCGTGATCGTGCCGGCCGAGATCGAAGAACTGCACCAGTACGGCGTGACCCGCATCTACTCGCCCGACGATGGCGCCCGAATGGGACTGCAGGGCATGATCAACGACGTCGTCGAACGGTCCGACTACGACCTTTCGCCGCTGGCGCCGAAATCCAAGGATGCGGTCAAGGCCTTGCAGTCCGGCGACCGGCGGGCGCTCGCGCGCATCGTCACCGCGTTGGAAAACGGCAGCTACGACGACAAGACCCGCGCCGCGATCATCGATGCCGCCAAGGATCTGACGGTGCCGACGCTGGGCATCACCGGCACCGGCGGGGCCGGCAAGAGTTCGCTGACCGACGAACTGGTGCGCCGCTTCCGCCTCGACCAGCAGGATGCGCTGAAGCTGGCGATCGTCTCGATCGACCCGTCCCGCAAGCGCACCGGCGGCGCGCTGCTGGGCGACCGCATCCGCATGAATGCCATCGAGCACGAGAACATCTTCATGCGCTCGCTGGCCACCCGCGACACCGGCTCCGAAGTGTCGAAGGCGCTGCCGGAAGTGATCGCCGCGTGCAAGCTCGCCGGCTTCGACCTGGTCGTCGTCGAGACCTCCGGCATCGGCCAGGGCGATGCCGCGATCGTGCCCTTCGTCGACGTCTCGCTGTACGTGATGACGCCGGAGTTCGGCGCCGCCAGCCAGCTCGAGAAGATCGACATGCTCGACTTCGCCGATTTCGTCGCGATCAACAAGTTCGACCGCAAGGGCGCCGAGGATGCCCTGCGCGACGTGCGCAAGCAGTACCAGAGGAACCGCGAGCTGTTCGCGGTGCCGACCGACGAGATGCCGGTGTTCGGCACCATGGCGGCGCGCTTCAACGACGACGGCGTCACCGGGCTGTACCAGGCGATGCTGCCGGCGCTCAAGGGCAAGGGCCTGAAGGCGATGGAGGGCAAGCTGCCGCCGGTCGGCGTCAAGGCCTCCAGCAAGGGCCGGGCGATCGTGCCGGCCGAGCGTGTCCGCTATCTCGCCGAGATCGCCGACACCGTGCGCGACTACCATCAGCACACCGCCGAGCAGTCGCGCGTCGCCCGCGAGCGCCAGTCGCTGAAGACCGCCAAGAGCCTGTTCGAGCAGTGCGGCAAGGCGGACGGCCCGCAGCTCGCCACCTTCGACGAGCTGATCGACTGGAAGGATGGCGAGCTGACCCCGGCTGCCAAGAAGCTGCTGGCGATGTGGCCGAAGGAGAAGGAGCTCTACGCCGCCGACGAGTACGTCGTCAAGATCCGCGACAAGGAGATCCGCACCCAGCTCACCACCGCATCGCTGTCCGGCAGCAAGATCCGCAAGGTCGCCTTGCCGGCCTTCGAGGACGACGGCGAGGTGCTGCGCTTCCTGATGAAGGAAAACGTGCCGGGCTCCTTCCCCTACACCGCCGGCGTCTTCGCCTTCAAGCGCGAGGGCGAGGATCCGACCCGGATGTTCGCCGGCGAGGGCGATGCCTTCCGTACCAACCGCCGCTTCAAGAAGGTTTCCGAGGGCATGCCGGCCCACCGCCTGTCCACGGCCTTCGACTCCGTGACCCTGTACGGCTGCGACCCGGACCCGCGCCCGGACATCTACGGCAAGGTCGGCAACTCGGGCGTTTCGATCGCGACCCTGGACGACATGAAGGTGCTGTACTCGGGCTTCGACCTGTGCGCGCCGAGTACCAGCGTGTCGATGACCATCAACGGCCCGGCGCCGATCATCCTGGCCTTCTTCTTCAACACTGCGCTGGACCAGCAGGTCGAGAAGTTCAAGGCCGACAACGGCCGCGAGCCGACCGAGGACGAGCACCAGAAGATCCGCGCCTGGACGCTGTCGACGGTGCGCGGCACGGTGCAGGCCGACATCCTGAAGGAAGACCAGGGCCAGAACACCTGCATCTTCTCGACCGAGTTCGCGTTGAAGATGATGGGCGACATCCAGGAGTATTTCGTCCATCACCAGGTCAGGAACTTCTACTCGGTGTCGATCTCCGGCTATCACATCGCCGAGGCCGGCGCCAACCCGATCAGCCAGCTCGCCTTCACGCTGGCCAACGGCTTCACCTACGTCGAGAGCTATCTCGCCCGCGGCATGCACATCGACGACTTCGCGCCCAACCTCAGCTTCTTCTTCAGCAATGGCATGGATCCGGAATACACCGTGATCGGCCGCGTCGCCCGCCGCATCTGGGCGGTGGCGATGAAGAACAAGTACGGCGCCAACGAGCGCAGCCAGAAGTTGAAGTACCACATCCAGACCTCGGGCCGCTCGCTGCATGCCCAGGAGATGGACTTCAACGACATCCGCACGACGCTGCAGGCGCTGATCGCGATCTACGACAACTGCAA
>JAGRFY010000051.1:0-22819 GCA_020445765.1 Rhodocyclaceae bacterium | reverse complement strand
ACGACGAGGCGATCACCACCCCGACCGACGAGTCGGTGCGCCGCGCGATGGCGATCCAGCTGATCATCAACCGCGAGTGGGGTCTCGCCAAGAACGAGAACCCCAACCAGGGCAGCTTCATCGTCGACGAACTGACCGATCTGGTCGAGGAGGCGGTGCTGAAGGAATTCGAGGCGATCAGTTCCCGCGGCGGCGTGCTCGGCGCGATGGAGACCGGCTACCAGCGCGGCAAGATCCAGGAGGAGAGCCTCTACTACGAGCACAAGAAGCACGACGGCTCGTATCCGATCATCGGCGTGAACACCTTCCTCAATCCCAAGGGCGAGGCCCAGCAGGAGATCGAGCTGGCGCGCTCGACCGAGGACGAAAAGCAGAGCCAGCTCACCCGCCTGGCCGACTTCCACGGCCGCAACGCCGGCGAATCGGCCAAGTGGCTGGCGAAGCTGCAGCAGGCGGTGATCGACAACGGCAACGTCTTCGCGGTGCTGGTGGACGCGGTGCGCCATTGCTCGCTGGGGCAGATCACGACGGCGCTGTACGACGTGGGGGGGCAGTATCGGCGGAGCATGTAAGGCGAGCCGAGGCCTGCCGGCGGTAGCGGCCGAGCCGGTTGTTCAGGGCTTGGCCGGGCCCCGCGCCAGCAGCGCCGGCAGCGGTTGCCAGGCGTCGATCGCATCGGCGACGGCAAGCGACCGGCTGGCGTCATAGGGGATCAGCAGGCCGGGCTCGTCGAGCGCGAACGGCTCGGCGCCGGCGACCTGCAGGTCGAGTACCTGTTGGTCGGCTTCGGACGGGTCGCCACCGATGTTGGCGCGCCGGGCGATGCGCTCGCGCAGCAGCGCCTCCGGCGCCTGGAAATCGATGATCGCCAGCGGCACCGCAAGACGTTCTGCGAGCGCCGCGAAACGCGCGCGCTGACGGCGCTTGAGGAAGGTCGCGTCCACCACCACCGGCCAGCCGGCGCCGACGACCTGGGCGGCCTGGTCGGCAAGGCATTCGTAGGTGGCGTCGGTGGCGCCCGCAGAATACTTGTCGGGGCTGCGCCCGGTGCCGCTGCCGAAGCGTTGCGCGCGGACGACGTCGGCGCGCAGCCGGACGGCGCCGATGTGTCCGCACAGCCGCAGCGACAGCTCCGACTTGCCGACCCCGGAAAAGCCGTGCGTGAGCACGATCGCGCGGCGGCTTGGCAGGGCTTGCCGGCGCGCGCAGTCGAGGTAGCGCAGGGCCGCATCGGGCAGTTCGGCAGTGCCCCCCGGCGCCACCTGCATGATCTCGACCATCGCTCGCACCTGGGCGCGATAGGCGAGGTAGAAGTGCAGCGGCACGAGCCCGCCGAAGTCGCCGGTGAGTTCCAGGTAGCGGCTGAGACAGCTCTGGGCGATCGTCGGATGGCGACGCGCCTGCAGGTCCATCAGCAGGAAGGCGAGATCGTCGATGACGTCGATGGTGCGCAAGGACGCGCTGAACTCGATGCCGTCGAACGGCATCACTTCGCCGTCCTCCACCAGCACGTTGCCGCAATGCAGGTCGCCGTGACACTCGCGCACCTGGCCTTGCTCGCGCCGCGCCGCGAACACCGGCGCGAGCCGTATCGCTTCGCGGACGCTCCAGGATTGGAGCCGGCGCACCATGTCGAGCGCGCCGGCATCGGTCGCCAGCGTGGTCAGCCGCGCGCAGACCTGAGCGCAGGACTGCAGGACATCTTCCGGCCGGCCGTGGCGTTCGCTTTCCGGTACGGCTGGCAGCGCCAGGTGGAAGCGCGCGACCGCCTCGGCCAGGCGTCCCGCGAGCCACGCTGGGGGGGCATCGTCGAGCAGCTTCGAGAGTACTGCGTCCTCGTCGAAGCGACGCATGTGTACGGCGTAGTCGATGATCGCACCCGGGCCGTCGATCCGGGCATCGTCGGCAGGCCCGGTGATCGGCACGACGCCGAGGTAGATGCCGGGCGCGGTGCGCCGATTCAGGCGCAGTTCCTCTTCGCAGAAGAAGCGTCGATCGTCGAGCGTGCAATAGTCGAGGAAGTCCAGTCCCACGGCCTTCTTGACCTTGAAGGCGTGCTCGCCCGCCAGCAGCACCCACGAGATATGGGTCTCGATCACCGCCACCTGCGACACCGGGAACGGATACGCGACCGCTCGCCGCAGCGCGGCGATCATGCGCAACTGGTCGGGCGGAGCCGTGGTCTCGGTCGGATTCATGCTGTCTCGCGGACGGGAACGGCGATGGCTGGCGCGTCAGGTGACGGTTTCAGGCTATGCGCAAGTTGCGCGCTACTTGTTGAGCGTTGTCAAATCGCCTCTGGATCGGCGTCCGCCCGGGCGGCGGCGATGATCTGCGTCAATCCGCCGGCCGTCCGGCGGCGTAGCGTGGAGTCAGGTAACCCGCATGAGGACTGGAGGCATGACGATAGACAAGGCGGCGGCCGCGTTGGCGATTGCGCTGGGGGTTTCGATGACCGCGTCAGCGGCAGAGGTGATCGGCGCGGGGCCGGCCGAGTTCGAGAACCGTTGCGCCGTCTGCCACGGACTGGAGGGACGCGGCGACGGTCCGTTCGCGGCGCTGTTGCTGCATCAGCCAGCGGATCTCACGCGGCTGGCGGCCGACAACGGCGGCCGCTTTCCGGCCGATCGCGTGCGCCGGATGATCGACGGTCGTGAGGCGGTGGCTTCCCACGGGCCCCGCGAGATGCCGATCTGGGGACGCGAGCTGTTGACCGAGTACCAGCGCAGCAGCACCGGCATCGGCGCACCGGAGACCTATGTGCGCACCCGCATCGAGGCCCTGGTCGACTACCTGCGGGGGCTGCAGGCGAAGTGATTCGCGGCAGCCCCGGCGCAGCGGGTCAGCGATAGGCCGGTTCGTTGCGGTTGTGGATGATCCAGATCAGGTGGCCGCTGGTGTAGTCGCCGATCGAGCCACCGGCGAAGATCAATCGGCCCTGATTCTTGTACACCAGTTCGTAGCGATGACGGTCGCTGCCGAAATAGAACGGAATCCAGGCCTTGCCGGTCATGTAGGCGCCCTGGTCGGACGGCTGGCCGATCAGGTCGGTGACCTGCTTCATCGGCATGCCGATCTTCAGCCGGGTGAACTTGGTGCCGGGCGCGGGCTTGCCGGTGATCTCACCTTCCCAGTCGCCCAGCCCCTTGACCTGGCGTCCGTGGCCGCCCTCGACTTCCGACGAGTCGACCACTTCGCCCTGGGCGTTCATGCCGGGCGGAATCCCGCTCGCCTTCTGCTCGGAGGCCGGGGCGTCGCCACCACCCTCCTTGAACGGGTTGGAGACGCAGGCGGTCAGCGCAAGGCTGGCGAGAGCGGCTGCGAGCAGCGCGCGGCAAGGCGTGTTTCCGTCGAGCATGGGTCTTCCTTCGATGGTTGTTCTGGAGTGTCACGGGGTTCTGCGACCCCGCGACATTCAAGCACGAATATTCGATCGAGATAAGGGCCCGGGCGTCGGGACCAGCCCTAGAACGACTCGTCGCGGCGCATCACCAGGGCCTGGAGCGACTGCGGCAGGCGGCGGCGCACGCTGGCGGAGATCGCATGTTCGTGGCGGCTCCACCAGATGCCGCCATAGATGATGGCGATACCGATCAGGGTCAGGGCGATCGGAAACAGCCAGGCGTCGCGGAACAGGTGGCGCGAGAAGTCCGCGAGCACGATCGCCGCGCCGAGTGCGCCGAAGACCGTGAAGCTGCGCCGCAGAAGGACGGCGCCGATCACGATCAGCGCCAGGTTGACCGCCAGATAGACGAGCTTGCCGCTCAGTGCGCCAGAGCCGAGGGAAGTCAGTCCGCCCCAGAAGGCCAGCAGGCCGAACAGATAGATCCAGAACGAGAAGTCCTGCCGCGAGCGATTGCGCAGGTCGATCCAGAAGGCCAGCAGCAGGGTGATTGCGCCGAAGCACACCGAAAACCATTTGCGGAAGGTCCATGCCGCGCTGTCCCAGCCGCTGCCCGCCTCGAACGAAACCAGCAGCATCGCCAGGTCCATCGACAGGTACCACAGCGTGACCGCGATCGGCATCGTCATGAATGGCGCACGCCAGCGCCACAGCATCAGGCAACCGGCGGCGAGGGTGGCCAGTTCGAGCGTGATCCAGCGCCAGTCGATGTAGCGGTGGAAGTCGCGGTACTGGTCGGCGTGGGGGGCGTCGACCCACAGGCCGAAGGCGTGCTGCAGGCCCCAGGTGGCGAGCGGCACCATCACCATCGCCAGCGTGCCCATGATGCCCATCGGGATCATCAGCGCCTGGCGTTCGAAGCGGGCCGCGAGCTGCCAGGCGACGCCGAAGTAGAGCAGCGCGATGAAGAATATGCCGTGGCCGCCGAAGGCCTCCCAGCCGAGGTTCATGAACAGCGACATCGCGCCGATGGCCAGCATTCCGCCGAGGTAGTAGAGGACGTGGGTGAGGTCGAATCGCGGGCGCCCTGCCGGCGCGCCTGCTGCCGACAGGAATCGCCACAGTCCGTCGACCTGGGCGGTGTCGATCAGGCCGCGCCGGGCGGCGTCTTCGAGGTGATTTCGTTCGATCAATGGCATCGGGCTGTCCTCCTGACCATCATCGTGCGCGATCCGCGCATGGCCTGTCCGCCGTCGCACGCCCGGTCTCGCGTGCGGCCGCCGACGGTATCGCCGACCGATACCCGGCGCTTCAGAGACCGGCGACGATGCCGTCGCTGCGGGGGTCCGCAGCCCCTTCGATGATGCCGTCGGGTCGTCGCACCAGGGCGCCGGCATGGCCCATGGTGTTGCTGTAGGCTTCGTCCAGCACTTCGACGCGGTGGCCGGCTGCACGCAGCGCCTCGACCAGCGCCGGCTCGAAGCGCGCTTCGAGCTTCAGGCGCGTGTCATCGTCGCCCCAGGTTCGCCCGAGCAGCCAGCGCGGCGCCGTCACGGCCTGCTGGAGCCCCTGGCCGAACAGCGCATAGCGGCTGAATATCGCGGCCTGGGTCTGCGGCTGTCCCTCGCCGCCCATCGTGCCGAAGGGCATCACCCGGCCGTCGTCGAACAGCGCCAGCGACGGATTGAGGGTGTGGAACGGCTTGCGGCCGGGTTCGAGCGTATTCAGCGCTGCCGGATCGAGCGAGAACGAAATGCCGCGGTTCTGCCAGCCGATGCCGGTGTCGCCGAGCACGACGCCGCTGCCGAACTCCCAATACACGCTCTGGATGAAGCTCACGGCGCGGCCGTCGCGGTCGATCGCGCCCATCCATACGGTGTCGCCGTCGGCCGCGTCCCGTGGCCATGGGCTGGCGGTGGCCGGCGAGATCTCGCCGGCGGCGCGATCGAGCCAGGTCGGTGTCAGCAGGCTGCGGGGCGCGACCGGTACCCGACCGGGATCGCTGACCACCCGGTCGCGGTGGACGAAGGCGAGCTTGGTCGCCTCGACCAGACCATGGACATGGGCGAAGCCGTCGGCGCGGCTTACGCCCAGTCGCTCGAACAGGCCGATCATCATCAGCGTGGCCAGCCCCTGGGTCGGCGGTGGCAGATTGAACACCCGGGCGGTCCGCGTCCGCAACTCGAGCGGCGCAACGCGGGCGGCCTGATAGCCGGCGAGGTCGGCCGTGCGCAAAGGGCTGCCGATGCGCGCCAGCTCGCGGCCGATGGCGTCGGCCAGTTCGCCCTCGTAGAAATCCCTCAGCCCGCGCGTGGCCAGCGCCTCGAGCGTGCACGCGAGCCGCGGCAGTCGCAGCCGCTCGCCGATCTCCGGGAGGCGCCCGGCGGCGAGATAGGTTTCGGCAAAGCCGGGCAGGGCCGCCAGCTGCTCGAACTTGCCGCGCACCAGCGTGCGCTGGCCACGGGTCACGGCGAAGCCGTCCCGGGCGTGGCGGATCGCGGCCGCGAGCAGGCGCGGCAGGCCGAGTGGCGTTCCCCAGTCGGCGGCTTGCGCCAGTGCCAGCCGCCAACCATCAATGGTGCCTGCGACGGTCAGCGCGGCTCGGGCACCGCGTGCAGGGATCGCCTCGAGCCCGCCGTAGAAATCGTGATCCGCGAGCGCCGCGGCCGGGCCGCAGGCGTCGATCGCGACCGGCTCCCGGCCCGGTTCGTGGATCAACCAGAAGCCGTCGCCACCGATCGCGTTCATGTGTGGATACACCACCGCGATCGCGGCGGCGGCGGCCACCATCGCCTCGACGGCGTTGCCGCCATCGCGCAACACGTCGCGCCCGGCCTGTGCCGCCAGGTGGTGGGGGGCGACCACCATGCCGTCGGTTGCGTACAAGGTGTGCAGCATCGCCATCCTCCGGTGTCGGTGCGCCGCGCGCGCGTGGTCCGGCGATGGTAGCGCGGCCGCTGCCCGCGGTGGCGCGCAGTTACGCGCCGTTCGCGTCCGGCGGGTCCGATGCCAGCAGCGCCGGCCGCGGCGGTGCGGCGGCGGGCGCCGGGGGTTCCTGGCGGGCCTCGATCGCCGCCGCCTTGCCGGCGGCGCGCTGCTGCTTCGTCGGGCGCTTGAATGCCCGGCCTCCGACCCGGTCGATGCGGTTCAACTGAAAGGTGACTTCCGCACCGTAGAGCATGATCAGCGCGACGTAGTACACCCACACCAGGATCACCGCGAGCGAGCCGGCCGCACCGTAGGTGGCCGAGATGTTGCTGCTGCCGAGATAGACGCCGATTCCCCACTTGCCCAGTTCGAACAGCACGGCGGTGGCGATGGCGCCGGCGATCAGCGAGCGGTGGCTGAGCCGGCGAGGCACCAGCACCTTGTAGATCATCGCGATCATGCTGGTCTGCAGCACCAGTGTGATGCCGATCTGCAGCAGCGAGGCGATCCACAGGAAGGGCTTGAGGCGCTCTGTGGCGTATTCGCCGAGGGCGACGATCGCGGTACTGGCGACCAGTGAAACCATCAGCAGGAAGCCGACCCCGATGATCACCGTGAGTCCGCGCAGGCGACCGACGAGCTGGGCCTTCCAGGCGCTGCGCTTGGCGCTGCGGGGGCCGAACACGGCCTCGAAGGCGTTGCCCAGCTGCAGGAACAGTCCGGTAGCGCCGACCAGCACGACGCCTAAGCTGATCAGCGCCGCGGCGCCGCTGCGTCCGGACTCGTAGCTGGCGGCGATCATGCGCTCGATCAGTGCGGCGCCGTCGGCGCCGATCAGCGACTCGAGTTCCGCCACCAGTCGGCCGCTGACCGTTTCGCTGCTGAAGATCAGGCCGGCGACCGACACCGCGATCACCAGCACCGGTGCCAGCGAGAATGCCGAGTAATAGGCGAGTGCCGCGGCATAGGTGGTGCAGCGGTCATTGGCCCATTTGCGCGCTGCGCGATAGGGCACGAGCAGGTATCGCAGCGGTGAGGTCAGCAAGCTCACGGGTATCCCTCGTGGTCGGTCCTGCGGTCGACGGGCCGCAGTCTTTCCTAAGGGTGCCGTGTTGCGCGCAATCGTACAATCCGCACGAGGACCGTGCCGAAGAGCGGGTCAGTAACGCAGCTGTCCGCAGCGTGCTTCCGCATAGGCGCTGTCGCCACGGTCCATGGCGTCATTGAAGCAACTCCAGTAGCGCGCTTCCCGTGCGGCCCGGGTCTCGGCGGCGCGGGCCTCGCGACGCTCTTCGCGGGCGCGGGCCTGTTGCGCGTACTGCTGCTGACGTTGATCCTGTTCGAGTCGGCGCTGTTCCGCGCGACGGGCATTCTCCTGCCGGCGCTGTTCGGCCTGCACCTGGATCGAGAACTGCTCCTGCTGGCGTCGCTGTTCGCGTTCGATCTCGCGCGCATCCTGCGCGGCACGGTGCTGCTCGGCCAGTCGCAGCCGTTCGCGCTGCATTTCCCTGACCTGCTCGCCTTGCTGCAGTCGCTCGCGTTCGAGCATGGCCTGGGCGCGCAGGTGCTCGCGCACCGTCGCGGTTTGCTGGAATGGTTGCAGCACTGCCGCGAGCAGCGCGACGACCGCCGCCGCGACGACGATCCCGACCCGGCGGGTCGACCACCAGCGCAGGAAAACACTGCCCGAATCCTCAGCCGCTGCGACCTGTTCGACCCTCGGTGGCGCGTCGCCGAATCCGAGTTCGGCTGCGAGGCTGCGGTCGTAAGCGGCCCGTGCTTCGGCATTGCCGAGTATCTCGATGGCGTAGCGGATTTCGGCATCCGGTGCTGCCGGGCGCGCCCGTATTTCGGCGATGGCGGCGGCCAGCGTCCCCGCGCTGGCGTCCGGCGCGACGCCGAGACGACGGTACAGCGTCTCGCGGGACGAGCGTGCAAGGGCCTGGGCGAGGTCGGCGCGCAGCGCGGCGAGCGGGTCGGCGGGGTCGCGCGCTTCACTGCCGGACAGGTCCCGGTGCCGCAGGCGAATGTAGATGGCCTGTGCCTTCTCGGTATTGCCGCCGGCTTCCGAGTAGGCCTGGGTCCACAATGCCGGCTCCAATTGGTTGGCGGCCATTTCGTTGGCGATGGCCTGGTAGAGCGCTTTGTCGTCCATCGGTTCTTGAGGGTTTGTTCGCGACCCATTCTACGGCAGCGAAGTCGGCAGGGCTTAGGGTTGCTGCGCGGCTGCGGCGGTTTGCGGCATTCGTCGTGTGATGCGGATCACGCCGCCGGCATGATCCCTCACTCGTGGCGCAGGGCGTCGATCGGGTTGAGGCGGGCGGCGCGCCGGGCCGGCACGTAGCCGAAGACGACGCCGATGGCAGCGGCGATCGTGAACGACAGCAGGTTGATGCCGGGGTCGAACAGATAGGGCACACGCATCGCCGAGGCCAGGGCGACCGAGGCCCCGGCAGCCAGCAGCAGACCGAGCACGCCGCCGAGGCTCGACAGCACCACGGCCTCGATCAGGAACTGCAGCAGGACTTCGCGTTCGAGTGCGCCGATCGCCAGCCGGATGCCGATCTCGCGGGTGCGCTCGGTGACCGACACCAGCATGATGTTCATGATGCCGATGCCGCCGACCACCAGGCTGACGGCAGCGACCGCGCCCAACAGGGTGGTCATCACCCGAGTGGTCGACGACAGGGTGTCGGCGATCTGGCGGGTGTCGAGGACGTTGAAGTTGTCGTCCTCGGCCGGTCCGACATGGCGGCGTTCGCGCAGCAGGGCCTCGACCTGGTCCTTGACCGGCGTCACCAGCGCGACGTCACTGGCCGAGACCAGGATGCTGCGGATGTCGCGGCTGCCGGTCAGCCGGCGCTGTACCGCCCGCAGCGGCATCACCACGATGTCGTCCTGGTCGGAGCCGAAGGCGCTCTGACCCTTGGCCGCGAGGACGCCGATCACCTCGCAGCTGAAGCGTCCGACGCGCAGGCTTTCGCCGACCGGATCGCCGCCGCCGTAGAGTTCGCGGCGCAAGGTCTGGCCGACCACGCAGACGGCCCGCCCGGCACGCTGCTCCGATTCGCTGAAGATGCGGCCGCCGGCCAGTGTCCAGCCGGCCGCGGCGAAGTAGTCGGTGGTGCTGCCGGTGACGCTGGTGGACCAGTTGCGAGCCCCCACCACCACCGTCACGCTCTTGCGCGTCTCCGGCGCCACCGCGTTCAGCCCGCTGACCTGCTGGCGGATGGCGTCGGCATCGGCGACGTCGAACATCGGTGCGCCGGCGCTGCCGCCCGGGCCCATGCGCTGGCCGGGGCGGACCAGCAGCAGGTTGCTGCCGAGGCTTGCGACCTGGTCCGAGATGCTGCGGGTGGCACCATTGCCGAGGGTGACCATCGTCACCACCGCGGCGACGCCGATGACGATGCCGAGCATGGTCAGGATCGAGCGCATCAGGTTGCGCCGGATCTCGCGCACCGCGAGCAGCAGGGCGTTGGCGATCATCGCGGCAGGGTCCGCTGTCGGCGGCCGTCGTCGGCCACCGTGCCATCGACGAAGTGCACCTGGCGGCGGGCGTACCCGGCCATGTCCGGTTCGTGGGTGACCATCAGCACCGTGATGCCCTGTTCCCGGTTGAGGCGGTCGAGCAGTTCCATGGTCTCGTGGGAGCGGTGCGTGTCGAGGTTGCCGGTGGGCTCGTCGGCCAGCAGCACCGCAGGCTCGGTGACGATCGCGCGGGCGATGGCGACGCGCTGCTGCTGTCCGCCGGAGAGCTCGGCCGGGGTGTGGAGCTCCCATCCCTGCAGGCCCACCTCGGCCAGCGCGCGGCGCGCGGCGGCATGGCGGCTGGCCGCCGGCTCGCCGCGGTAGAGCAGCGGCAGTTCGACGTTCTCGATCGCCGAAGTGCGGGCCAGCAGGTTGAAGCCCTGGAAGACGAAGCCGAGATACTTGCGTCGCAAACGCGCGCGCTGGTCGCGGTCGAGGGACCCGACCGGCACGCCGCGGAAAAGGTAGTGGCCGGCAGTCGGGACGTCGAGGCAGCCGAGAATGTTCATGGCGGTGGACTTGCCCGATCCGCTCGGTCCCATCACCGCCACGAATTCGCCGGCATCGACGTCGAGATCGACCCCGCGCAGGGCCTGGAACGCCGCTGCGCCGGTGCCATAGCGTTTGGTGACGCCGGCGAGGCTGAGCAGCGGCGTCGTGCCCGGCGTGGTCATCGCGAACTCCCGCCCTGGGTGCCGGTGACAACTGCGGTGCCGGCCGCCAGTGCCTCGCCGGAGACCTCTGTCTGGCGACCGTTGGTGGCGCCCACCCGCACTTCGATGGCTTCGGCTTGGCCATTGCGCAGGATCCACAGCGATCGCAGGTCGCCGTCGCGGTTCACTTCGCGAACCTGCTTCGGCGTTCGGGGTGGTCGCGGCAGCAGACTGCCGACCAGGCCGCCCGCCGACTCGCCCACCGCGCGCGGCGGGGTGAAGCGCAGTGCCGCATTCGGCACCAGCCACACGTCCTGGCGCCGGTCCACGAGGATCTCGGCGGTGGCGGTCATGCCGGGGCGCAGGCTGAGATCGGCGTTGTCGAGGGTCAGTACGGTGACGTAGCTGACGACGTTGTCGGTGGTCGTCGCGCCGTAGGCCACGCGGCGGATCTGCGCGGGGTAGCGCCGGCCCGGATAGGCGTCGACGGTGAACTCGGCCGACTGGCCTTCGCGGACCTGGCCGACGTCGGCCTCGTCGACCTTGACCTCGAGGTCCATCTTGGCGAGATCCTCGGCGAGCGTGAACAGCACCGGTGCCTGCAGCGAGGCGGCCACGGTCTGGCCGGGTTCGACCTGTCGCGACAGGACGATGCCGTCGATCGGCGAGCGGATCGATGCCTTCGCCCGGTTGGTACGGTTGGTGGACAGCGCGGCCTGAGCCTGGGCGACGCCGGCTTCCGCCGCGGCGAGGCCGGACCTGGCCCGCTCGAGGCCGGCTGCGGCGGTATCCAGCTCGGCGGCCGACGGCACCTTGCCGCCGGACAGTTCGTGGACCTTGCGCAGTCGTGCCAGGTTGGCACCGGCTTCGTCGCGGGTGGCCTTCGCCTCGAGGACGCCGGCCCGCGCCGATTGCAGCGCCGCCTGGGCGGTGCGGATCTGGTCGTCGAGCCGGGAAACGTCGAGCCGGGCCAGTTCCTGGCCGCGCGCAACCCGGCTGTTGTCGTCGACCAGCACGGCCTGCACGGTGCCGGAGAGCTCGCTGCCGACGTCGACCTGGTTGGTCGGCTGCAGGGTGCCGGTGGCCGACACTCGGACCTCGAGGGTGCCCCGTTCGAGCGGGGTCGTGAGGTAGCGGGTTTCGGTGGTGGTCCGGGACGACAGCCAGACCGTCATCCCGGCGGCGATGGCGAGCAACGCGACGGCCACGAGCCAGAGTCGGCGGTGACCGGACGGGCCGGCCGGCGGACCCAGCTCGAGCGGGTCGTCGCCGGGCGGATGCGTGGCGAATTCTGGGGTCGGCTTCATGCAGGGCTCCGGGGGGCGTCGGCCTGCGGGCGTGTCCAGCCGCCGCCGAGGGCCTTGTAGAGTTGGATCAGCGAGGCCAGCCGGTCGGCGCGCGCCACCGCCAGGCTGTCTTCGACGGTGCGCAACGTGCGCTCGGTATCGAGCACCGTCTGAAAGTCGATCAGGCCGCCGCGATAGCGCTGGCGGGCCAGCAGCGCCGCGGCTCGGGCGGCGTCCGCGGCGCGCCCGAGCGCCGCTTCGCGTTTGCCGCCGCGATCGAAGGCGACGAGGGCATCCTCGGTCTCGCGCAGTGCGGCCAGAAGGGTCGCCTCGAGTGTCGACAAGGCCTGAGCGCGAACGGCCTGCTGGGCCTCGTACTGGGCGTCGAGCCGGTCGCCGTCGAACAGGCTGGCGCCAAGGGCTGCGACCAGGCTGCGGCTGAGCGATGCGGCGCCGCCGATCGCACCCAGCGTCATTGCCTCGCTGCCGACGGACGCCGACAGGGTCAGCGTCGGATAGCGGGCAGCCCGGGCGACGCCGGTGCGCGCGGTCTCGGCCAGCAAGGCCTGCGTCGCGGCGCGCACGTCGGGGCGGCGTTGCAGCGCTTCGGCAGGAATGCCCGCCGCGATCGACGGCGGTGCGGCCGGCAGTTCGGCCGGGCCGGCGAGCCGTTGTGCGAGCTGCGCGGCATCGTCTGCGGTCAGCGCCGCCAGCGCATGCACGGCTGCGGCCCCGCTGGCCTCGAGTGCCGGGATCGTGGCGGCGGTCTGTGCCAGATTGCTGCGCGCCTGTTCGAGATCGACCGCGCTGGCCAGCCCGGCATCGACGCGCCACTGGGTGAATTGCAGGGTCTCGCCCTGGCTTTCGAGGTTGGTTCGGGCGATGGCGAGGCGTGCCTGGGCGCTGCGCAGGTCCACATAGTCGAGCGCCACCTCGGCCGCGAGTGAGGCATGGGCGTTGTCGAGCAGGGCGTCCGTTCGCGCCAGATCGGCCGCGGCCGCGTCGACCGTCAGTCGCTGGCCAGCGAACAGGTCGAGTTCCCAACTGGCATCGAGGCCGATCGACAGGCGAGTGTCGCTGTCGCTGGTGCCGGCCTTGGCGATGCCGGCGGAAGCGCCGGCATCCACGGTCGGCAGGCGACCGGCGCCGGCGGCGCGCAGGCGGGCACGCGCCTCGCGAACGCTGGCGCGGCTGCTGGCGAGGTCGGGATTGCGGGCGATCGCCCGCTCGATCAGTGCGCTCAGCATCGGATCGCCGAGTTGCTGCCACCAGCGCTGCAGATCCCCGGTGGCATCGGCTATCCCCGGCGCCGGATCCCAGGCGGCGGGGATCGCGACTGCCGGCCCGGCGAGTGGCGCACCGGTGCTGGCGCAGGCGGCCAGCAGCGGCAGGACCGCGGCGATCAGCAGGCGGCTGACGAGGGGGGTGGTTCGGGCGGGCAACGAAGGCATGGTGGCCAATGCGGCATGTGATGTCGGCCAGTGTGCTGCGGCTGCCGGTTAACCCCGGTTAGTGGCGTGTAAATGCCGGTAAAGGGCGGTCTCAGCCGAGCGGCGCGACGCCGATCAGGCGGATGTGCCCGACCATCGCGAAGGCGGCCCAGGCCACCAGGCCCACGGTCAGCGCCAGGGCATCGCCCTTGAAACTGCCTTCCGCCCTTGGCCTGCCCGCGACGCGGTCGCGTCGGCGGGCGGCGGCAAAGGCCGCGATCGACCACAGCAGGAAGGCGCCGAACAGCACGACGTCGCCGGCGCGGCCGTTGGCCAGCAGGTGCGCCAGCGCCCACAGCTTGACGCCGGCCAGCATCGGATGACCGAGCCCCGCACGGAAGTGGCTGCGCGGCAGGTAGGCCGCCACCACCAGCACGAAGGCCGGCAGGGTCAGCAGGATCGCGACATGGCGCATCGCCTCGGGCGGCGACCACAGCGCCGGGCCACTGCGGGTTTCGCCGTAACCCCAGATCATCAAACCCAGGCCGAGCAGCGATACCAGCGAATAGGCGCCCTTCCACGCGAGGGGGCCGAGTCGCGCCACTTGGCGGTCCCGCCAGCGCCCCGCAACGATGCGTATCGAATGCGCGCCAAAGAAGATCACCATGCCCAGCAGCATCCGTTCCATTGTCGCGTTCTCCTCGTGCCAAGTGTCGTCGGGGCGTGGGCCCGAGCCCAGCAGCCTAACCGATCGGGCGAATCCGGTCGTGTGCCTCGCGCGCTGGCGGCGCTCGTGGCATGCTCGGCGGAGCGCCGGCAGCCTGCCGGGCTTGGCGATCGAACGAACCGGGGGGGTGAATCGCGTGCATGGCGGCAAGGAAGTCAAGACGACGGTGTTCGCTGCAGGTCTTGCGACGAGTGTTTCGGCCTACGCCCAGGCGCCGGAAGCGGGCGGCGCGGCGGCAGACGTCGCGCTGCTGGTGACCTATGTGCTGCTGGCGTTGGTGTTCTCCTTCCTGTGCTCGGTCGCCGAGGCGGTATTGCTGTCGATCACGCCGTCGTACATCGCCGGCTTGCAGGACAGCCACCCGAAGCGGGCGGCACTGCTGAAGGAATTGAAGCAGGAGCGCCTCGATCAGTCGCTGGCCGCGATCCTGACGCTGAACACGATCGCCCATACGGTGGGCGCGATCGGCTCCGGCTCGAAGGCCTCCGCGGTGTTCGGCAGTGCCTGGTTCGGGGTGTTCTCGGCGGTCATGACGCTGCTGATCCTGTTCCTCTCCGAGATCGTGCCGAAAACCCTCGGCGCCGTCTATTGGCGGGCACTGTCGGGCCTGGTCGCGCGTTTCGTGCGAATGCTGATCGCGCTGATGTATCCGCTGATCAAGGTGTCCGAACTGCTCACCCGGCTGGTTTCCCGCGGCGCGCACGTGCATGTCTTCAGTCGCGAGGAATTCGTCGCGATGGCCGGCGTCGGCGAGGAATCGGGCCACCTGAAGGCGACCGAGTCGCGGGTCATCCGCAATCTGTTCCGGATGGTCTCGCTGAGCGCCAGGGACGTCATGACGCCGCGTACCGTGGTCGTCGGCCTGCCCTTGGGCACCAGCGTCGCCGACGCGCTGGAACGGATCGCGCGCCACCCGTTCTCGCGCCTGCCGGTGTTCGATCAGGATCTCGACAAGGCCACCGGCTTCGTCATGCGCGACGATCTGCTGCTGGCCGCGGCGCGCGACGACGACCGGACGCCGGTCGAGAGCCTGCAGCGCGAGTTGATGCGGGTGCCGGCCGAGATGTCGCTCGAGACCCTGCTCGAGACCTTGCTCGCGCAGCGCCAGCAGATGGCCCTGGTGGTCGGCGAGTGGGGCGGCACCGAAGGCCTCGTCACCCTCGAGGATGTGGTCGAGACCCTGCTCGGCATCGAGATCGTCGACGAGACCGACCGCGTCGCCGACATGCAGGCGCTGGCGCGGGCGCAGTGGGAGCGACGGGCGCGGGCGCTCGGCCTTGAACTCGCCACCGACCAGCCGGCGTCGGCGTCCGGGCGTGACAACACGGATGATCGTTCCACATGAGAGGTCGCCCCTAGACTCGATTTCCGAGGAGGACGCCTTTCCTGTCGAACAGCATGATCGGAACGCAGCGCTTCGCATCGTGATAGATGCCGACGCAGTCGAGGCACTGAAAGCAGTTTTCGTATCGGATCTTCCCGCTCCTTTCGATGGCGTCGTAGCGGCATGCCGACTTGCAGCGCTGACAGGGCTGCCCACATTCGCTGCGCCGGGCCAGCCAGTTCCACAACCGCAATTTGCCCCCGAGCGACATGACTGCGCCCAGGGGGCAGATGAAGCGGCAGAAGAACTTGTAGTAGAAGGCCCCGGCGAGCAGCAATGCCAGCGCGTAGGCCACGAACGGCCACCCGCGATCGAAGGCCACGGTGATGGCCGTCTTGAACGGTTCGATTTCGTTCAGGCTTTCGCCCAGGTTCGGCAAGAAGACGGCGCTGGCCAGCAGCACGGCGAGGATCAGGTAGCGACACCGCTCCAGATGGCCCACCACGGACGGTCGCAGCGATAGCCGCGGCAGGCGCAGCATTCGGGCGAGCCGACCGACGAACTCCTGAAGCGCGCCGAACGGGCACAGCCAGCCGCAGAACGTTCCGCGACCCCAGACGACGAAGCTGATTAGCGTAAAGCAGATCAGCACCAGGGATACCGGATCGTACAGATAGCTGTTCAGCCCGTGCCCGCCGACGAGACTCTTCATTGCCCCGGTGACCTGGACGATCGACAGCTGGCCCTGTGCGTGCCAACCCAGGAAGAACAGAGTGAATACGAGAAAGGCGAAACGAAAGCGCGCGAGGCGCTTCGGATCCGCCGAAATCCAGCGCGGCCTGGCAAGCACCACGGTGAGTAATCCAAGGGCGACACCGATCACCGCAAGATCCGGCCAGCGGCCCCTCCACGCCAGCAGCCATTCCGGTAGCGGTGCGGGCGGATAACGGAACAGATAGGCCGGCGGCTGGTAGGTCATGGTGACCTTTTGGTGGCTGACGCGCGGCAGCACATGGCCTTTGGTCCGGGTCACCATCAGCACGAAGTCCGCCGTGCCGGCCGGATCGAGTCCGGAATTCTCACGGGCGCCGAAGATTCGCGACTCGTTGAGCTTCGGCATGTCGGGGATCGCCACCGACTCGTAGCCCTGGTCGCGGAGTTCGACGAACCCTCCGTTTTGCATCAGCGAAACGTAGGGCGATTGGGTGCCAGGCGTGAAATCGTCGTCGATCAGTCTGAAGCGGCCCGCGGAGCCAATCCACCAGAGGTGGCGATTGTCGAAATTGCGCGACATCACCGCGTCGTATTGTTCCTGACCGAGAATGGCTCGACCGATGGTCGGCGCGTTGAGATAGGCCACAAAGACGTCGATGAATATCGCGTCGGGTGATGCCAGCGCAAGGGGGTCGGCCTCGGCTCCGTCGGTGCCGGCGAAGCGCCGTTCGACCTCCGCATTGCTCACGCGCAGGCGGGCGATCATGCCGGCGTCCAGCATCGTGTCGAAGCTCATCTGGCCGACGACCTCGGCAATCGGCCTGGCCGGCGGTTTGGTTTCGGCCCCATCGGCAAAACCGAGCCTGGCGCGGGCAACGGTCAGCGCCGACGTCAACACGGTCTGATTGACGATGCGAATCGATGCGGTTGCCTTTGCGATGCCATCCAGAGTGGCATGCCCGACGGAATGCGCGGCCACACTGCCGGTCTTGTTTCTTGCCGCGTCGAGCGCGATGACGAAGGGCTGGTTCAGGCTCTCGCCGGCGTACTGGGCGACGAATTCGCGCAGTGGCGTATCGCCCAGGCCGCCGAGATCGCGAAAGGTGAAAACCGGCTCCCGCTGCTGCAGTACCTCGACGTCGATGAAATTGCCCATGCGGTCGAGTGCGATCAGGAAGTTCATCGGCGAACCTTCGAATCCCGGCAGAGGCGCGATATCGATCGATTCGAACACGTAGGCGACCGGGCCTGCCTCCCTTTCCAGGGAACTGGTGACCGGCCACGCCGGTACGTCGGCCAGCTTGTCCTGGACCTCGTAGGGCACGCCGAAGCGACGTTGCACATCGTCCTTCGTCAGCATCCCCGCGTTCGCCGAGCCAAGGCATAGACATGCCAGCGTGCCGATCAGCAACGCCGTGAAGTGCGCGGTCGCGATGCTGCTGTGAACGATGCAGGCGAACATGCCTCCTCCGGACCGTGAGTTGTCCAAAGCATCCTTTCACGTCGATCGAGCGGCACGCATGGGAAGTCTTCCTTGGTCCGGCCGGGAGACTGGCGTTGGCGTGGTCGCGGGAAATGCACCTGGCGGCGCGAAGGAGGATTGCCCACGACCGCCGCGGGCGATGCCACTAGACTCACGCAGTTGGAGGCGCCGATGGTCGTCGTGCCGCAAACGAGTGCAAAGTCGTCTGGCGCATCGATCGCGGACGCCCCGGTCTTCAGTGGGCCGGGGAGCCAACCCGAGGTCGGTCGGAGCGGCCGGCGCGATCGGGCGGCGCAACGGCCCGCGATCGTAGGATGGCTTCCCGGAGTGGCATCGACAATTTGCGGGCTGCGGGTGCCCCGGCTCGGCCGGCGGCGATCCGGGACGTTCGCCGTGCCGCCTGCTCGGCTGGGTGGTGATCAATCGCGCACGAGGGATCTGTCGGCGACATGTCTCGTAACCTGCCTGAGGCCTTGCGGCCGATCGAAGACGACAACGGGATCGATCTGAAGCGGGTCTTGATCGCGTACGTGAGCTTGTTCGCCGTCGCCATCGGCGTTTTCGCCACGGCGCTGCTGTTCGTTCAGGCTCATGACCGAATTCGCGTCCATGTCTTTCAAACGGCAAGTACGCTGGAGCGCCTCATCAGCGACGAGGTCACGCGACCGCAAGGGTCGTTCCAGTTCAGTCTCGACCGCCTGGATGGTTTGGAGCTGAAGTCGATCAGCGACATCGGTGAATTGCTCGGTATCTGCGTGGCAGTCAAGGATATCTACGATCATCCTGTCGTCGAGCGCTGTTTTGGCGGGACCGATGAAGCGCCGACCGTGGTGCGTTGGGCGCTGGCTCGGGTGGTAAGTCCGGAGACGAAATATGGAAGCCTCATCGAGGTGTATCCGGGCGTGGTGGTCGGCGAGCTGTCGATAATGCCCAATCTGGACAACGAAGCCTGGGCGCTGTGGAGCCAGATTCGTGTGGTCTTTGGCATGACCGTCGGGATCCTGTTGCTGAATTTCCTGATCTATCTGCCCGTAAGGCGAGTGCTTCGGCCGACGGAACAGATTCTCGGGGTGATCGGTCGCATGCAGGCCGGCGACATCGCCGCCCGCATGCCTCGACCAGGCTTGCGTGAATTGCGTCGGATTGCGGTCGGATTCGACCATTTGGCCGATCGCCTGCAAACGACCCTGTCGGAACAGCGTCGGCTTGCGCAACGACTGATCTCCGCGCGGGAGCAGGAGCGGCGCCGGCTCGCCCATGATCTGCATGACGAATTCGGCCAGTTGCTGGCTTCGATCGCAGCAGATTCGGCATTCTTGGCGACAAGATTGCGGACGCGCGATCCCGAGCTGCTGGCGGCTGTGCAGTCCATCAGCTCGGTTACTGCACAAATGATGGAAGGCCTGCAAGGCATCCTGTCTCAATTGAGGCCGCAGGGCTTGGATGAATTCGGATTGCGGGCAGGCCTGGTGCATCTGATCGATGGCTGGCGACGCCGCCTGGGCGACTGCAGGCTGGAACTGAACATCAGCGGCGAGATCGATGATCTGCCCGACGACCTCTCTGTCAGCCTCTATCGGATCGTGCAGGAGAGCCTGACCAACGCATTACGCCACGGCGCACCAGAATGCGTGCTCGTCCATTTGGTTCGGGAGACGAACCGGTGCGCCGTCAGTATCGAAGACGACGGTGCGGGCGCCACGCCCGGCCCCGGCCGGAGCCGTCTCGGCGTGTTGGGAATGAAGGAAAGGGTGGCCGCGCTTGGCGGATCCTTTTCGATGACGCGACGAAACCCGCGGGGCGTTCGAGTACTGGCCGAGTTTCCTGCCGAGGCGATGGTGGCGCACGAGGACGACGATGCATGACAAGATCCGCCTGCTGCTGGTCGATGATCACGCCGTGGTGCGAAACGGTTACCGTCGGCTGCTGGAAGCGCAATCCGATCTGATCGTCGTCGGCGAAGCCGCGAGCGCGCGAGAGGCCACTGAGTGTTACCGGGCGCTTGCGCCCGACGTCATGGTGCTCGACATCGGATTGCCGGACGTCGGCGGCGTCGAGTTGATCAGTCGCCTGGTTCAGCGCGACTCAGGGGCCCGCATTCTCGTGTTCACGATGCACCGCGACCCGATCTTCGTGGCACAGGCGCTGCGTGCTGGCGCCATCGGCTACGTGACCAAGAGCAGTCCACCCGAGGTGATGGTCGAAGCCGTGTATCAAGTTGCCGCGCGTCGTCAGATCATCAGCCCCGATGTTTCTTCCGACCTGGCGCTTTCGCTCCTCAACCAATCCATTGATCCCGTTGTCGCGCTGTCTCCGCGCGAGTTCGAAATACTCCAGATGCTGCTCGAGGGCTGCGACGCCGGCGAGATTGCCGGCCGGCTCTCGCTTTCCGCGAAGACCGTTCAGAACTATCACTACCAGATCAAGATCAAGCTCGGCGTGCGGAACGACATTGAATTGGCCCGCATCGCCATGAAATTCGGCCTGATCTGAGCGGTGACGGGTTCGACCCGCGCCGCCCGTACACCGGGCGCTTGCTCGTCGGCGATTCGACACATGCCAAATCCACGCCGCTCGAATTGCGGGGGCCGTGGGCCGCGCTGTGCGTTGTCTCGTTCCTTTGGCTGCGCGCATCGACCGAACTGCAACAATTCAGTACATTTCAAAAACAGTTGCGCAAACATGGCCTGCAAGACTGCGGGCCTGTAACAAGAAGCACGTGCGGCGCACCCCGGCGCCGCACCCGCAGCCGGATACCGGCGCGGGGGCGAGGAGACGAATACTCAGGCAAGGAGGGTTGGGGGATGGCCGATTCGAACGGGCAGGCTGCGTCCGCGCTCGACACTTTTCCGCGATTGCTGATGCACCACGCCCGGATTCGTCCGCGGCGGCCCGCGATGCGCGAGAAGGAGTACGGCATCTGGCAGACCTACAGTTGGGCCGAGGTCGCCGAAAACGTACGGGCGATCGCCTGTGGCCTGGCCGAGCTGGGCTTTCGCCGTGGCGACCGGCTGGCGATCATCGGCGACAACCGGCCCCGCCTGTACTGGTCGGTCGCGGCCTGCCAGTGCCTCGGCGGCATTCCAGTGATGCTCTACCAGGACGCCGTCGCCGAAGAGATGGCCTATGTGCTGCAGGACGCCGAGGTCCGGTTTGCGGTGGTCGAGGATCAGGAGCAGGTGGACAAGATGCTCGAGATCGCCGGCGATCTGCCCGGACTCGAGCGCGTGGTCTACGATGATGCGCGGGGCATGCGCCACTACACCCAGACCCTGCTGATGGGACTCGACGAGCTGCAGGAGATGGGGCGCATCCACGATCGCAACCAGTCCGACTTCCTCGACGGCGAGATCGGCAAGGGCAGCGCCGAGGACATCTCGGTGATGCTCTACACCTCGGGTACCACCGGCAAGCCGAAGGGCGTGTGCCAGACCCACGGTGCCTTCATCGCGGCGGCCAGGGGCGGTGTCGAATTCGACAGCCTGACCGAGAACGAGGACATCCTTTCCTACCTGCCGATGGCCTGGGTCGGCGATCATCTGTTCTCGTTCGCCCAGGCGATGGTGTCCGGATTCACGATCAACTGCCCGGAATCGGGCGAAACCGTGATGACCGACCTGCGCGAGATCGGGCCGACCTACTATTTCGCGCCGCCTCGCGTGTTCGAGAACCTGCTGACCCAGGTGATGATCCGGATGGAGGATGCGAGCTGGCTGAAGCGCCGCATCTTCCACAAATACCTCGACGTGGCCCGGCGGGTCGGCGCCGACATCCTCGACCGCAAGCCGGTGTCGGCGGGCGACCGCTTCCAGTACTGGCTCGGCAACCTGCTGGTGTTCGGGCCGCTCAAGAACGTGCTCGGCATGAGCCGGATCCGCGTCGCCTATACCGCGGGCGCGGCGATCGGCCCCGACCTGTTCCGCTTCTACCGTTCGATCGGCATCAACCTGAAGCAGCTCTACGGCCAGACCGAGACCTGCGCCTACGTCTGCCTGCAGCCCGACGGCCAGATCAAGCTCGACAGCGTCGGCGTGCCGGCGCCGCAGGTCGAGGTCAAGCTGGCCGACAACGGCGAGATCCTGGTCAAAGGGCCGATGCTGTTGAAGGCGTACTACAAGCGACCGGACGCGACCGCCGAATCGCTGAACGACGAGGGCTACTTCATGACCGGCGACGCCGGCTACTTCGACGAGGACGGCCACCTCAAGATCATCGACCGTGCCAAGGACGTCGGCAAGCTCAACGACGATTCGATGTTCGCGCCCAACTACATCGAGAACAAGCTGAAGTTCTTCCAGCACGTCAAGGAGGCGGTGTGCTTCGGCAGCGAGCGCGACTACGTCACCGCCTTCATCAACATCGAGCTCGAAGCGGTCGGCAACTGGGCCGAGCGCAAGGGCCTGTCCTACTCCGGCTACACCGATCTGGCACAACGGCCGGAAGTCTATGCGCTGATCCGCGAGTGCATCGAGCAGATCAACGCCGATCTGGTCAGTGACCCGATGATGAGCGGCTCGCAGGTCCGGCGCTTCCTGATCCTGCACAAGGAACTCGACGCCGACGACGGCGAACTGACCCGGACGCGCAAGGTGCGCCGCAAGTTCGTCGCCGAACGCTACGGCGTGCTGATCGAGGCGCTCTACAGCGACCGCAACAACCAGTACATCGAGACCGAAGTGAAATACGAAGACGGCCGCCAGGGCAAGATCGCCGCCGACCTGCGCATCGAGGACTGCAAGACCTTCCCGCCGCAGGCCGGTACGCGGGCCGCGTGAGGAGACAGCGCTAGATGAACAACGACATGGCTCAGGCGTGCGATGCCGCCGCAGCGGTGGACAGCGGCCGGCAGATCGGCGAGGTGATCCTCGACCTGCAGAACATCTCGCTGTCCTTCGGCGGGGTGAAGGCGCTGACCGACATCAGCTTCAACGTGCGCGAGCACGAGATCCGCTCGATCATCGGCCCCAACGGTGCCGGCAAGAGTTCGATGCTGAACGTCATCAACGGGGTGTACCACCCGCAGCAGGGCAACATCGTCTTCCACGGCGAGACCCGGCGCGACATGGATCCGCACAAGGCGGCCAGCCAGGGGATCGCCCGCACCTTCCAGAACATCGCGCTGTTCAAGGGCATGAGCGTGCTCGACAACATCATGACCGGGCGCAATCTGCAGATGAAGTGCGGCCTGCTGGCGCACGCCCTGTACTGGGGCAGGGCGCAGAAGGAGGAGATCGCGCACCGCATCAAGGTCGAGGAGGTGATCGACTTCCTCGAGATCCAGGGCATCCGCAAGACCCCGGTCGGTCGGCTGCCCTACGGTCTGCAGAAGCGGGTCGAGCTCGGCCGCGCGCTGGCCGCCGAACCGTCGATGCTGTTGCTCGACGAGCCGATGGCCGGCAT
>JAGRFY010000194.1 GCA_020445765.1 Rhodocyclaceae bacterium | reverse complement strand
CGTGAGCTGGATCAGGTAGCCCGAGACGAAGCGGGCCGCGAAGCCGAGGTGGCGCTACAGCTGGACCAGCAGCCAGCCCGAATCGCGGCACGAGCCCGAGCGCGCGGTCAGCGTCTCTTCCGGCGTCTGCACGCCGGGCTCCATCCGGATCAGGTAGCTGATGTGGTGCTGCAGGTTGCGGTTGAGGTCCACCAGGAAGTCGATCGTGCGCACCGGGTCGCGCGGCACCGCGGCGAGATACTCGGCGAACAGCGGCGTCAGCTCGCACTTCTTGCGGAACGGGGCGAGTTCCTCGCTCTGCCACTCCTCGTAGCTGACTGGGAAATGTTCGGCGCGGGGCTCCAGGAAGAAGTCGAACGGGTTGAAGACCGCCATCTCGGCGACCAGATCGACCTCGACATGGAAGCAGGTGGTCTTCTCCGGGAAGACCAGCCGGGCCTGATAGTTCGACTGGGGATCCTGCTGCCAGTTGATGAAGTGCTTTTCGGGCTTGACCCGCATCGAGTAGGACAGCACCCGGGTGCGGCTGTGGGGTGCCGGGCGCAGGCGAATGATCTGGGGGCCGAGATTGATCGGGCGATCGTACTCGTACCGGGTGACGTGATGGAGCGCCACGTGAATGGACATGAGTGTGCCTCGTTGGGGTTTCCGCGAGATGTAGCAAAGACCAGACCAGCCGCAATGGCCGGCTTCACGGGTAGGGTACCGGCGGCTCGCATGTCAGTTTGCGGTGCAGCACGCGGAGCCCCTGCACCGCAGTGGCGCATTTTGGGGCCTGACCGTTGCGAAAGCTACTTCGGAAGTCCACAGTGAGTGTTTTCGGCAACAGTCGACCGGCCATCGTGGTCGGCGGCGGGCAGGAGGAGACCATGGAAATCGGGCACGCCATCCGGCAGATGCAGTCCTCGTTGAGCGCGCTGCGGCGCGATCTGCACGCCCATCCCGAGCTGGCCTTCGAGGAACACCGCACCGCCGAAGTCGTCGCCCAGCGACTCGAGCAGCTCGGCATCGAGACCCACCGCGGCATCGGCCGCACCGGCGTCGTCGGGGTGATCCGCAAGGGCCGGTCGACGCGGGCGATCGGCCTGCGGGCGGACATGGACGCGCTGCCGATCACCGAGCGCAACACCTTTCCGCACCATTCGCGCCATCCCGGCAAGATGCACGCCTGCGGCCACGACGGCCACACCACGATGCTGCTCGGCGCGGCCCAGGTGCTGGCCGCCGAGGCCTGCTTCGATGGCACCGTGTACCTGATCTTCCAGCCCGCCGAGGAAGGCGACGGCGGCGGCCTGGCGATGATCGAGGACGGCCTGTTCGAGCGCTTTCCGATGGACTCGGTGTATGGCATGCACAACTGGCCGGGCCTGCCAGCGGGCCACATTGCGGTGCATCTCGGGCCGGTGATGGCCAGCGCCGACCACTTCGAGGTCGAGATCCTCGGCCATGGCGCCCACGCCGCGATGCCCCACCTCGGCGTCGACCCGGTCGCCGCCGGCGCCGCGCTGGTGCAGGCGCTGCAGACCATTGCCAGCCGCGTCATCGATCCGCTCGACCCGGTGGTGGTGTCGGTGACCTGCTTCCACGCCGGCGAGGCCAGCAACGTGATCCCGGACCGGGCCCAGCTCTCCGGCACCGTGCGCGCGTTCCGGCCGGAGGTGCAGGACAAGGTGGAACAGGCGATGCAGCGCATCTGCGCCGGCATCGGTGCCAGCTTCGGCGCCAACATCGCCTTCAAGTACCACCGCGGCTATCCGCCCACCGTCAATACCCGGGCCGAAGCCGAGCTGTGCGCCCGCGTCGCCGCCGAGGTGGTCGGGGCGACCGGGCTCACCACCGACATGAAGCCGAGCATGGGGGCGGAGGATTTCTCGTTCTTCCTGCGCGAAAAGCCCGGCGCCTACGTCTGGATCGGCAATGGTCCGGGGCAGGGCGGCTGCACGCTGCACAACCCGAACTACGACTTCAACGACGACATCATCCCGCACGGCGTCGCCTACTGGCAGCGTCTGGCGGAAACCCTGCTGCCGGTCGAGGCTGCCGGGGTCGAGGCGTGAAGCTGGACGATCCCTTCGGCCGCAGTGCCGACAAGCAGGAACGCGACTACCAGAACCTGCGCGCGGCGCTGGTCGAGGCCGGCGTCGATTCGGTGGCCAAGGTCGACGCGATGCGCCGCAACGTCCATCGCAATGCCGCCGTGGTCGCGGCCGTGGCGGCGGCGGTGGTGCTCGCGGTGGCCGCGCTGCTGCCGCAATTCACCGGCTTCGTGGCGATCTGCGCCGCAGTCGTCGGCATCTGGGTGGCTGCCACGACGCTGCGCGGGCGTGCCCACCTGGCGCGCTATCAGCGCGAACTCGACGCTTCCTGAACGGGCGCCGCCGCGGAACGGGAAGAATCGACCGTCGCGCTGAATTCAGGGCTCGCAACGGCGGGCAATCGCGTGAGCGGATGGTGTCGTATTGTGCTGCCGCATTCGGCAACGTGGACTTCTGAGTCAGCGAGAGCCGGCCATCGCTCGCCACCCTTGATTCCGAGAGATCAACCACCGGGATGGCTGCTCCACTTCGGAAGCCGCCGTACTGCCTACGGAAGCAAATCGGCCCGAGCGGTCAGTCAGGCTGAGGTCCATGATGGGCTGAGTCCGGCCACAACCTGCCGATGGAGTTTCAAGCCGCTACGTCAGTAAGAGATTGTCTGCCGTCGTCCAGCTTCGGCAGTTAAGCGACGGCGTAGACCGGAACCGGACATTCAAGGGTCTGCAGAGGGAGTGGCGGCTGTACCCCGCCCGAAGCTGAAGCGAAAGCGACGAGGCGACCTTCAAAGAACGTTGCGGGTGGCCGGTGTTCGTCCTGCAGGCGGCTCGCGCCCCATCACCGTTGTGTGATCCACAACTTCGAGGCATTCTCCAAGATGCGGAAATCCGAAGCCGCTTGGCGCGGCGTGACGACACTATGCAACCCTCCCATGCCCGACAAGCACGTTGACTTCTTTGTCAGCAGGGCTGGCGCAGACGCGGCGATCGCGCAGGCCATTGCGACCATCCTGGAGAGAGCAGGCTACAGCACGATCATCCAGGACTGGGACTTCGGCCACGCCGACTTTGTCGCCAAGATGGACGACGCACTGAGCCGGGCCGAAAGGACCATCACGGTGCTGTCACGGGCCTATCTCAGCAGCAAGTTCTGCGGTGCGGAGTGGCGAGCGGTCTTTGCGCGCGATCCGGACAACTTCTCCCAGCGGCTCGTGTTGTTCCGGGTGGAAGACTGTCAACCCACCGGACTGCTCTGCCTGCTCGCGTACACCGATCTGTGTCCGGTGCTTGACAAGACCGAGATGCTGCGGGAACTGGTGTTAGCGCGCCTGGACCCCGTCGCTGCCAGATCTTCACACGAGTTGCTGAGTACCTTTGTTCGCTCTTCCTCGCCCATTCTTCATCCCGATTTGCGCCCCTTACCCAACTTCAGCGGGCGCCGCGAGGAACTGCTTTCCATCGAGGCGGCGGTAGCCGGCGCAAAGCCGGCTGTGCTGGTCGGACTGGGCGGTGTGGGCAAGTCGGCTTTAGCGATGGAGTTCGGATATCGGTGCCGCGAGCGTTACTCCGGCGTCTGGATCGTCGATGCCTCGGAAGAGAAGACGGTCCAGCTGGGGTTTATCCAGTTGGGCAGCATCTTCATTCATGGATTGCGTGACACCACGGACGCCGAGGCCGCCGTAGCCGCAACGCGTGAACTCTTGGGCCAGTTTACGCAGCGCCCCTGGCTGCTGATTCTCGACAACGTCCGCGATGAGGAAACCCTGCGCACGCACCGAGCGATCCTTGGGACCCGAGTGCTTGCCACTTCGCGCCTGGACAGCTGGGGCCTGGATGTCGAACAGCTCGACATTCAGACGCTGGACGAGCAGGACGCCATCCGGTTTCTTGAGGCCGAGAGCGGCCGCCGCGAGGTGCCGAACGATCAGTGGCAAGTGGTGGCCCGGAAGGTCGATAGGCTGCCGCTGGCGCTCTCGCATGTGGCGGCCTATCTTCGACGCGCGAAGACGGTCAGCGTCACCCGCTGCATCGAGCGTATCGAGGAGTTGATGGGCCTGTCCGCATCGCTGCGCGACGCCCCGGCCTCGGTCTACGCCACCTACCGTCTGGCTATTGCCCAGGCCGAGGATGAAGCGCCGGGCGCTGCGAGCCTCATGCAATTTTTGTCCTTCTTTCGTGACATGCCCATGCCGCTGGAAGCGCTCGAGCAGCCGAACGAGATCTATCTGGAGCCCCTGCGCCGGTTGCTGGGCGACGAGGCCCTCAAGGATGAGGCCCTCGCGGCGATCGTCCGGTTGTCACTTGCCCGCTTCGACGCCACTGATAGGACGGTCCGCACACATAGCTTGGTGGCGGCCGCGAGCCGGCCCACGCAAGCACAGAGCTCCTGGTACCAGTCGGTTCAGCGCGCCTTGTATTTTCCACTGGTGGACCTGGGCGCAATGCTGCACGGCCGCGTGAATACGCCTGCGTCGCTCAAGGCGCTGAGCTTCGAGCAGATCCAGCGCTACATCGGACCTGGCCTGCGGTTGGATCTGAACGCGTTCGAATACGGCGCACAGCCTCAGCTCGTGGCCCTCGGCATCTTTCAGACCTGGGACGTGGTGAGGCTGTCCGATGAGGATTTTCACCGCCGAGTTCAGGCGCTGCGCGCGGAACTTGATGTGCTGCGCCGCGCTGGCGGCGCAGACTTCGAGACATACGTGCGGGGAATGCGAAGCTTGGCCTTTGACCATGTCAGACGCGGAGGGCTCAGCGTCGCTGCGGACATCCAGTTGGAACTTTGCCGCACCATCCATGCCCTCCAAGGGGCCGCACAGTGCAAGGGAATCGAACTGGACGCGGAAATTAGAAGTTATGTTGGCATGGCGCGGGATTGTGGAGTTAAGCCCTGGGAAGTCGCCGCGGCCCTTTCAAGTTGCGGCTACGTGGCACTTGATCCCTTTGAAGTGGAAGTGCTGTTCGAGGGTGTCGGGTTCAATGAGCAACGCGTTGGGATGTCAAGTGAGGACCTGAAGGCGCTGGTCAGGGCTCAGTCAAAGGCCGCTTCGAACGACCCGGCACTGTTCCTGCACCGTGTCGATGCCACCCTAGTGAACCATGGCCTCGACAGGCGGGGCGCCGCCGAGTTGGTCGCCCTCTTCGCGCAGAAAATGGGCGTCCAGTACAAACACCAGATCAGTCTGCCCGTCGGCAGCGGCATCCTGGGTTCGGACGCCGAGGTGGGCCAATGCCTGATCGATGCGCTTAGCGGAGCCGAGACGTACGCCCGGGCGCTTGAAAACTTCGAGGCCGAGCTGCGCCTACGTGGGGCTGCAGGCGATTCGCTGGATGCAGTGCTCAGGGACGTGCGCGCACAGTTTCTGTTGCCTTGACGGGCGCCGACTACAGGCTCGCCAAGATGCGGCGTCCGGTCACGCCCCTGTAACTCCAAAGGACGATGACTACTGTTCGTCGGGACAGCACCAAGCGAAGCGCCCGAATGACCGCTATGTCGTCGAGAACGTGACCTCAGCGGGCGCGGGCGACCGACAAAAACCGCTGCATTTCCGATATAGCCCCGAAAACAGCGACCGTCTCTTCAGGGTCGAGCAGAGTCATTCGCGGGGTCGATGTCGTGGTCGCCGAAGGTCACCAGCCAGTTTCAAGGCTGTCGGATGGCTCAGTTCGGCCATGAACTGCCCTTCGCCATGTCCGCCGGAGAGCGGATGTCTGGACGCCATGGTATGCCTATGGACTTCGTGGCGAAGTTCGTCTACGGTCCCCTCATCACGCGGACACTGCGGCCTTTGCCCTTATTGTTAATACTGTGCATGTGTACAGAAACGATAGAAACGCCTTGCTATGAAGCGATTTCCCAAGGCGCCTCAGTTCCAAGTCGACATGCGCGTGCCTCTGTTACTAAGCCGTAAGTTGGTTA
>JAGRFY010000003.1 GCA_020445765.1 Rhodocyclaceae bacterium | reverse complement strand
GCAAGGAGCGCGAATTATAGGTCCCACCCCGCCCCCTGTAAACACTTGCGTGGCGCGCGCGCAGCCGCCCTCTTTTTGCGGCGCAGCAATCCCGCAAACCAGCGCACCTACAGGAATTTTCCGGGATTCATCAGGCCGTCGGGATCGAACGTCCGCTTGATCGCCCGCATCATCTCGTCCTCGACCGGAGCGCGGTAACGCAGGATCTCGTCGCGCTTGAGCTGACCCAGGCCGTGCTCGGCCGATATCGAGCCGCCACATGCGGCAACGCGGTCGTGGACGATGCGATTGGCCTCGGCGGTGCGCGCGATCACCAGCTCGTTGGCCCGCCTGTCCCGCGCCGACAGGTTGTAATGCAGGTTGCCATCGCCCAGGTGCCCGAATACGACGAGACGCAAGTCGTCGAAGCGTGCTTCCAGTTCGCGCCTGGCATCCGCCAGGAACTGGTCCATGGCCGCGAGCGGCAGCGAAATATCGTGCTTGATGCTGAAGCCTTCGATCCGCTGCGCCTCGGAGATGTTCTCGCGCAACTGCCACAGGGCCTCGGCCTGGGATTCGCTGCGCGCGATGGCGGCGTCGATCACGAGCCCTGCCTCCATGCCGTCGGCCAGCAGGGATTCGATCGACTCGCAAAGGGAATCCGCGGAATCCTGGCCCGCGAGTTCGATCAACACGTTCCACACGCCGGTCGTCGACAGCGGTGACCGGGTTCCCGGAATGTGGCGCAGCACCAGCTCGAGCGCACTGTCGCCGACCAGTTCGAACGCATTGAGATCGGCGCCGCAACGCGCGCTTGCGAGCTGGAGAAGATCGATCGCCTGGCTCGGCTCGGGGATCGCGCACCAAGCGACCGCACGGCCGCGCGGTCGCGGAAAGAGCTTGAGCACCGCCGCGGTCACGATGCCGAGACTGCCCTCCGCGCCGATGAACAGCTGCTTCAGATCATAGCCGGTGTTGTCCTTGCGCAGCTGTCGCATGCCATTCCACACCCGCCCGTCCGGCAGCACCACCTCGACGCCGAGGACGAGGTCACGCATGTTGCCGTAGCGCAGCACATGGACCCCGCCGGCATTGGTGGACAGATTGCCACCGATCTGGCAGCTGCCTTCGGACGCCAGCGACAGCGGGAACAGGCAGTCGCGGTCGGCCGCCGCCTGTTGTACCGACGCCAACGTGCAACCGGCTTCGACCGCAATCGACCGGTTCATGCGATCGAATTCTAGGATGCGGTTCATCCGTTCGAGCGACACCACGATCTCGCGCCCTCCGGCGTGCGGCGTCGCACCGCCGCACAGGCCGGTGTTCCCACCTTGAGGCACGATGGCGACACCCAGATCGCGGCAACGCGATACCAGCGCCGAGACTTCGCTGGTCGATCCCGGGCGCACCACCGCGCGGGCCAGGCCGCGGTAGCGTCCGCGCCAGTCCTCCTCGTAGCGCGCCTTGTCGGCCGGCGCCAGCAGCACATGAGGCGAGCCGACGATCTCGGCCAGCACGGACGGCAGGTTCGGATCGTCGTGCATGCAGGCTCCTCAGCTGTGGTCGAGCGCGAACCGGATCGCCGGCAGCAGGCGCTGCACCGCCGCCTCGCCTTCGGCGATGGCCTCGCGCCCTCGATGGTAGTCCATCATGCCGATCTGTCCGACCCGCGGCGACAGCAGGACATCGGCCGGTTCGCCGGCGAGCCGGCTGCGCGCGATACGGACCTGCATGATGTTGATGCTGGTGCTCATCACGCCGACCAGCGACGGCAGGTTTTCCTCACGACGCACGGGTTCCGCCTCGACGCCGCCGGCGACACCGAAGCGCGACAACAGGCGCCGGATCCAGCCCGGTTCGTCGGCGTCCTCTTCGGCGGGCTCGACGCCAGCGCGACGCCAGGCGCGACCGATCAG
Source organism: Rhodocyclaceae bacterium (assembly GCA_020445765.1). Classification (GTDB taxonomy): domain Bacteria; phylum Pseudomonadota; class Gammaproteobacteria; order Burkholderiales; family Rhodocyclaceae; genus Cognatazoarcus. The sequence goes on along the minus strand of JAGRFY010000003.1, from coordinate 42,322 downwards.
TTCGGAGCCGAGGTCGACCGCAATGACGACGTCGGCGCCCATTGCCCGGCACAGCGAGACCGGCACCGGGTTGACCAGGCCGCCGTCCACCAGCAGACGTCCGTCGTGGACCACCGGTGTCAGCAGGCCCGGCAGCGCGATCGACGCCCGCACGGCATCGGCCACGCTGCCTTCCCGCAGCCACACCTCGCGCCCGGAGAAGAGATCGGTCGCGACGCAGGCGAACGGCAGGTCCAGTTGGTCGAAGCTGGTGTCGATGAAATTCTTCGAAAAGAACTCCATCAACCGTCCGCCCCGGATCAAGCCGCTGCGAAGGCTGACGTCGAGCAGCGACAGCACGTCCTGCCAACCCAGGCTCTCGACCCAGTCGCCGAGCTTGTCGAGGTCGCCCGCGGCCGCCGCGGCGCCGACGAAGGCGCCGATCGAGCAACCGCAGATCAGATCCGGCCGTATGCCTTCGGCCGCCAAGGCTCGCAGCACGCCAAGGTGCGCCCATCCCCTGGCGGAGCCGCTGCCCAGCGCCAGACCGATGCGCGGGCCGGACGCCTGCGCCGTTCTCACGACGTCATCCGACCCGCTCGGCATAGAGGTCATGGACGTCGCAATCGGTGATGCCAACCTCCACCAGTTGGCCCACCTCGATGCCGTCCGCGTCCGGCACGATCACCATGCCGTCGATCTCAGGCGCCTCGCCGGCACTGCGTCCGTAGGCACCGTCGTCGTCGACTTCGTCGATCAGAATCGTATAGCGCCGGCCGATGCGTGCCTCGAGACGTTGTGTCGAGATGTCCTCCTGGAATTCCATCAGCCGCTGCCGCCGCTCTTCGGCCAGTTCGGCCGGAACCGGATCGGGCAGCGCATTGGCGCTCGCCCCTTCGACCGGCGAATAGGCGAAGGCGCCCACGCGATCGAGTCTGGCGGCTTCGAGAAACGCCAGCAGGGCCTCGAAATCTTCGTCGGTTTCGCCGGGGAAGCCGGTGATGAAGGTACTGCGGATGGCAATGTCCGGGCAGATCTGCCGCCATGCGCGAATCCGCTCGAGAACGTTTTCGCTGCTCGCCGGGCGCTTCATCAACTTCAGGATGCGCGGACTGGCGTGCTGGAACGGCACGTCGAGATAGGGCAACAGCTTGCCTTCGGCCATCAGTGGAACCAGCGCGTCGACACTGGGGTACGGATAGACATAGTGCAGTCGCACCCAGACGCCCATCGAGCCGAGCGCCTCGCACAACTCGTACAGCCGGGTCCGGATCGGCCGCCCTCCCCAGAAGCCGGTGCGGTAGGCCAGGTCCACGCCGTACGCGCTGGTATCCTGCGAGATCACCAGCAGTTCGCGCACGCCGGCCTCGACCAGTTTCTCGGCTTCGCGCAGGACGTCGCCGATCGGTCGGCTGACCAGATCGCCGCGCATCGACGGAATGATGCAGAAGCTGCAACGGTGATTGCAGCCCTCGGATATCTTCAGATAGGCGTAGTGGTCGGGCGTGAGCCGGATTCCTTGCGGCGGCACCAGATCGACGAACGGATCGTGCGGCTTGGGCAGGTGGCGGTGGATCGACTGCATCACCTGCTCGGTGGCGTGCGGACCGGTGACGTCGAGCACCTGCGGGTGCGCCGCCAGCACGACATCGTCGCGGGCACCCAGGCATCCGGTGACGATCACTCGGCCATTCTCCGCCAGCGCCTCACCGATCGCATCGAGCGACTCCTCGACCGCGGCGTCGATGAAGCCGCAGGTATTGACGACGACCAGATCGGCGCCCTCGTAGTCGGCAGAGATGGCGTAGCCCTCGGCCCGCAGGCGGGTGAGGATGCGTTCGGAATCGACCGTGGCCTTCGGGCAGCCGAGCGAGACGAATCCGACACTTGGGGTTTGCGGCATGGTTAATCCAAACGAAACGGGCCGCGAATGCGACCCGGAAACATGACTGAAGCGCTGCGAAGGTCTACTTTTTGCCGCCGGCAGACTTCTCCTGGCCCTTCGGCGCTTCGGCCTCGCCCTCGCCAGCCTTGAAGTTCGGGAACTGGAAGCCCGAGAAGATGTTTCGGGTCTGGTTCTCGATCTGTTCCTGCATCTGCATGAACATCTTCTTGCTCTGCTCAGTATAGGCGCCCATCAGGCTCTGCATCGCCGGGCCCTGGAAGTTCAGGAACTGGGCCCAGAGATCCTGGCTGATCGGGCTGTTCTCACCGTAGATCGACTTGGCCTGATCCTGCAGCTTCTGCTGCATGTCGGTGAACGCCTTGATGTTGTTCTCCAGGTACTTGCCCATCATGCCCTGCATCGCATTGCCGTAGAAACGGATCATGTGTGCGAGCAGATCGCTGGTGAACATCGGCGCGCCACCGGCCTCCTCCTCGAGGATGATCTGCAGCAGGATGCTACGTGTAAGGTCCTCGCCGGTCTTGGCGTCGACCACCTGGAATTCCTCGTGACCCAGGACCAGTTCCTTGACGTCGGACAGCGTGATGTACGAACTCGTCTTGGTGTCGTACAGCCGCCGGTTCGGGTACTTCTTGATCAGGCGCAGTTGCTCAGCCATATCCACAATCTCCTCGGTGCGGGCGTACTCGCCTCTCCGGGCGAATTATACCGCGATGCGCAAACAATAACCCCGCCTCCAGGCGGGGCTTATCAAAACTTCATCACGCCGTGCACAATCAGTGACGGCGATCAGCTCATGTGCAAGCCGCCGTTGATGTTCAGCGTCGCGCCGGTCATGTAGCCGGCGAGTTCCGACGACAGGTAGGAACACAGCGCGCCGATCTCCTCGGGTTTGCCGAGACGCTTCATCGGTACGGTGTCGACGATGCCCTGGCGCACGTCTTCCCGGATCGCCATGACCATCTCGGTGCCGATGTAGCCCGGTGCCACTGCATTGACCGTGACGCCCTTGCTCGCCAGTTCCTGTGCGAGTGCCTTGGTGAAACCGATGCATCCGGCCTTGGCGGCGGAATAGTTGGTCTGGCCGGCCTGACCCTTGACGCCGTTGACCGACGAGATGTTGACGATCCGGCCCCAGCCGCGCTCGGCCATCTTCGGCGAAACCTGCTGGGTGACGTTGAACAGGCTGTCGAGGTTGGTCGCGATCACCGCGTCCCACTGCCCCTTCTCCATCTTCGGGAAGAACTTGTCACGCGTGATACCGGCGTTGTTGATCAGCACGTCGACCTGGCCGACTTCGGCTTCGACCTTCTCGATCATGGACTTGCACGAATCGAAATCGGCAACATCGCCTTCGGCCGCGACGAAGTCGAAACCGAGTTCCTTCTGCTGAGCGAGCCATTCATCTTTCTGCGGGAAACCGGGCAGGCAGTTGGCCACGACCTTCATGCCGTCCTTGGCGAGCGACTGACAGATTGCAGTGCCGAGGCCACCCATGGCACCGGTGACGAGTGCGACTTTCTGAGTCATCTTCATTCCTTACGCAGCGAGTAGTTGTGAGCTTGCGGGCGCCGCCCCGCTATCGGCACCCCTCTTATCGAAGGATTCCGCGCTGCGGGAGACGAGGGATGGCCCCCGCGCGCCGGCCGATTATAAACAAATTCCGGCAAGACATGATGCGGCGCAAAAAAATACTCGACCTACCCGTTGCGGTCACTCAGAACATGTGCTGGCCACCATTGATCGAGATGTTGGCCCCGGTCACGAATGCGGCCTCCTCGGAGCACAGATAGGCAATCAGGCCCGCAATCTCTTCCGGCTTGCCGAGCCGGTTCATCGGAATCTGCGGCAGGATCTTCGAATCCAGCACCTCGCGCGGGATCGACAGCACCATCTTGGTACCGATGTAGCCGGGCGAGATCGTATTGACCGTGACCCCCGACCTAGCCACCTCGAGCGCCAGCGACTTGGTGAAGCCGTGCATGCCCGCCTTCGCCGCCGCATAGTTGGTCTGACCGAACGCACCCTTGATGCCGTTGAGCGACGACACATTCACGATACGTCCCCACTTGCGCTCGACCATGCCGTCGAGAACCTGCTTGGTGGTGTTGAACACGCTGTCGAGGTTGGTACGGATCACCGCATCCCAGTCCGCCTTGGTCATCCGCTTAAAGGTCATGTCACGGGTGATGCCCGCATTGTTGACCAGCACGTCGACCGGCCCGACGTCGTTGGTGACCGACTCGAAGCAGGCCTTGCAGGAATCGAAGTCCGCGACGTCGCATTCGGCGCCGCGGAAGCCGTAGCCCATGTTGTTCATGTTGGTCAGCCACTCGCCGGCCTTCGTGCTGCCGGGTGAATAGGTCGTGACCACCTTGTAGCCGAGCGCTGCGAGCTTGATGCAGATGGCCTCTCCGAGACCGCCCATGCCACCGGTGACTAATGCCAGACGCGCCATTTCTCTCCTCCCTCCACGCCATGCGCGCGGTCGCCGGCGTCACTCCGATCGACCGCGCACATCATTGATTCGCCGTTCAGGCCCTTTCCTTGACATAGCGACCGGGCGCCGGCTCGATCGGCTCGTATTGCTTGCTGCCGAGTCGGCCGCGGGCCGCGACCTGCTTGCCTGAGCGGGACGTCAGCCATTCGATCCAGTCGAGCCACCAGCTGCCCGGTCGATCTTCGGCGGTCTCCAGCCATTCTTCCGGGGTCGTCGCCTGTGAATCGCTGACCCAATAGTTGCGCTTGTTCTTCGAAGCCGGATTGATGGCGCCGGCGATATGGCCGCTGGCACCGAGCACGAAGCGGGTCTCGCCACCGAGCAGCCCGCGCACCAGATACGCGCTCTGCCACGGCACGATGTGATCCTCGCGGGTCGCCAGCAGGTATGCCGGGACGTCGACCTTGCCGAGATCGACCTTGACACCCAGCATCTCCAATCGACCCGGCACCCTCAGATTGTTCTCGAGGTACATGTTCCGCAGGTACCAGGCCAGGAAAGGCCCTGGCAGATTGGTCGGATCGGAATTCCAGTACAGCAGGTCGAACGCGGGCGGCTTGTTGCCCTTCAGGTAGTTGCCGACGACGTACTGCCAGATCAGGTCGTTGGCCCGCAGGCTCGAGAACACGCTGGCGATCTCGCGCCCGGGCAGCAGGCCGCCCTTGCCGATGGTCGCCTCACGCGCCGCCACCGACGTCTCGTCGATCAGGCAGCCGAGCTCGCCGGCGTCGTCGAAATCGAGCAGCGTCGTCATCAGGGTCAGGCTGTTGACCGGATCCTCGCCGCGGCCCCGCAGCACCGCCAGCGAGGACGTCAGCAACGTGCCGCCAACGCAGAAGCCGAGGACATTGGGCTTCTTGACGCCGGTGATGTCGCGAACGACGCCAAGCGCCGTGATCGGTCCCTTCTCGAGGTAGTCGTCCCAACCGAAGTGGGCCTCGTTCGGGGAGGCGTTCTTCCACGACACCAGGAACACCGTGTGGCCATTCTCGACGATAAAGCGGACCAGCGAATTGTTCGGCTGCAGGTCCATGATGTAGTACTTGTTGATGCACGGCGGCACGATCAGCAGCGGCGTCGAATGCACTTCTTCGGTCAGCGGCGAGTACTGCACCAGTTGCATCAACTCGTTCTCGTAGACCACCGAGCCGGGCGAGATCGCGAGATTGCGACCGACCTCGAAGGCGGAATCGTCGGTCATCGAGATCGCGCCCTTCTCGAGATCGCCGATCAGGTTGCGGATGCCCGCGGTGATGCTCTCGCCCTTGGTCTCGATCGCGGTCTTGATGAATTCGGGGTTGGTTGCCGCGAAATTGGACGGTGCCATCGCATCCACGTACTGGCGGGTGACGAACTGCAGCCGGTCCTTCAGGCGGCCATCGGCCATCGGCACCGCCTCGGCCGCTTCCTGCAGGAATTCGGCGTTGAGCAGATAGGCCTGCCGCACGTAGTCGAAGATCGGGCTCTCACGCCACTCCGGCGCACTGAAACGGCGATCGCCACGCGGCGGGCTGACCACCGGGTCACGCTCCTCGCCGGGCTTGTAGCGCATCATGCTGGACCACAGTTCGGCATGACGGCGCGCATACTGCTGCTGCAACTCGGCCAGTCGCCCCGCCTCGGGCAAAGGCAGCGAAGCCGTCGATGGCGCTGACTTCCTCAAGGCATCGCTGTTCTTCCCGGCCAGCTCGAAGAAATTCTTCACCATTGCCTGGCCGAACTGCATCATGCCCGCCATGGCGGCATCGGTCGCATCGTTAGGGTTGGACATCTGGGACCCTCCTGGAATCATTCTATGTATGTGGACCTCGTCGCATGCCAGCCGGCGATCCGAATGGCATGCACGACAAGGGGTACTGCACGCTTTCCAGAACATTTTCGACGAGCATGTACATCATCGCCATTGCCTGGCTCTACGTCGTGCTGCTGATTGCTGTTGCGGACTCCTCCGTGGTCGGCGGCATCCTGACCTTCGTCTTCGGCGGACTGGCGCCGCTGGCCCTGTTCCTGTGGCTCGTCGGCACGCCGGCGCGCCGCCGGGGACGCCGGCAAGCGGGCCCGACCGACGCCGGCGAGGACGACCGCCGATCATGATACTCGCAGCGCGGGCACGATCAATCGCCCTGCCCCGCACCATCGCCGGTGACGCCCGCCGGCGCCTCATGCACGCCGCCACCGTCGCCGGGATGGACCGACTCGGAGAGCCAGATCACGCTCGCCTGACGGCCGCAGCGGCCATCGCGGCGATGGGAGAAGAAACGGTCGCGATCCTGGTAGGTGCACCAGTGACCGCCAAACACCCGGTCGACACCGGCCAATGCGAGTCGCCGCCGCGCGAGCGCCCCGAGATCCGCCAACCACTTGCCAGGGCGACCGGCACGGACGAAGGCGCTCTCGGCACCGGCATCGTGCGCAACGAAGACGTCGCGCACGTCGTCGCCAACCTCGAAGGCCTGCGCCCCGATCGCCGGGCCGAACCATGCCAGCAGTTGCGGCGGCGGGGCCTGCATGGCGCGGATCGTGTTTTCGAGGACGCCGGCGGCCAGACCTCGCCAACCGGCGTGAGCCGCCGCCACCACCGAACCCGAGGCGTCGCAGAACAGCACCGGCAGGCAGTCGGCGGTCATCACGGCACATACCGCGCCGGCCGCACTGGTGAATGCCGCGTCGGCCCGTATCGTGCCGGCGGCCAGTCGGTGGGCGGCGACATCGACGCCATGCACCTGCTCGAGCCACATCGGCGGCGCCGGCAGCAGCGCGCACACGCGCCGACGATTCTCCTGCACCCGGTCCGGCGCGTCACCGACATGGCTGCCGAGATTCAGTGACGCGAACGGCCCATTGCTGACCCCGCCGTCACGCGACGTCGAAAAGGCGTGCACAGTGGGCGGTGCGGGCCAATCGGGGACCAGTACCGAGGGTGTCACGGGGCCTCCAGTCGTTCGATCAGATGCCGGAAGTCCTCGGCGATGGCGATCTCCCATTCGCAGGCGCACCCGGTCAGCGGATGTTCGAGGCCCAGACGAAACGCGTGCAGCGCCTGCCGGTCGAAGGCCGGCGCGGCAGACGGGCGACGCGCACGATAGGTATCGTCACCGACCAGCGGGTGACCGATGTGGGCCATATGGACCCGGATCTGGTGGGTGCGCCCGGTCTCGAGGCGGCATTCGACCAGGCTGCAAGCCTGAAAGGTCTGGCGCCGCCGATAGTGGGTCACTGCCGCCTTGCCGGCTGCGACCACCGCCATCCGCGTCCGATGCACCGGGTGGCGACCGATCGGCGCATCGACGGTACCGTGCGCCGACGGTACGCCGTGCACCAGTGCCAGGTAATGGCGGCGGACACTGCGCTGCTGAAGTTGCCGGACCAGTTCGGTCTGGCTCGCCAGCGAGCGCGCGACCACCAGCAGTCCGCTGGTGTCCTTGTCGAGTCGATGAACGATGCCGGCCCGTGGCACGCCGGCCAGTTCCGGAGCATGGTGCAGCAGCGCGTTGAGCAGCGTGCCGTCCGGATTGCCATTGCCCGGATGCACCACCAGCCCCGCCGGCTTGTCGATCACCAGCAGGGCCTCATCCTCAAAGACGATATTCAACGGGATCGATTCGGCACGGTGTCCCGCGTCCGCCGGCGGCGGCTGATCGACGCTCAGTCGCTCACCACCGCGCAGCTTGTGGCGCGGCGCGACGACGGCACCATCGACCAGCACCGCCCCACTCTTCAACCAGCCCTGAAGCCGGTTTCGCGAATGCTCGGGCAGCAGCCGCGCCAGCGCCTGGTCGATGCGCAGGCCCGCCATCTCCCACGGCACGTCGACGATGCGCGACCGAGCCCCGCCCGCGGCTGGGCTATACTCCTGCGGCTCATCATCCCGCGAGTGTCCGATGGCGAAGTTCACCCTTATCAGTTTAGCGACATGTCTCGCCCTGGTGCTCGCCGGCTGCGGCGGTGCGCTCGAGGAGCGTGACGAGACGGCCGGCTGGAGCGCGCAGAAGATCTACAACGAGGCCAAGTCCGAGATGCAGGACGGCACCTACGAGGCTGCGATCAAGCTGTTCGAAAAGCTCGAGGCCCGCTATCCGTATGGCCGTTACGCGCAGCAGGCACAGCTCGACGTCGCCTACAGCTATTACAAGTCCAGCGAGCCGGTGCTGGCGGTGGCCGCCTGCGACCGCTTCATCAAGCTTCACCCGAACCATCCGCATGTGGACTACGCCTATTATCTGAAAGGCCTGATCTACTTCAACGAGGATCTCGGCCTGCTCGGACGATTCGCCAGCCAGGACCTGTCCGACCGCGACCCCCGCGCGGCGCGCAACGCCTTCGATACCTTCCGCGAACTGGCCGAACGCTTCCCCAAGAGCGTGTATGCGGAAGATGCCCGCCGGCGACTGCAGTATCTGGTCAACGCCCTCGGTCGGCACGAGGTCAATGTCGCGCGCTACTACCTGCGCCGCGGTGCCTACGTCGCCGCCGTCAATCGCGCCAAGCAGGCGGTCCAGAGTTTCCCGCGAACGCCCGCGGTGGAACAGGCACTGCACGTGATGGTACTCGGCTACGATGCCATGGGCATGGCCGTGCTGCGCGACGATGCGAAGCGAATCCTCGAGAAGAACTATCCGGGCAGCGTGGCGCTCGACGATCCGTCGGCACGCAAGCCATGGTGGCAGATCTGGTAGCCGGCCGGCGTCGTGGACACATCGGTGCTTGCCGCGATGGCCCGCTGGCCGAACGTGCCGGCGGTATACGGCTGGCTCGGCCTCGACCGCCGCGGCAACTGGCGGCTGCGTGACGAAACGGTGCATCACCCGGGACTGAGGGATTTTCTCGGTCGCAATTACGCGAGCGACGCCACGGGCCGCTATTTCGTGCAGAACGGCCCGCAACGGGTCTTCGTCGCCCTCGCGTACACGCCGTGGGTGTTGCGCTTCGAGCAAGACGCGCTGATCCGACACGACCGCCGGGTATTCGCGCAACCGACCGCCGCCCTGATCGACGATCGCGGCTCGCTGCTGGTGCTCGGCGCAGACGGCATCGGCCTGGTCGATGATCGCGACCTGCCGGCGATGCTCGATCGGCTGTGCGACGACCGCGGTCGCCCCCTGGCGGACGCGGACGTCGAAGCAGCGCTCGAAGGCGACACCCACGGTTGCCGGCTGGCCGTGCACGGCCGCTCGCTGACAGTCGGCACCATTGCCCACGACGCCGTTGCGGCGCGCTACGGCTTCGAGCCCCGGCCGCAGCCCGACAGCGACAACGACCACTGAGCAGCGATGCCGCGGACGCGGCGGTGCCGGTCACGGGCGTCGCCGGCCCCGGCCACCGCCGTCGCGGCCCTCGCCGCCACGCGGCGGGTGAGCGGCCGACATGGCATCGAGGGTGCGCCCGATCCGATCCTCGAGGCTGCCGCGCGGGACCACGCCCCGCGGGTCGTCCCTGCCCGAGGGCAGCCCGGTGAGCAGGGCCATCGCCTGATCGACATCGTCGACCGCGAAGACCCGAAAGCGCTCGGCGCGCACCGCTTCGACCACCCGTGCCTCGAGCATCAGGTGGCGCACGTTCGCCGCCGGAATCAGCACGCCCTGCCCCCCATCCAATCCGCGAGCCGCACACAGGTCGAAGAAACCTTCGATCTTCTCGTTTACGCCGCCGATGGCCTGAACCACGCCGTGCTGGTTGACCGAGCCGGTCAGCGCCAGCGACTGGCGGATCGGCGCGCCGGCCAGCGCCGACAGCAGGGCGCACAGTTCGGCGAGCGAGGCGGAATCGCCCTCGACCGGGTGATAGGACTGCTCGAATACCAGGCTCGCCGAAAGCGACAGCGGATGCCTGCGCCCGTAGCGGGCAGCGAGAAAGGCCGACAAGATAAAGACACCCTTGCTGTGCAGGGGTCCGCCGAGATCGGTCTCGCGTTCGACGTCGACGACCTCGCCGTCGCCGGCCCATACGGTCGCCGTGATCCGCGCCGGGTGGCCGAAGCCGCCCGCGCCGCCATCGACCACGACCAGGCCGTTGACCTGGCCGCAAACCGCCGATTCGGTATCGACCAGCAGACTGCCTTCGAGCATCGCCTGCCGCAGATGGCGTTCGAGCCGGTCGCCACGACGTCGTCGCGCCGCCTGGGCAGCCGCCAGATGATCGGCGCCGACGCGCTCGCTGCCGGCGTCCGCCGCCAGCAGATCGGCTTCGCGCATCAGATCGGCAAGCGGTCGCGTATGCAGTGACAGGCGACCGGAATCCTCCGCGCGGCGGGCAGCGTCCTCGACCAGACCGGCCACTGCCGTCGCTTCGAACGGCCGCAAGCCGCTGTGCCGGGCGAGCGTCGCGACGAGGCCGGCAAAACGCCGCTCGCCGCCGTCGTCGCGCGGCATCTCGTCCTCGAAGTCGGCGGCGACCTTGAACAGCTCCTCGAAGTCCGGGTCAATCTCCAGCAACGACAAGTGGGCCTCGCGGTCGCCGATCAGCACGACCTTGAGGTCGGCCGGCACGGGGGCCGGTTCCAGCGACTGGGCACCGCTCCAGTCCTGGGCCTCGGCCGGCGGTTCGATACGCAGTTCGCAGCTGCGCAACGCGCGCTTGAGTCCGTCCCAGGCGTAGGGCTGGCGCAGCAGCCGCGCGGCGTCGAGCAGCAGGAAACCACCCCGGGCGCGATGCAGCGCGCCGGCGCGAACCAGCCCGTGGTGGGTCACCACCTGGCCCATGCGCAGCTGGTGCTCGATGCGGCCGATCAGGTTGCCGTATCCCGGATTGTCTTCCTCAACGACCGGCGCCCCCGTGCACTCGGCATTGTCCACCAGCAGATTGACCAGATAGCGTGCTTCCCACCCCTCGTCGTCGTCGCCGATGACCGCCTCCTGCAACTCCTCGTCGACCCAGCCGGCGCGCGAGGCGATGACGTCAGCCTCGACTGCTGCAAGGAAGGCCTGTATCTCGCCCAGCCCCTCGAATTCGTTGCGAATGCCGGTGATCAGTTGGCGCACGACGGGCTCGACCGCGGCCTGAACCGCGCGATCGAGCGCCTCGATCATCTCCTGGCGTGCGGCAGGGAAGCCTTGCACGACCTCCTCCAGCCGGGCGGTCCAGCGCTCGACGGCCTGCTGCAGACGCGCCCGCTCACCTTCCTGCAAGGCTTCGTATTGGGCCGGAGACATCGGTTCACCGTCGTGCGCCGGAGCGATCACCAGGCCATCGCTGGTCCGCATCAGGCCGAGCCCATCGGCCGCCGCCGATTCCGCCAGCGTCTGCACCGCCCGCTCCTCGCGGCGCTTGTTCTGTTCGCGCAGTGCATCGGTCCGCTCGCGGTGACCCTGCGATTCGAGCGCGGCCCTGAGTGCGGGCCCGAGCATGCGCACGAAGCGCTGCATGGCGCTGCGCAGCCGGACGCCGACGCCCGCCGCCAGCATCAGCAGGCGAGGCCGACGGCCATCCTCGAAGTTGTGCACGTAGCACAGGTCGCCAGGCGCCGGCTGGCGTGCCGCCAGTGCCCTGACCACACGCCAGACCGTGGCATGCCGGCCGGTTCCAGGCTCGCCGAGCACGAACACGTTGTAGCCGGGCTGGGACAGACGCAAGCCGAAGGCCAGGGCTTCCTCGGCGCGCTGCTGGCCGATGCCCTGCGGCAGGTCAGCCAGTTCGGAACTGTCGCCAAAGCCCAGACCGGATGCCTCGCAGCGCCGTCTCAACCGTTCCGCCGCCAGCGGTGACAGTCGCGTCATCGATCCTCCTCCCGCGTCGGCACGACAGCGCGAGTGTCGCCGCCGGTGGTATCGAACAGCAAGTCCCGGGCGGCCTCGGCGATGGCCACGACACAGGGGTGGCTCAAGCGCCGCTCGACCGAGATCGCGTAGTATTCCTCGGTGACGTCGTCGGTACGGCCGATCACCGAAAGCGACCGACTGCCCGCCAGCAGGTCGGCCTCGAGCACGGTCGGTCCGGCGAAGACGCCGACGCCGGCCTCGCCGAACGCCCGCATCAGCGCCGAATCGTCGAACTCGCCGCGAATCTGCGGCCTCAGCCGATTGCTGTCGAGCCATCGCTCCAGGCGGCCCCGCTGGGCTGCATCCTCACCAGCAACCAGCAACGGCACACCATCGAGCGAGAATGGAAACTCTCCAACGAGGCGCTTTGCCAGTGCCGGCGTCGCGAAGAATGAAATGCCGGAGACCCCGAGACGGTGACTGAACGCGCGCACATTGACGCTGCGCGGAATTGGCGCATCGGCAATGACCAGGTCCAGGCGATGGACCGCGAGCTCCGAGAGCAGGCTGTCGAGCTTCCATTCGCGGCATATCAGGCGAACCGGCTCGGCCATCTGCACGGCCGGTTCGAGCAGGCGATAGGCGATCGCCTTGGGCACGGCATCGGCGACCCCGACCCTGAAGTCTCGCGGCCGGCCGCCTTCCTCGAACATGTCGAGGGCCTCGCGCAGTTCCGAGCCGAGCGAGAAGATCTCCTCGGCGTAGCCGAACACCAGCCGCCCGGCATCGGTCAGCTCGAGCCCGCGCCCCGAACGTTCGAACAGGCTGCGGCCGAGGCTGTCCTCGAGCTGCAGCAGTTGCGCACTGACGGTCTGCGGCGTCACGTGCAGGGATTCAGCCGCCCGATGGACGCCGCCGGCCCGCGCGACCGTCCAGAAATAGTGCAGGTGCTTGTAGTTGAACGGCGGTCTCATCAGCTTTTATCTGACAGAAAATACTATTAAATCAGATTTACAGTGGCGCGGGTGGTCGCTAGAGTCTGCATCAAGCGTCATCACGCCCGGTACACCGCGGCGGGCACCGGGCGGAACCGGACGCCCGCCATGGCGTCCAACTACGGTATCCGGCGCGGCACGCGCCCGAGTGACGGTTGGCCACGACGGCCGATTCAAAGGAGAAGCAACGCATGCAATACGGCAATACTCAGGTACTGGACCGCAGCGCGCGAGGTACTTCGCTGCTCGCGACCCACAAGGTCCTGCGCAACACCTACATGCTGCTGGCAGCAACGCTGATATTCAGCGCGATCACGGCCGGTGCGACGATGGCCCTGGGGCTGCCCCACCCGGGCATGCTGATCACGCTGGTCGGCTATTTCGGCCTGCTGTTCCTGACCACCAAGCTGCGCAACAGCTCCGCCGGGATTCTGGCGGTATTTGCCTTGACCGGCTTCATGGGCTACACCCTCGGTCCGATTCTGAGCGCCTATCTGTCACTGCCCAACGGCAGCCAGATCGTCATGATGGCGATGGCGGGAACCGCGGTGATCTTCGGCACCCTGTCGGCAGTCGCCCTGGTCACCAAGAAGGATTTCGGCTTCATGTCGAGCTTCCTGATGGTCGGCATCATCGTCGCGTTCCTGGCCGGACTGGCGGCGATCTTCTTTCAGATGCCGGTGCTCTCGCTGGCGGTGTCGGCGGCCTTCGTGCTGCTGATGGCGGGCCTGATCCTGTTCGAGACGAGCCAGATCATCCATGGCGGCGAGACCAACTACATCATGGCCACGGTAAGTCTGTACGTTTCGATCTACAACCTGTTCGTCAGCCTGCTCCACCTGCTCGGCTTCGCCAGCAGCGATTGACCGGCGAAGGGTTCGACAACACGGCAGAAGGCGGCTCCGACGGAGCCGCCTTTCTTCCATTCGAATCTGCCTCACATGTCCTTCTTGACTTCCTCGGCCGTTTGCTGAACCTTCTCGCCGCCGGCCTCGATGTCCTTGCCGACACCCTCGACGGTATTGCAGGCGCCGAGCGCGAAGGCAGCCATCAACAGCATCATGGTCGTCGCTTTCATCAGTCATCCTCCTGTTAGGGGTGAGCGCCGCCCGCACTTGCTTGCGGACTGATACCATCCTGACGATCCCCTCGGCATGCGAATGTCGGCCCCTGCGGAAGTCGCTGTCGGATCATTCCTGCACACGTCGTGTCATTGCCCTTGGAGAAACCGGATGAGCGCCAGTCCCCCACCGTCGGGGGTCGACAGACCCGGCAACCCGGCCATCAAGGACATCCGCCGCGCCGGCTTTCCCCGCGTGTGGCAACACGTGCTGCTGGCCTGCGGTTGCGCACTCGCCATCACGCTGCTGGTGACCAGCTACCTGCAGTCGTCCCAGGGCGCCAACGCCCTCGACGACGTGCTCCGCCAGTCGGCCCAGGTCGACCACATCGATCAATTGCAGATGCTGCTGGTCGATGCCGAAACCGGTGTCCGCGGCTACCTGCTCTCCGGTGACGCGGTCTATCTCGAACCGTATGAACGGGCAATCGGCGGCCTCGATGACGCCATCGACAAGCTGCGCGCCGATTTCGCCGACAAGCCGGCAGACCAGGATCGGCTCGAACAGTTGATCGCGCTGGCCAGGGCCAAACAGGACGCGATGGCCAATGCCGTTGCCGAGCGCACCCTGATCGGCGAGCGCAACGATGATCTGCTCGGCAACGTGCTGATGGGCGAAGTCCGGGAGCAGATCGTCGCATTGCGGGCGTCGTTGCTCGCCGATGTCGCAAGCAGCATCGCGTCCTCCCGACAACGCTTCGGACTGACCCGTATCGTCGGCATCGCGATGGCGGTCGGATCATTGCTGCTGCTGCTCGTGCTGTTCGGGGTGATGCAGCGCCAGTCGGAATTGCGCGAGCGCCTGGCATCGGTGCTGGAGTCCGAGAACAGTCGCCTCGAGAAGCTGGTGGACGAGCGAACCGCGGCGCTTTCCCGGCTCGCACGCCACCTCACCGTGGCGCGCGAAGACGAGCAGGCCCGCCTGGCCCGTGAGTTGCACGACGAGCTCGGCTCGCTGCTGACGGCGGCCAAGCTGGATGCAAGCTGGATCAAGCGCAAGCTCCCGGTCGAACTCCAGGAAGCGTGGCAGGACCGTCTGGATCGCCTGCAGCAGACCCTGACCAGCGGCATCGCCCTGAAGCGACGAATCATCGACGATCTGCGCCCGCCGCTGCTGAAGGACCTCGGCCTGGTCGAGGCGCTTCGCGCATTGGCCGATGACTTCGCGATGGGGAACGAGATCGAGGTGGTGGCCGAACTCCCCGACTCACTCGGCGAGATCGACGAGGAGCGCTCGCTGACGATCTTTCGCATCGCCCAGGAGACGTTCACGAACATCCGAAAGTATGCCCGCGCCAAACGCATCACGATGGCCCTGGATCACAGCCCGGGGCGGGTGCGACTGGAAATCGCCGATGACGGCGTCGGATTCGATCCCGACGAAGTGGCGTCGGACCGACACGGCATCGCCGGCATGCTGCATCGGGTGCAGACCTACGCCGGCGATTTCGCGATCGAATCGGCGCCTGGACAAGGCGCCCGCATCGTTGCGGTGATCCCGGTCTAGGACACGCTGTTCAGCGTTGCAGGTTTCCCTGACGGGCCGCGCTTTCGACGAAATCCAGCAACTCGTCCATCCCCTTCGCCTTGTCGAAGAAGGCCTCGGCGCCGAGCGCCTCGCAGCGCTGACGGACGGCACGATGGGCGTGGGTCGAGAACACCACGGCCCGCGCGCAGCCAAACCGATCGGGCTCCTGCTTCAAGCGCTGCAGCACGCCGAAGCCCGAGCCCTGGTTGAGTTCCAGATCGACGATCGCAAGATCGAAGTCAGCGATCTCCATCTGTTCCAGCGCTGCGCACTCGCCGTCGGCCTCGCCGTTGAGAACGACGCCGTCGATCTCGTCGAGCATTTCGCCGAGCATCCCACGCAACAGGGGGGAATCCTCGACCAACAGGATGCGAAGTGGGTCGATTGCCGAAGTCACGAGCCTAAATCACTCCATGATCAGTCCGTTTCGCAAGGCGTAGGCAGCCAGTTCGGCGTTGCTCGACACCTTGAGCTTCTCCAGCAGGCGGCTGCGGTAGGTACTGACGGTCTTGACGCTGAGGTTGAGCACCTCGGCGATCGCCGAAACCGACTCGCCCTGGGCAAGCCTCAGGAAGACCTGCATTTCCCGTTCGGACAGATTTTCGTGCGGCGCGCGCTCGCCGCCGCCGAGCATTTCCTCGGCGAGCAGTTCCGCGGTCTTCGCCGAAACGTAGCGCCGGCCCTGGTGCACGGTGCGGATTGCCGAGAACAGTTGCTCCCGTTCGCAGTCCTTGCACAGGTAGCCGTCGGCCCCGTTGCGGATCATCGACAGCGCGTAGCGCTCCTCCGGGAAGCTGCTGAGCACCAGAACCCGTGTCGACGGGTGGCGCTGGCGAACCGAGCGCATCACGTCGATCCCGCTCTTTCCGGGGAGCGACAGATCCAGCAGCAGCACGTCGCAGGCGCTTTCGCGCATGCATTCGAGGGCCTGCTCGCCGGACGACGCCTCGAAGGCGATTTCGAAACCCATCTCCTCGCCGAGCAACTCACGGAAGCCGGCGCGCACGATCTGATGGTCATCGACAATGGCAACTCGCAGCATCGACGTCTCCAAACAACGGTTGTTTCATTCTAACCCCGCCGCCGCAGGCAGGCGGAGCCCCCTCGAATCGGGCCCGCCGTCGTCGGGCGGGCCCACTGGCGGGCACCGGTCTCGGTGCCTGCCGCGTCAGCGTTTCCCTCGGGTCAGATTCACGACGAAGCTGACGAGTGCCATCAGCAGGAAGACCACGAACAGGATCTTGGCGATTCCCGCCGCACCTGCAGCGATTCCGCTGAAGCCGAAGACGGCGGCAATGAGGGCGATGACGAAAAACACAATGGCATAGTGAAGCA
Organism: Rhodocyclaceae bacterium; assembly: GCA_020445765.1. GTDB lineage: Bacteria > Pseudomonadota > Gammaproteobacteria > Burkholderiales > Rhodocyclaceae > Cognatazoarcus. The sequence goes on along the minus strand of JAGRFY010000003.1, from coordinate 25,265 downwards.
TGGCGGTTCTCCTATGGCGCGACCGGTTCCTCGACGGACCGCCGCGCGATGTCGGTTAGTGGCGACCCATCTGCTCCCAGTCCTTCAATTGCGACTCGGCTTCGTCCCGCGTGATGCCGTAGCGCTCCTGGATCTTGCCGGCCAGGCGCTCACGATTGCCCTCGATGATGTCGAGATCGTCGTCGGTGAGCTTGCCCCACTTCACCTTGACGGCGCCCTTCAGTTGCTTCCAGTTTCCTTCGATGATGTCGCGATTCATGGCTGCGCTCCTTGGTTGAGTCGATTCACGTTTCCGGGCCGCGCTGATGACGTGGCCTTACGGTGATTCCACTGTATCCAAGGGGCTGGTCGATCGATCATCGGCAGGCTCCGAAAGCCCTGTCGGAGTGGGCCTACAGAGGTCGAATGCGGGGCGGCCAGGCCTGGATCGCCGGCCGGGACCGCCAGGCGCGCTTCAATGCCGTCCCGCAGCCGCCAGGGTGCCGTCGATGCCCCAACGAGCCGTGGCCGGCCACCTGCACTGCGAGCGACGGCAACCACCCTTGCGCTGATGGCGATCAGTGCCGACCCAGGAGTCGCGAACGAAAAGATGCCGAGCGGCGCCCGCAGCGGCTGGCTGGGGCACGCAGGTCTTCCCGCCACGACGTGCCAGTCGAGAAGCGGGTGGCGAATCGCCGAGTTCGCAGACGCGCGCTCAGGCCGGTCCCAGGTGGGTCTTGCCACCACGCACCAGGCAGCAACGGTCGCGACCCGCATGCTTGGCTGCGTACAGCGCCTTGTCGGCATCGCGCACCAGGCTGTCTGCGTCCTGGGTCAGCGGCTCGCGGGCGGCGATGCCGATGCTGACCGTCACCGGCACGGCCTGGTCACCGACCGCGATCGGTTGGCGCCGCACGGCCTGGCGCAGTCGCTCCGCGGTCCTGGCCGCCGCCGGCAGCGGCGTATTCGGGCAGATCACGAGGAATTCCTCGCCACCGACGCGACACACCCAGTCGTCCTTGCGTGCCTCGGCACGCAGGGTCGCCGCCACGGCCACCAGCGCGGTGTCTCCGCCGGCATGGCCGTGAGCGTCGTTGATCCCCTTGAAGCGATCCACGTCCACCATCATCAGCGACACCGGCTGATCGCCACGCCGACTCGCGCTCCAGGCCTGCTCCAGCAGCGTCATGCCGGCGCGACGATTGGGCAGGCCGGTCAATGCATCGGTCAGGGCGGCCTGCTCGAGCTTGCGGTTGCTGACCGCCAGTTCGGAGGCGATCCGCTTGAGCTGGGCCCGGTCGCGCTGCCATTCGTCGTGAAGCTTGACATAGCGCCAGGCCGCCCGCAGCCGGGCGCGAAGCTCGACCTCGGCAACCGGCTTGATCAGATAGTCGTCGACGCCCTCGGTGAAGGCTTCCTCGACCTGGGCCTGCGATGCCGCGGCGGTCAGCATCACGACGTAGATCACCTGACCCCAATCGGTCGCGCGCAAGGCACGGGTCAGTTCCAGCCCGTCCATCCCGGGCATGAACCAGTCGGTGATCACCACCTGCGGTCGGCTGTCGACCGCCAGCGCCAGCGCCGATCGACCATCTGCCGCGAGCTGGACCTCGTGCCCGCATGATTCGACCAGCATCTTGCGGATCAGCGTGCGGCTCGACTCCTCGTCGTCGACCAGCAGGATCTTCAGGGTCGGGTCTTCGCCGGTGGTTGCCGCATGGGGCGGCGGTGCGCTCGCGATCTCGGCGAACGACGGCAACTGGTGAGTCGGAACGTTGAGCAGATCGCCCCATTCGTGCCACTGCTCGATCAGCGGATCGAGCAGTTCGCCGAGTTCCTCCTCGTCGAGGCCGACCCGCCCTGCGACGCGCATCAGGTCAGGCAGCAGCGCGTGCCTGGCGGCCTCGTCGACCTGCCCGAGGTCGGCAATGCAGACCGACAGCCGCAGCGATTCGTAGATCTGATGACCACGCGAGCCGGCCTGGAAATGGCTCGACTCGGTCTCCTCGTGGTGCTCCACCGGATCGATCAGAGCGGCCGGGAAACCCCAGTCCGCCAGCATCGCCGCGGCCAGTTGGTTGTGGTCGATCTGCAGGCGCTGGCGTTCGGCGGCGGCGAGCACCAGCGCATCGCGGAGATCGGTGGCAGCGAGAATCTCGCCATAGGCCTCCGGGTAGGCGGTCGCCAGCGCCAGCCGCCCGATCCCCGAGAACAGGCCGCAGGCGAAGAGATCGTCGGGCGGCCCCATGCCGTTCGAACGGGCAAGGCTCTGCATCGCCAGCCCGGCCAGCAGCGAATGCGACCAGAAGGCCTGGTAGTCGAAGTTGCCGCAGGCGCCCTCGCCGTACTGATCCACCAGGGAAAAACCAAGTGTGAGCTGCTTGACCGGCCCCAGTCCGAGACGCCGCACGGCCTCGAGCACCGACACCACCGGACGGCCGCCCATCGACGCCGCATTGGACTGCCGGATCAGCTTGCCCGACAGGGCCGGGTCGGTCATCACCACCCGGGCGACGTCTTCGAGCGTCGCGGTTTCGCTCTGGCACAGTTCCATCACGGCCAGCGCGACGCCCTTGGGGCTGGGCAGCACACCGCTCAAACGCAGTTCGTCGAGGACCGGAAGCGAAGACACGTGCGATTCTCCGGACGCGCTAGCGCCCTGCCTGCGCGCCGACTCCGGCAAGCATGCCGCGCGCAACGATTTTTGACGATGCCAGTATGCTTAAAATAAATGCTTGACTCAAGCGTACGCGCGGCTTTCGGGCAGATTCATCGGCATCGCGGAAACCTCCGCCGACGGGCCGAGGAACGACGTCGGCATGTCGTCAGCCGACGACGTAGGCACCGGTGCCGACCGCAATCAGGCTGTCCTCATTGTTGTGAAGTTCGATGCGGGTGACCGCGACCTTGTTGCCGGTACGCAGAACGTAACCGGTCGCCTCGAACCACTCGCCGAATCCCGGACGAAGATAGTCGATGCGCAGATCGATCGTGCCGAGCTGCCCGAATCGCTCGAGCTTCGCTTCCAGCGGCTCGTCTGCCAGCCGTTTCTGCACCCCGAGAAACGCCGCCAGCCCGCCGGTGACGTCGATCGCCGCCGAAATGACGCCGCCGTGCAGATTGCCGCGAACGAAATTGCCGACCAGCTCCGGTCGCATCTCGAATCGTACCCGGGGATGATCGTAGTCGAGGGAATCGATACGCAGGCCGAGCACCCGGTTGAACGGGATCTTCTCGTTGAACAGCTGACGGATCAGCTCCAGCAACTGTCGATCCTGGGCCTGGCTGGTCATGTCGCGGACTCCGTCGTCGATTGTCGCGGCCGGCGTCGTGCACCACCACGGGATACCTGCCAGCATGCCGCAAAAGGGCAGCATGGGGAAACGAGGCCGTCGCCCCACACGAAGCTCAGCCGTCCGGCAAGCGGTCGAGCCGCCATAATTCGGGGAACCAGCGCGCCCACAGCAGCATCACCAGCAGCGAGCCGACACCGCCGAGGACGATGGCAGGCACCAGTCCGAACCAGGCTGCGGTGAGGCCCGACTCGAACTCTCCGAGCTGGTTCGAAGCGCCGATGAAGAGGCCATTGACCGCGCCGACCCGGCCACGCATCGCGTCCGGCGTCGCCAGCTGGATGTAGGCGCCGCGGAACACCATGCTGACCATGTCGGCCGCACCCAGTACCGCCAGTGCAAGAATCGACAGCCAAAGCGACGACGACAGGCCGAAGACGATCGTGGCGACGCCGAAGATCGCCACCGACCCGAACATCAACCGCCCGACACGGCGGTGCAACGCATGGTGTGCGAGCCACAGCGACATTGCCAGCGCACCCACCGCCGGGGCCGCCCGCAGCAGCCCGAGCCCCCCGGCACCGGTATGCAGGACCTCGCTGGCGACGATCGGCATCAATGCGGTTGCGCCGCCCAGCAGGACTGCCATCATGTCCAGCGAAATGGCGCCGAGCACCGCACGCTCGCGTCGAATGAAGGCGATGCCGTCGATGAAGTTGCGCCAGGCGCTGCGGCCGGCGGGCATGCGGACCTGCTCCGTCAGCGGACGTGCACCGAGCACCGACAGCACCGCCAGGGTCATCAGCGCACTGGCGAGTCCATACACCACCCCGGGGCCCAGCGCGTAGAGAAAGCCCGCGAGCACCGGCGCCGCGATCGTCGACATCTGAAACGCCGAGGCCGCCATCGCCACCGCCCGAGGCAACATCGCCGACGGTACCAGCGCCGGCAACAGGGCCTGGGAGGTCGGCATCTCGAAGCTGCGGCCGATGCCGTTGACCACCAGCAACGCATAGATCAGTTCCGGCGACAGGCCGCCCTGTTCATTGGCCCAGACCAGCAGCAGCAGGCTCGCGAGTTGCAGCGTCTGTGCCGCCGCCACCAGCCGACGCCGCTCGAAGCGGTCGGCCCAGTTCCCGGCCATCGGCATCAACAGCAGCTTGGGCAGGAACTGGGCAAGCCCGACCAGGCCGAGCGCGACCGCGCTGCCGGTGATTTCCCAGACCTGCCAGGCGACCGCCACGCCGAGCATCTGGTAGCCCCCGGCGCTGCAGATGCGCGCGATCCAGAAACGCACGAAGCGCCGTTGACGAAACAGGCCGGACTGGCCGATCGCGGCGCCGGCAAGGTCCGCCATCTCAGGCAATCCGATTGGCGACTTCGATCAGGTTGCCGTCAGGATCACGGAAATACAACGAGCGGATCGGCGAGCTTGCCCCGGTACGCTCGACCGGTCCCGCCTCGACCGCGACACCGTGGATCGCCAGGTGCTCGAGGATCCGTTCGAGCGGCTGCCGGGCGATAAAGCAGAGGTCGGCCGAGCCCGGCGTCGGCCTCGCGGCCTTCGGTTCGAATTCGCGCCCGGCCGGATGGAGATTGATCTTCTGCCCACCGAAGGCCAGCGCCCGTCGTCCGCCACCGAACGTGACCGCCTCGAAGCCGAGCACGCGGCAGTAGAACGCCACGCTTGCATCGACGTCGGCCACGGTCAGCACCAGGTGGTCCAGCCCCTCGATCTCCATTGCCATCCCTCCGCGTCGATGGTCAGGCCGCCAGGCGGGCGCTCGCGGCCATCGTCTTGCGGCCGTGCTCATCGCGGACCCAGAGCCGCACGTCGCTGTCGCTCTCGTACGAGCCGCAGAGCTGAAACGGTCTGCCGTCGAAGACCGGCCCCAGCGCACGGAATTCGAAACCCGCAAGCGTCGCCGAAGGCCGCTCGCGCAGCAGCAGGTCGACCAGCAGCGTGGCCAGCAGCGGGCCGTGCACGACCAGCCCCGGATAGCCTTCGACCTCGGTGGCATAGCGACGGTCGTAGTGGATGCGATGGCCATTAGAAGGTCAGCGCAGAATAACGGAACAGCAATACCTCGTCGGCAACGACTTCGCGGCTGAATGCCCCCGGTTCGACGAATTCGGTCGCCGGCAGGATACCGCTCGCCGCTGGGCGATAGACGATATCGTGCTCTTCCCAGAGGCGGGGCTCGCCAGCGCAGGCGATGTCGTGTCGGACGGTGACGAATACCAGCTCGCTGCTTCGCCCGCTGCGCGCCTCGACGCGCGTCACGGTGGAGGTTCGCACGGCACGCGCACCGATCGTCAGCGGCGCCTCGAAGCCGAAGCGCCCGCCGGCCCACATCCGCTTGGGCAGCGCCACCGGCGGCAGGAATCCACCCTTGCGCGGGTGGCCGTCCGCCGCCAGCGAGGAGTGCACAGCCAGCGGCAGGAAGTAGAGCCAGTGCCACAATGGCGGCAGTGGCTCGCCGATTTCGCCGTCACCGACGTACGGCGCCTCGAGAGTCGCCTTCAGCGCCCTTGGCGGAAACGCCGCGAGCAGTTCCTCGCGCTGCTCGCACCGCCCGATCCAGCCTCGCAGGTGATCCAGGTCGCCGGGCTGCTCCATGCCATACTCCCCGCTTGCGGCCAATGCCGAACGACAGCATAAGCCACGGCAGCCGGAACCCTCTTGTCGCGGCGCGGACAGGGACCGGCGACTGGGGGCATCGAGATCACGGAGCGAGAACCTGGTGAGTCCCAGCCGAAATCGGCCGCGCCCGACCGGGCCGGGCAGCGGACCGATCGACATACTCTTCAACCCGCGCTCGGGCGCCCGCGATCAGGCCCAGGCGCATGCACGGGTGGCCGCGGTGCTCGAGGCCGCCGCGCGACCGCACCGATTCGTCGCGATCGAGCGTCCGGAGGCCATCGGCGAGCTCGCGCGCACGCTCGGTGAGCGCGCCTGCGACAGCGACGGCATGGTCGTCGCGGCCGGTGGCGACGGCACCATCAATGCCGTCGTCCAGGGGTTGCTCGGCACCGGTTGTCGCTTCGGCGTGCTGCCGATGGGAACGTTCAACTACGTCGCACGCAACCACCGGATACCGCTCGAGCCGGACGGGGCGGCCCGGGTCCTGGTCACCGGTGCGGTCCGGCCGGTGCAGGTCGGCACGGTCAATCACCGTGTATTCCTCGTCAATGCCAGTCTCGGCCTCTATCCGCGACTGCTCGAGCAGCGCGAACAGGCCAAGCGGCAGTTCGGCAGGAGCCGGCTGGTGGCGATGCTGTCGGCCCTGTTCAGCCTGCTCGTCGAGCGCGGCCGATTGCGCCTGCAATTGCATGTCGAAGGCATCCGCGACGACATCGAGACGTCGACGCTGTTCGTCGGCAACAACCGGCTGCAACTGGATCAGGTTGGCCTGGTCGAGGCCGCGAGTCTCGACCACGGTCTGCTGGCGGCCCTGCATCTGAAGCCGGTCGACCGCTTCGGATTGCTGGCGCTGGCATTCCGCGGCTCCCTCGGCCTGCTCGGCGAAGCGGACGAGGTCACCAGTTTCGCCTTCCGCGAGATGACGGTGTCGAAGCGCCCACGCTACTTCCGCCGTCAACGATCGCCGCGGATCAAGGTCGCCACCGATGGCGAGACCGGCGCGATGACGATGCCGCTGCATTTCGCGATCTCGCCTGACCCACTGTTGCTGATGAGCCCGCCGCCGGCTTTCGATACCGCCAGCGCGCAGACGCTCGATGGCTAGCCTGCTGCATCTCTCCGATCCCCACTTCGGCACCGAGCGGGAACGGCCGATGGCTGCCCTGATGGACACGCTGCCCGGGTTGATGCCGGAACACATCGTGATCTCCGGCGATCTCACCCAGCGTGCGACGACCGATCAGTTTCGACGGGCCGCCGCCTTCGTCGAACGGCTGGGGGAACTGGCGCCGACGGCCAGATTGCATCTGACCCTCGGCAACCACGACCTCCCGGTGCTCGACCCGCTGCGGCGGCTGCTCGATCCGTTCGCGCCGTTTTGCGCGGCCTTCGGACGATCGCCGGAGTCGGTGCACGAAGACCCCCTGCTGCATCTGCAGGTGCTCAACACCGTCAGCCAGTGGCGCCACAAGCACGGCGTCCTGCGACGCGAACAGGTGGACCGGGTGGCGGAACGCCTGGCCGTTGCATCGCCAGGCCAGCTTCGCATGATCGTCACCCATCAACCGCTCGCCGTGTCCCGCGCCGAAGACCGAAGCGATCTGCTGCGCGGGCGCCAGCGGGCGCTCGAGCGCTGGCCGCCGGCCGGGGCCGATCTGGTGCTCGGCGGACACATCCACCTGCCTTACGTCGCACGTATCGGCAACGGCCGGGCGGCGTGGGTGGTGCAGGCAGGCACCGTCGTCTCCAGCCGCATCCGGCACGAGGCAGGCAATTCGTTCAACCTGATTCGCTACGCAGCAGGCAATGCCGGGGCGCGACCGAGTTGCGCGGTCGAACGCTGGGATTTTTGCGAGCGGCTGGGCGAATTCCGAGTGGTCAGCGATACGCCGCTGCCGCTGGCTGCAGCAAGAGATCGCTGACGCCCCCGGACCGGCACGTGCTGTGGTCTTCGGGCTCACCGGCTGCCGTGACGTGGGCATCCCGGCGGAACCCGCGTATCGTCTCGCACTGCGCCACCTGCGGTGGACGCGGCCAGACCGGCGCGATTGCAGCAGACCGACAACCGGCACAACGGAGAGACCTGGATGCCCCAATTCAACAACGTCATGATCGTCACCGAGGAGACCGCCGGCGAAGGCTCGCCGCTGTTGTTCCCGAAATTCTCGAGTTGCACCGGCGTGGTCGCGGTGCTGCCGAACACCCTGGTCGGCGCGCATTTCACGATGGACATCTGGGCCGGCGATCAACCCGCGAAACATACGCAGAAGACCCTGGATCGTCTGATCGCGAAGATCAACGGTCGCCAGATCGACCGTCTGGTGATCGTCGGATTCAATCAGAACCACAATCCGCGCAAGCTCGCGAATGCGCTCGGCGTCGCGCCCGCCGCCTGCGATGCCTACGACATCGGACGAAAGAACATCGCCGAACTGACGGTGATCGTCACCTTCATCGGCCAGGGTGTCCGGCCCCAGGTCGATTACAAGCGGCAGTCGAAAGTCGACTACAAGGAATATCCCAGACAGATCAATAGCATGGAAGACTTGAGGCAAGGCGCTCCGGGCGACGCCACGACCGGCAAGCTGCACAGCCTGCGCAAGCACTTCGTGGCGCTGGGGTAGGCGCCCACCTCCGCCACGTCGGCAAACGTCGGCGATCTTCGGACGCGATCCAGGCAGGCGCCGGCGGCCTCATCGGTCGCCGGCCCGCCGGCCGCGCCTCACTCGCACTTCGCCCGGGTATGGGCCAGACAGCGCTCGATCTCGCTCACGTCGATCTGGCGACCCGCTTTCGCCGTGATCGACAGCGAGATATCGGCGCCGGACCGGGTCACCCCGACCGAATCAACCTTGCGGTACTCGTCGGTGGGACAGGTGCATCGCCCCTCCTGGCACTCGCGGAAGGCCGCCAGCAGGCGATCCGTTCGACCTTCGACATCGCTGATCTGCACCTCGACGCCATCCTGCCTGCGGACGATCTTCGTCTTCACCTTGCACCTCTGAAATTGCTGGTCGCCGCTGCAGGCGGCACCACCTCTTCAATTCTAGGACGTTCGCCGGTATCGCGACGTCCGTCGCGGACTGCAGTCGCCTGCGGCGTCGGCCGAGGCCGGCTATCGGTCTGCCTGGCAAATCAAGGAACATGGCGAAAGTGATGCATCGGCCGCCTTCGCAGGGCGCGAACCGCAGCGATGGCTGGGACTATCGCGAGGATGAGCAACGCGTCCACGGGGGCGCGAGGCGCGCTTTCGTGTTGCGGCATTTGCGAAGCAGACCACTAGAATGTTTGCCGGCGGCGCCGGGCACGAGCGGTTCGGCCCGCCTCGGCGGAACCGATGCGCTTGCGTCACCGCCTCGAGCAACCGATGAAACAGGCTTACCGACCAGCATGACTCTCCCCGACGGGGCCGGCGATTCCGGCGAAGCCCGCTGCGCGCCGAAGGTGGCACCTCAGGCCGCGGACAGCGGACGCGACTTGCCGCGTCGGCGGCGCTCGGTGCTTCACATACCCGGCATGGACTGTCCGTCGGAGGAACAGCTGATTCGCCTGCGGCTCGCCGACGTGGACATCGCAGCGATGCGCTTCGATCTCCCGGGCCGGCGGCTGGTGGTCGATCACGGCGGCGACCCGCGCGACATCGTGCGGCGACTGGAACCGCTCGGCTTCGGCGCCGAATTGCAGGCGAGCGACTGGCTGGCGGCCGACGACGTGCCTGCGTCCGTCGACGACGACGCCGAGGCTGAGGCCCATGTGCTGCGCCTGTTGCTGGGCATCAACGGACTGATGTTCGTGATCGAGATGATCGCCGGCTGGTGGGCCGGCTCGGCCGGTCTGGTCGCCGACGCCGCAGACATGTTCGCCGATGCGGGCGTCTATGGCGTGGCGCTGTATGCGGTCGGCCGTTCCGCCCGCCACAAGCGGGTCGCAGCGCGCCTGTCGGGGGTGCTGCAACTGCTGCTCGCAGTCGGCGTGCTGGTCGAGACGCTTCGCCGCGCGGCGTTTGGCGGCGTCCCCGAGGGAATCGCCATGATCGGCGTGTCGCTGCTGGCACTCGCCGCCAACGTCGCCTGTCTGGCACTGATCGCGCGCCACCGCGGCGGCGGCGTGCACATGCGCGCGAGCTACATCTTCTCGGCCAACGACGTGCTGGCCAATCTCGGCGTGATGGTGGCCGGTGCCCTGGTGGCATGGACCGCGAGCCCCTGGCCCGACCGGGTCATCGGCTGCACCATCGGCTTCGTCGTGCTGATCGGCGCGATTCGCATCCTGCGACTGCGCTGAGCGCGCTGGCCACGGCGCGGCGCGGCCGTTCCGTGCCCGGCTGCGCCGACCGTCCCCCCGAATTACCAGGAGGTTTCCTTCTCGGCCGTCGACGAGATCTTGTGGAGTGCGAGGTCTGCCCCTTCGAATTCCTGTTCAGGGTCGAGCCGCAGTCCCATCGCCGCCTTGATCCCGCCATACACCAGAATGCCACCGACCACCGCCACCGCGATACCGGCGATCGTGCCGATCAACTGGCTGACGAAGCTGATCCCGCCGAGGCCGCCGAGCGCGGTACTGCCGAATATGCCCGCGGCGATCCCGCCCCACGCCCCGCACAGGCCGTGCAGCGGCCACACGCCGAGCACATCGTCGATCTTCCATCGGTTCTGGGCGATCGTGAACAACTGGACGAACAGCACACCGGCGACGGCACCGACCACCAGTGCGCCAACCGGATGCATCAGGTCGGAACCGGCGCAGACGGCCACCAGGCCGGCCAGCGGCCCGTTGTGGACGAAGCCCGGGTCATTGCGGCCGGCCACCAGTGCCGCCAGCGTTCCTCCGACCATCGCCATCAGCGAGTTCAGTGCCACCAGTCCATTGATCGCCTCGAGACGCTGCGCGCTCATGACGTTGAAGCCGAACCAGCCGACCGTCAGGATCCATGCACCCAACGCGAGAAACGGAATGCTCGACGGCGGATGCGCGGCGATCGCGCCGCTCTTCTGATAGCGACCACGGCGCGCACCCAGCAGCAGCACCGCCGGCAAGGCGATCCAGCCGCCGACGGCGTGCACCACGACGCTGCCGGCAAAATCGTGGAACTGCGCACCGAAGCTCGATTCGAGCCACCCCTGCAGGCCGAGATTGCCGTTCCAGACGATGCCCTCGAAGAACGGATAGACCAGGCCGACCAGGAAGAAGGTGGCGAGCAGTTGCGGCGTGAAGCGGGCACGCTCGGCGATCCCGCCCGAAATGATCGCCGGGATCGCGGCCGCAAAGGTCAGCAGGAAGAAGAACTTGACCAGCTCGTAGCCGCCCTGTGCAGCCAACTGGTCGGCGCCGACCAGGAAACCGGTGCCGTAGGCCACCCAGTAGCCCAGAAAGAAATAGGCCAGCGTGGACATGCCGAAGTCGGTCAGGATCTTGACCAGGGCATTGACCTGATTCTTTCGCCGCACGGTGCCGAGCTCGAGAAACGCGAACCCGGCGTGCATCGCCAGCACCATGATGGCGCCCAGCAGAATGAAAAGGACGTCGCCGCCCACCTTGAAGTCTTCCATCGCCTACTCCCCTTTTGCACAATGGGGGCGCACGAAGCGAAGACCATACCAACATTGGGGCATCTACATTTCAATCACTTAGTGCCGCCATGCACCAAGCTTGAGAATTTTGCGCCCACAATCTGTGCATGCTTCAGCCGACATGCCCCATCATGGGGCGCACCTGGGGCGAATTTCTCCGAAATGGTGCGCTCGCCTCGAGTGGCGGCGTTCATCGGGCGGGGGTCGTCACACTCTCGCGATCGGGCGGCAGCAACACCCACATTCGGCCCTGCTGTCGCATGCGACCGGCCATTGCGCCGGCCTCTGCGCCGAAACCCCAGAAGAAATCGGCGCGCACACCGCCCTTGATCGCCCCGCCGGTGTCCTGGGCCACCACCAGTCGGCGCAACGGCTTCTGGCTGGCGGGTTCCGTGGTGTCGAGAAATACCGGCGCCCCGAGCGGCACGCTGCGTGGATCCACCGCGATGCTGCGGCCCGCCGTCAGCGCGACGCCCAGTGCACCGAGCGGACCGCCGTCGCCGGCCGGCAACTGCCGGAAGAAGACGTAGCCCGGATTGACGCCCAGCAATTGGTCGACGCGCTGCGGATGAGCACGTGCCCATGCCTTGATACCCGCCATCGAAGCATCGGACAGGGACATCTCGCCCTGCTCGATCAGCCAGCGACCGATCGACACGTACGGGTGTCCGTTGTGATTGGCGTAGCCGATGCGCACCAGACTGCCATCCGGCAGTTCGACCCGCCCCGACCCTTGCACCTGCAGGAAGAAGAGCTCGATCGGGTCGTCCGCCCACAGCAGGACCGGCGCCGGCAACGCATCCCCGAGCGCCATGATCTCGGCCCGGGTCCAGTAGGGCTCGAGCACGCCGCCGACGAGCCGGCCACGCAGCCGCAGCTTCTCCAGTTCCGGATACACGTCGGCCAGTTCGACGCTGATCAGGTCGTTCGGCACGCCGTGGATCGGCCAGCGCGCGTTCGCATCGCGGACCAGCCGCCCATGGATCAGCGGCTCGTAATAGCCGGTGACCAGGCCGCTCTCGCTGCCATCCGCATTGACGAGCTGCCAGGGTACGAGTCCCGATCGCAGTACGGCGGCCAGCTCTCCCCGTCCGGCACCCTCGGGCAGCGCAGCGAGGGACCCGCAGAATTCACGCCAGCGAGGCTGGCCGGTCAGCTTGTCGCACGAAGCCGCAAGCGCCGGCAGCGCCTCGGCGAGCGCATCGTCGGCAATCCCCGGCAGCTCCGACCAGGCCGCCGCGCGCAAGCTCGCCGGCCCTTCCGCTGACGGCGGCTGGGCAGCGGGCGCCTCGGGGCACTTGGGGCAAGGCGCGCATGCCGGGCAGGCCGGACATTCGGTGGTCGGACAGGTCGCCGGGTGCAATTCGACCGGAGATGGCGCACAACAGCCGCCCAGCACGATCGTCAGCCATCCGGCGAACAGGAGCTTCGAAGCCTGGGGCATGGGTATCGGTTACACTCGCGGACGCACGGCGGGCAGTATAAGACGCCCGTCCTCGACGCAACCGAGAACCACCAAGCTGACGACCGGAATCCCGCATGTGGGTCATCTTCCTCGAAGTGCTGGTGGCCCTGACGCTGCTGCTGGTGATCGTCTGGGCCACCTGGCCACGCAAGAATCGCAAGTCCGACGCCGACGACGATGAACGCGACACCTGAGCTGGCGGCCCTGCTCGCCCGGGCCGAGCGCGTCCTCGAGCGGCTCGAGGCGATCCTGCCCGCTCCGCCCGAAGCGCCGGACTGGCACTCGTCGACGGCCTTCCGCTGGCGCCGGCGCAATGGCCGCGCGGCGCTCGAGGCGGTGACCGAACCCCACCGCATCCGCTTGTCGGATCTGAAGGACGTAGACGAGCAGAAGCGGCGCATCGAGCAGAACACGCGACAGTTCCTGGCGGGCCGCCACGCCAACAACGTCCTGTTGACCGGTGCCCGCGGCACAGGCAAATCCTCGCTGATCAAGGCCTTGCTGACCGCCCATGCGAAACGCGGTCTGCGCCTGATCGAAGTGGACAAGGGCGATCTGATCGACCTGCCGGACATCGTCGATCTCGTCCGGGACCGATCCGAGCGATTCATCCTGTTCTGCGACGACCTGTCGTTCGAGGAAGGCGAAGCCGCTTACAAGGCGCTGAAGAGCGTACTCGACGGATCGGTCGCAGCAGTGGCCGACAACGTTCTGATCTACGCCACCTCGAACCGCCGTCACCTGATGCCCGAGTACATGGACGAGAACCTCAAGGCCCGCCATGTCGATGGCGAGGTCCATCCCGGAGAAGCGGTCGAGGAGAAGATCTCGTTGTCCGAGCGCTTCGGCCTGTGGCTCTCGTTCTACCCGTTCAACCAGGATGAGTACCTGCACGTGGTCGCCCACTGGCTCAAGCAGTTCAAGCTTCCCGCCGACGCCATCGAGTCGGCACGCGGCGAGGCGCTGCAATGGGCACTGATGCGGGGCTCGCGCAGCGGCCGGGTCGCCTGGCAATTCGCCCGCGACTACGCCGGCCGCCTCGAGGGCGACGAGTGAGCGAACGCAAGCGGGTCGAGGTGGCGGCCGCAGTCATCACGCGGTCGGACGGCAGCTTCCTGCTCGGCCAGCGCGCACCCGGCACCTTCTATCCCGGCTACTGGGAATTCCCGGGCGGCAAGGTCGAGCCCGGCGAAGACGCGCGTGCGGCGCTGGTCCGCGAGCTGGACGAGGAACTGGGCATCCGGGCCGAGGCCTGCTGGCCCTGGCTGGTCCGCGAGTACGACTACGAACACGCCCATGTCCGGCTGAACTTCTTTGAGGTGCCCGAGTGGTCCGGTGATGTGAACGACCACGTCCACAGTGCCCTGTCGTGGCAGCGGGCGGACGTCCTGACGGTGGCACCGATGCTGCCGGCCAACGCGCCGGTGCTGAAGGCGCTGCGGCTGCCGCGCCGGATGGGCGTCACCGATGCCGCCGGGCTCGGCATCGGAGTCCAGCTCGCGGCCCTCGAGCGGGCGCTGGCCGCCGGCCTGCGGCTGGTTCAGCTGCGCGACGGCGGACTGGCGGCCGAGGACCGCCGCCGGCTGGCGCTGTCGGTGATCGACCGCTGCCGCGGCCACGGCGCGCTGATGGTCGTCAATGGCGATGCGGAGCTGGCACGAGCAGTGGGCGCCGATGGACTGCACCTGCCCTCGGCCGAACTCGCCGGCGCCGCCAGCCGACCCGATTTCGAATGGGTCGGCGCATCGTGCCACGATCGCGCCGAGCTCGAGCAGGCGGCCCGGCTCGGGCTCGACTATGCGCTGCTCGGACACGTCGCACCAACACCGAGCCACCCCGGCCAGCCAGCCCTCGGCTGGCCCCGGTTCGCCGAACTCGTCGCCGATCTCCCGCTTCCGGTGTTCGCGATCGGCGGTATCGGTGCGGCCGACATGGGCACCGCCCGGGCCGCCGGTGCCCACGGCATCGCCGCGATCCGCGCCACCTGGGCGGCACCCGCGCTCGGCTGATCGCGCCAGTCCTGTCGCGGCAAGACCAGAGGCTGCACGTGCCGCCGCTTGCCAGGTGCCGCGGCTCTGCCCGGCCGGCGACATCCGGCATCTGTCGGACCCCGCCTGCGCCTTGCCAATTGTGCGGGTCGCTCATGCCCGCGGCGAGACGAAACGGCTGCACTGCGAACGGCGACGGGACGGGACGGGAATCCCATTCAAGCGCCGGTTCGCGTCCCAAGTCCTCGCGAAGGTCTCCGGCGTGTCTGCTTCGCGCCGCCGGTTCGATGGGCGAAGCACGATCCCGGCACCGCAGGTCGCGACGATTCGGCGGCCGAGGGCATCGGCCTGGCCAATCGTGATCGACGGGCCGCGTATCAGCCGTCGTCGTGTTCCCCGGTCTCGCCTGCAGGTTCGTTGCCGGCCACCCGGTATTGGTCCGAAGCCCATGCACCGAGGTCGATCTGGCGGCAGCGCTCGCTGCAGAACGGGCGCCATCGATTGTCCGGCGACCAAAGTGCCGGCTTGCCGCAGTTGGGACACTTGACGGTCCGCCCGGGCGTCGGGCTTCCGGCTGCAGAGGTCGCCATCAGAGATTGCAGAAGGTCAGTTCGAACTGGACGTCGGCCTCGGACTGGCGGGGCCGGCTGAGGGTCTCGGGCATCATGAAGCGGATGTTCAGTGCGTACTTGTTGGCGCTGATCTCGGGTACTGCGGCAAGCCCGCGCGGAATCACGACCCGGATCATCTGTGCGCTGCGGCCGCCCATCGTCATCTGGAAACTGCCACGGCGAGCGACCAGCGCCTCCGGTCGGCCGCTGCTGCGCAAGAGGCGCAGCACGATCAGCAGACCATCGCGGATCGGGGTCATCGGATGCAGCCAGTTGGCGAGGTCGCGCTGCCGTGCCTCGACGTCGCGATTGAGCCAGTAGTGGTAGGCCGGCAGGTCGAACTGGCAGGCGCCACCCGGAATCGCCGCGCGGCTGCGGATCGCCATCAGCCATTCGTTCTCGCGCAGGTACTGGCCGATCTTGCCTGCCATCGCCAGCAGCGCCGCCGACGCCTGCTCGATCTCGTACAGGGCGCCGGACAGGGCCTCCTCGGAAATGGCCGGATTGTTGCGGTAGCCGAGCAGGGTCTGGCGCTGGCGCTCCAGTTCCTGCACGAGGTCCACCTTGAGATCCGCGCGGCTCGAGACCTCGAGCACCTCGAACATCGAGATCAGCGCGCTGTGGTGATCGAAGGTGGTGTCGCTGGCGGCGAAGTGGCCAACCCGGGCGAAAAGATCCTCCAGCCGGAGCAGCGTGCGAATGCGCTCGTTGAGGGGATACTCGTAGTTGATCACCGGCGTTGGCCCGAGGTCGGAAACTGGCTTGGATTGCGGCCGATCATAGCACAGGGGTCCGATCTGCCCGCCGGCAGGCAGGCGAGCAGACGCGCTCAGGCGAGTGCCATGTAGCGTTGGTGAAGGGCTTCGACCTGCTCGCGCAATCGTGTCAGCGAACCACTGTTGTCGATGACGTCGTCGGCCACTGCCAGGCGCTGCCGACGACTCGCCTGGGCCGCCATGATCGCGCGCACGCGCGCCTCCTGGAAGCCGTTGCGGGCCATCACCCGCGCCACCTGCTCCGCCTCCGGCACATCCACCACGCAGATTCGATCGACCCGTTCGCGGTAACCCCCGGCCTCGACCAGCAAGGGTACCACCAGGATCAAGTAGGGCGCTGTGCTCGCCGCGATCTGGCGCTCGGACTGCGCCCGGATCAGCGGATGGAGGATGCCTTCGAGGCGCGCCCTGGCACCCGGCTCGTCGAACGCCAGTGCGCGCATCGCGTCCCGATCGAGACCGCCATCGGCGCGCACCACGCCGGCACCGAAGGCATCGGCGATGGCAGCCATCGCGTCCCCGCCAGGCGCCGTCAGCTGATGGGCGATCAGGTCGGTATCGACGACATCGGCACCGAAGCCTGCGAACAGATCGGCGGCGGCGCTCTTGCCCGAGCCAATGCCGCCGGTCAGGCCGATCACCGGGCGTGCGCAGGCAGTGCTCACGGTCGAGCCCACATGGATTGGCTCCGACTCACGGTTCGCATGGCTCGCGCTCGAGCCCTTCGAAACGGGCGGCCGTGTCGCTGGCGAGCGTCGCCAGCGCGTCGACCGGGCCGCGAACCTCCAGCCGATGGATCATGTTGCCGCGGGCCGTGATCGTGCCGCCGGTCACACCCCGGGCCTCGAGCCGGCGCAGGTGCAGTTGCGCCGAACTCTCGGTCTTGAACAGGCCGAGCGAGATCGCGAACTGGAACGGCCCCTCCTCCTGCAGGATGAAGAGGTCGCGCACGCCCTGGGCGCGAATCTCCTGAACCTTGCGATCGGCCTCGCGCCGGCCGTCGAGGGGCGGCACATGGACCCAGTACGAGGTTGGGCGCAGCACGGCGCTGTCGGCGAGTTCGAGCGGCTCGTCGAAGGCCTTCGTCATCGACGTCAACTCGTCGGTCATGGCCTCGGTCAGTTCGACGAAGCGAATGCAGGCTCGCGGCACCGGAACCGCCGCGGCCGCTTCGGGCGCCGGCGGCTCCGGCGGCGGTGCGGCGAGCTCTGGCGGCTGTGGCACCGGCTGCGGCGGCTCCGACGGTTCAGGCACGACCGGTTCCGGCGCGGGCTCGGGCGCCTCCGGCGGCAGGCGATCGAGGGCGACCAGCTGGATCGCTTCGGGTCGCAACTGATTGGTCAGTCGCTCCGGTTCGCCGCCACTGCGACTGCCGCCGAGCCAGCCCGCGAGCCCGCCGAGCGCGAGCAGGTTGAGCAGCAACAGGGCGAAAAAGACGACACGTGCCATGATGCTTTCCGTCAGCCGACCTTCGGCAGATGGGCCAGCGATTCGGCGATCGCCTCGGCTGGATAGTCGAAGTTCTCCAGCCCGCCGCCGAGCATGCGCTCGTAGGCACTCATGTCGAAATGCCCGTGACCGGTCAGGTTGAACAGGATCGTCCGCGGCTCGCCGCTCTCGCGACAGCGAATCGCTTCGTCGATCGCCGCCCGGATGCCATGGCACGACTCCGGCGCAGGAATGATGCCCTCGTTTCGCGCGAACAGCAGCCCGGCTTCGAAGGTCTCGACCTGGGGCACCGCGACCGCCTCGAGCAAACCTTCGTGATAGAGCTGCGAGACCAGCGGCGAATCGCCGTGATAGCGCAGACCGCCGGCATGAATGCCCGGCGGCACGAAATCGTGACCGAGCGTGTACATCTTCATCAGCGGCGTGAAACCGGAGGCGTCACCGAAGTCGTAGGCATAGGCACCGCGCGTCAGCGTCGGACAGGAACTGGGTTCGACCGCGACACAGCGAAGGTCGCGCGCGCGGACGTCACCGGCAGCCTTGTCGGCCAGGAACGGGAACGCGATGCCGCCGAAGCTCGAGCCACCGCCGCAGGGACCGAAGATCACGTCGGGGTAGGCGCCGATCTTGTCGAATTGGCGTTTCGCCTCGAGTCCGATCACGGTCTGGTGCAGCAGCACGTGATTGAGCACCGAACCCAGCGTGTAATTGGTGTCGGCACGCCCGGCCGCCTCCTCCACCGCTTCCGAGATGGCGATGCCGAGCAAGCCCGGGCTGTCTGCATCCTGCGCCAGAATGCGCCGGCCGGTCTCGGTCAGTTCGGACGGACTGGCGTGCACTTCCGCACCCCAGGTCTGCATCATCAGGCGACGGTACGGCTTCTGCTGGTGGCTGACCTTGACCATGTAGACCCGCACTTCGAGGCCGAACATCTGGCCGGCGAAACTGATCGACGAGCCCCACTGTCCGGCGCCGGTCTCGGTGGTCAGCCGGCGAATGCCGGCCTGACGGTTGTAGTAGGCCTGCGGCACTGCCGAGTTGGGCTTGTGCGAACCGGCCGGCGACACGCCCTCGTACTTGTAATAGATCCGCGCCGGCGTGGCGAGCGCCCGCTCCAGGCGTACTGCGCGCAGCAACGGGCTCGGCCGCCAGATCTTCAGGACCTCGCGCACCTCGTCCGGGATCGGAATCCAGCGCTCGGTGCTCATCTCCTGCTCGAGGATCCGGCCGGGAAAGATCGCGCCCATCTGCTCCGGCGTCGCCGGCTGGCCGTCCGGGCCCAGCGGCGGCGCCGGCGGATTCGGCATGTCGGCCACGACGTTGTACCAGTGGGTCGGCATCTCGTGCGTCTCGAGCACGACGCGGGTGTCGTCGGTCATCGCAATCTCCTGGCCTCGGGCTGCGCCATTCAAGCCGCCGTCATTCACTTCAAGGGCGTGATGTTATCCCGATCCTCCGCGATCCGCGCCAGGCCTTCGAGCACCAGGTTCTCGACGCGCCGGCACGGCAGCGCCAATGTCGCCGCGATCGCGTCGGCTGCCCCCCCGCTCATCAGGCACACCGGCCGCTGATTCTGGTCGATGCGCGCGAACATGCGCTCGATCGCACCGGCCTGGGCCTCGACGCAACCACTGACGATGGCATCTTCGGTACGGCGCGGGCGATCGACGTGATGGCCCTCGGCAAACGGCAGGTCGGAGGTATCCGACGCCAGCGAGCGGCGCATCAGGGCCAGTCCGGGCAGAATCAGCCCGCCTTCGAATTCGCCGTCGGCGGCCAGCAGGTCCACGGTGGTCGCGGTCCCCGCCATCACCACCAGTGCCGCCCCCCGATGCAGGTGTCGGGCACCGATCAGCGCGGCCCAGCGATCGGCACCGAGCTGGTCGGCGCGAACGTAACCATTGACGACACCGCACTGGCGAGCGGTGGGCGCGTTCCAGCGGACCTCGAGGCCGGCCGGCAGCGCCATCTCGACCTCGGCCGCACGGCGGCCGCCGGCAACATTGGCACCGACGGCGCCGTCGGGCTGCCCGATGGCGAGGATCGCCGGCGCCAGACGCTCCAGATGCTCGTATTCCAGCACCCCCTGTGCACGCCAGCGGCCGTCGCAATGAACGCCCCACTTGAGACGGGAATTGCCGAGGTCGAGCAGCAGCTTCAAAGTGCCTGCCTCAGTGAGACGTCGCCGGCGACCACCCGGCGCTCGCCGGCATCGGTCTGCACACACAGGGCGCCGTCGTCGTCGACGCCGAGGCAGGTACCGAGGATCTCGCTGGCCTCGTCGCCGACCCGAACCGGCAGACCGGCGTGGGCGTTGCGTTGCTCCCAGGCGCCACGAAAGGCCGCGAACCCCGCTGCGCCATAGGTCTCCAGCATCAGGTCGAACTGCAGCAGCAAGCCGGCCAGCAGGCGCTCCCGCGACGGCGGCGACGGCAGCAGTTCGCTGACCGCGGCGACAGTCAGCCCATCGGGCAGGTCGTCCTCGGGCAAGGGCCTGAGATTGATGCCGATACCGATCACCGCTTCGACGCCTCCGGCCCCGCCGCCGACCAGCTCGACCAGGATTCCGGCCAGCTTGCGTCCCGTCACCAGCACGTCGTTGGGCCACTTGAGCTGGACCGCTTCCACCCCGAGCCCCTCCAGCGATCGCGCCACCGCAAGCCCCGCGACCAGCGACAAGCCGGCCGGCGCGGACGTCTCCGGCGGAAACCGCCAACGCATCGAGAAGGTCAGGCTGGCGCCGGGCGCGGACAGCCACTGCCGACCGCGGCGCCCGCGGCCGGCGGACTGGCGCTCGCACACCAGCACATGGACGCGGCCGTCGTCCGGCGACGCCTCGTCGCGCAATCGGCTGTTGCTGGAGTCGCACTCGGCGAGCGTGCGGATCGCAAAGCGTCGCGCCTTGGCGCCCAGCGCCGCGGTGATCGCCGTTGAGTTCAGGGTGGAGGTCGACGGGATGGACATGGATCGCAGCCTGGCCGATGATCGGCCCGCATTATCCCGGAATCCGCGGGCGCGTGCGATCAGCCGTTGCTGCCCGTGTCGCCGCTGGGCGCGCGGTCTTCGTCGAGACCCAGCTCCTGGATCTTGCGGGTGATGGTATTGCGGCCGAGGCCAAGCAACTGTGCCGCCTCGACCCGGCGGTCGCCGGTGGCGTGCAGGGCTCGCCGGATCAGAACCCGTTCGAAGTCCTTCTGCAAGCGCTCGTGTACCTGCCCAGGGACTTCGGCGAGCAAGCGGTCGGCCTCGTCGGCCAGCGCCGCGCGCCAGTCGGCGCCGGCCGGCGGCAGCGGGCTCGATTCCCGCAATTCGCTCGGCAGGTCGACCAGGTCGACGGTCTGGCCGGGCGCCATCACGGTCAACCAGTGACAGACGTTCTCGAGCTGGCGTACGTTGCCGGGAAAGGTCTGGCCCTGGATGTGCCGCAACGCAGCGTCGGTCAGGCGCTTGGGCTCGCCGCCCAGTTCGCGGGCGCTCTTCTGCAGGAAATGACGGGCCAGCAGCGGGATGTCCTCGCGACGCTCCCGCAGTGGTGGCAGCCGCAGCCGGATCACGTTGAGGCGGTGGAACAGATCCTCGCGGAACAGTCCCTCCTTGACCCGTTCGTCGAGGTTCTGGTGGGTGGCGGCGATGACTCGGACGCTGGCGCGGATCGGCTGATGGCCGCCGACCCGATAGTAATGTCCATCGGACAGCACGCGCAGCAGCCGGGTCTGCAACTCGGCCGGCATGTCGCCGATTTCGTCGAGGAACAGGGTGCCGCCCTCGGCCTGCTCGAAGCGCCCGCGGCGCTGGGCGGTGGCGCCGGTGAACGCGCCCCGCTCGTGACCGAACAGTTCCGATTCGAGCAGGTCGCGGGGAATCGCGGCGGTGTTGATGGCGACGAAGGGTGCATCGCGGCGCGGGCTGTGGCGGTGCAGCGCACGGGCGACGAGTTCCTTGCCGCTGCCCGATTCACCGGTGATCAGCACCGTCGCGTGGGATTGGGAGAGCCGGCCGATCGCCCGGAAGACCTCCTGCATGGCCGGCGCCTGTCCGAGGATCTCCGGCGCCAGCAGTTCCTCGTCCTTGGCGCCGTTCTGCTGCGCGCCCTGCTCCAGCGCCCGCCGCACGAGGCTGACCGCCTGGTCGACATCGAAGGGCTTCGGCAGGTATTCGAAGGCGCCGCCCTGGAATGCCGCAACGGCGCTGTCGAGATCGGAGTAGGCGGTCATGATGATGACCGGCAGTTGCGGATGGCACTGCTTGACCTCGTGCAGCAGATCGAGCCCGGACTCGCCCGGCATCCGGATGTCCGACACCAGCGCTTGCGGCGTTTCGCCCGAGCGCTCGATCGCATCGAGCACTTCGCGGGCACTCGAGAAGCTGCGATGCTCGATCCCCTCGCGGGCCAGAGCCTTCTCGAGCACCCAGCGGATGGAACGATCGTCATCGACGATCCAAACGGCATTACTCATCTGTCGTCATTCAAGCGTTGGCGGGTCGACGCCGGCAGGCGATGGCCCATGGTTTCGGGCGGCCGCACCATAATGGTGCATCAATGTTCCGCTGCGGTCACCGGCAGCAGCACCGTGAAACAGGTGCGCCCCGGGCGGCTGGCCACATCGATCATGCCCTGATGCTGCTCGACAAAGGTCTGAGCGATCGATAGTCCCAGTCCGCTCCCGCCCTCCCGCCCCGACACCAGCGGGTAGAACAAGGTATGACGAATGGGCTCGGGGATTCCGGGGCCGTTGTCGATCACTTGCAATTCCAGTGCCAACCTGTGACGACGCTTGGCGAACGTGATCTGGCGCGCCGCGCGGGTGCGCAGACAGATCTCGCCCTGACCGTCGAGCGCCTGGGCCGCGTTGCGGGCGATGTTGAGGATCGCCTGGATCAGTTGTTCGCGATCGCCCATCAGATCGGGGAGGCTGGTGTCGTAGTCGCGGCGGACATGAATTGCCGGGAATTCCGCGCGCACCAGCCGGCGCACGCGCTCGAGCACGTCATGCACGTTGATCGAAGCCGGCCGTGTCATCGCCCGGGCCGACAGCAGGCGGTTCATCAGGTCCTGCAGGCGGTCGGCCTCGGCAATGATGACTTCGGTGTATTCGCGCAGCGCCGGATCGGTCAGCTCCCGCGCCAGCAGTTGCGCCGAGCCGCGAATGCCGCCGAGCGGATTCTTGATCTCGTGGGCCAGGTTGCGCATCAGTTCGCGGTTGGCCTTTTGCTGCTGGATCAATTGTTCTTCGCGTGCCACCCGCAGTTGTGCGTCGATCGGCCGAAACTCCAGCAGCAGGCGCAGGCCGGCGGCATCGACCGGGGTGACGGTGCAGTCGAGCCGCAGCACCTCGGTCCCCGAGCGTTCGATGTGCAGGTCGTGCCCGGTATAGCTCCAGTTGTCGGCGAGCGCGTTCTCGATCGACCCGGCGAGTTCGAGCGAGTGTCCGAGCAGTTCGCTGAGCGGAAATCCGACGAGTTTGCGCTGACTGACTTCGAACAGGTTTTCAGCGCCGGGGTTCATGTAGCGGATGCGGCAGCTCTCGTCGAGCAGCACGACCGCGGAGGCGAGCAGCTCGAGGCCGGCACACAATCCGGCGATGCGCTCGGGGGAGGCGAATTCGTCTGACATTGCTGACCGGTGAGCAAAAAATGCGCCACCGCCCGGCGATCAGCGAAGATTGGCGATTTCCTTCTTCAAGGCCTCGACATTGCGGCGATGGAGTTCGACCTGCTGCTTGAAAGGCTCGAGACGATCCAGCTTCTTCTGATAATTGCGCTCGTTGCCGAAGCGGATCGAATCCTGCTCCGCCAATGCCTTTTCGGCCTCGGCCAGTGCCTGCTGCTCGGCGGCGAGCTCCGTGCCGAGGATCGAGCGTCGGCTGTCGTCCCGCGACTGCTGCTCGTCGGGGCTGACCCGCGGAAAATTCTGTTCGCTGCTGTCGGGCACCTTGGGCGCGCTGCGCGCCGGCGGCTTCAGCGACGGCACCGACGATACCGGCAGATCCTCGTCGAGCTGCTTGCAGCCCTTCGCCGTATCGACGTCGTTGGTGTAGGTGACGCGCCCTTGGGAATCGACGCACTTGTAGATCCCGGCAGACACGCTGCCGCCGTGCATCGCCAGCGCCAAACCGAAAAGCAGGAATTTACGCATCGGTCGGAAACTCCCGTGGGTGGGGCTTCCGAGTGTAGAAAGGCGGCCGGCCAAATGCAAACGCCGGAAAAAAAGGACGGGCCGCAGCCCGTCCTTCGCTTCGCCGATCGGACGATCGATCAGCTGCTGTAGTACATGTCGAACTCGACCGGATGGGTCGTGATGCGCAGGCGGTTCACTTCTTCCATCTTGAGCTCGATGTAGGCGTCGAGGTAGTCATTGGAGAACACGCCGCCACGGGTCAGGAACTCGCGGTCCGCGTCCAGGGCTTCCAGGGCCATGTCGAGGCTGTGGCACACGGTCGGGATCTTGGCATCCTCTTCCGGCGGCAGGTCGTAGAGGTTCTTGTCGGCCGGGTCGCCCGGGTGGATCTTGTTCTGGATGCCGTCGAGGCCAGCCATCATCAGGGCCGAGAAGCAGAGGTACGGGTTGGCCAGCGGATCCGGGAAGCGGGTCTCGAGGCGGCGGCCCTTCGGATTGGCGGTATACGGGATCCGGATCGAGGCGGAACGGTTGCGAGCCGAATAGGCCAGCTTGGTCGGCGCCTCGTAGTGCGGAACCAGGCGCTTGTAGGAGTTCGTGCCCGGGTTGGTGATGGCGTTCAGCGCACGGGCGTGCTTGATGACGCCACCGATGTAGTACAGGGCCATCTCGGACAGGCCGGCGTACTCGTTGCCGGCGAACAGGTTCTGGCCGTCCTTCCAGATCGACTGGTGGACGTGCATGCCGGAACCGTTGTCGCCGACGATCGGCTTGGGCATGAAGGTGGCGGTCTTGCCGTACTGGTGCGCGACGTTGTGCACGATGTACTTGAGGATCTGGGTCCAGTCCGCGCGCTTGGTCAGGGTGTTGAACTTGGTGCCGATTTCGCACTGGCCGGCGGTCGCGACTTCGTGGTGGTGCACTTCACACTCGACGCCGCAGGCTTCCATCGCCAGCACCATCGCGGCGCGGATGTCGTTCAGGCTGTCGACCGGCGGCACCGGGAAATAGCCGCCCTTGACGCGCGGGCGGTGGCCGGTGTTGCCACCCTCGAACTTCTCGGCGGTGGACCAGGCAGCCTCTTCCGAAATCACCTTGCTGTAGACGCCGGACATGTCGACGTTCCACTCGACCGAGTCGAGGATGAAGAACTCGGGCTCCGGACCGAAGTAGGCGGTATCGCCAACGCCGGTGGACTTGAGGTAGGCCTCGGCGCGCTTCGCCAGCGAGCGCGGGTCGCGGTCGTAGCCCTTGCCGTCGGACGGCTCGACCACGTCGCAGGACACCACCAGGGTGGTCTCGTCGAAGAACGGATCGATGTACGCGGTGTCGGGATCCGGCATCAAAATCATGTCCGAAGCCTGAATGCCCT
>JAGRFY010000050.1 GCA_020445765.1 Rhodocyclaceae bacterium | reverse complement strand
CTGGCTTCCGGGTGCCCCTGGAAGCAGAAGGCCGGCACGTCGGTGCGCGCCAGCCCCTGCAGGCTGCCGTCGAACAGCGACACGTGGGTGGCCCGCAGATTGTTCGGCAGGGTGTCGGCATCGACCGCGAAGCCGTGGTTTTGCGACGTGATCATCACGCGGCCGCTGTCGAGATCCTTGACCGGATGATTGGCGCCATGGTGGCCGAACTTCATCTTGATCGTCCGCGCGCCGGAAGCCAGCGCCAGCAGCTGATGGCCGAGGCAGATGCCGAAGGTCGGCAGCCCGGCGGCGAGGAGTTCGCGGATCGCAGTGATCGCATAGTCGCAGGGCTCTGGATCGCCCGGCCCGTTCGACAGGAATACGCCGTCCGGCGCCAACGCCAGCACTTCGCTGGCGGGCGTCTGGGCCGGCACCACGGTCAGGCGGCAGCCGCGCTCGGCGAGCATGCGCAGGATGTTCCGCTTGACGCCGAAATCGTAGGCGACGACATGGTAGCGGCCGTCACCGCCTTCGCCGTAACCGTCTTCGAGGCGCCACAGGCCGCCACGCCACTCGAAACGCGAGGCCGTCGACACTTCCTTGGCGAGGTCCATGCCGGCGAGTCCGGGAAAGCCCCGGGCGAGGGCCAGTGCTTCGTCCACGGCATCGGCGCCACGGCCATCGACCGTCATCAGGCAGCCGGCCTGCGCGCCTTTTTCCCTGAGCACGCGGGTCAGCCGACGGGTATCGATGTCGGCAATCGCAACCACGCCCTCCTGCGCCAGATAATCGGGGAGCGTGCGCTGCAGCCGCCAGTTGCTCGCCAGGATCGGCAAGTCGCGGATGATCAGCCCGGCGGCGTGGATCGTGGCGGCCTCGCAGTCCTCGTCGTTGACGCCGGTATTGCCGATATGGGGATAGGTCAGCGTGACCAGTTGCCGACAATAACTGGGATCGGTCAGGATCTCCTGGTAGCCGCTCATCGAGGTGTTGAATACGACCTCGCCGACCGCACTGCCGGCCGCGCCAATGCCCTTGCCGCGAAACACCGTCCCGTCTGCAAGGGCGAGAATGGCTGGAGGGAAAGCAGTCACGGCAATACTCCTGATCGAGGCATGAAGCGCCACTGGCCGGCGGCACAAAAAACGGGAGAGGCGCGAAAACGCCCTTCCCGTTAGTGTCTGGAGTATAGCAACCGGCGCGCGGTGCTGCAACGCGGCATCCGCCGAACACGCGGCATCCGCCCGTCGCGGACTGAGCCGCGGCGCGCCGTGCAGGTCCGACCCTTGCCCTGCGGACGGATCAGATCGCCAGCGACGCGCGCAGCGCGCTGGCGACCCGATTGAGTTCCGAAACCAGTGCCGGCAGCCAGCGCACGGCCATGTCCGGGTCACCGTCGCGCGCGCTGCGTTCGACCCGCAGCGCGGCATCGGTCGCCCGGGCCGCGCCGAATACACCGAGCGAACCCTTCAGCGAATGGCTGATCGCCGCCAGCTCGTCGAGATTCTTGCTCGAGCCTGCCTTCTGCAATGTTTGCAGGTTGCGACCGAAATCGGCAAAGAACACCCGAGCAAGCTGCAGCACGGCCGATTCGTCGCCCTCGACCAGTTCCCGCGTGTGGCTGAGATCGATGACGTCGCCGTCGGCAGCCTCGTCGAGCAGCGTGCGATCGCGACCGCCGTCGCCACATTCGTCGCTGCGAACGGTTCCGCACACGCGCTCGATCGCAGCGAACATCTCCGCAGGCTTGATCGGCTTGGCCACGTAGTCGTCCATGCCGGCGTTCAGGCAGCGCTCGCGATCGCCCTGCATCGCATGTGCCGTCATCGCAACGATCGGCACCGGTCGCCAGTCGCCATCGGCGGCCCAGCTGCGTCGGGCCTCACGGGCCCGGATCGCCTGCGTGGCCTCGAGTCCGCCCATCACCGGCATCTGAACGTCCATCAGGATCAGGTCGAAGGCCTGCTTGTCGTACTGGTCGATGGCCTCGCGGCCGTTGCCGGCGATCAACACCTGATGTCCGGCCTTCTTCAGCATCTTGCTGGCGACCATCTGATTGACCGGATTGTCCTCGACCAGCAGGATGTGCAGGCCGGCTGGCCCGTCCGGCTGCATGATCATCATCTCGGTCAGGGTCAGGCTCGGATTGAAGTCGTCGAGCTCGTCGTCGCCGTCAGCGCCAGCGCTCAGCGCGAGCTGCAGCGCTTCACCGAGGTCGCGCTCCGAAATCGGCTGGATCAGCCGGCCGCGCACACCCATCGCGTTGCAGCGATCGGAGCCGCGGCGCTGGTTGTCGGTATCGAGCAGCACCAGCAGGCGGTCGAGCCACGGCGTGTCGTCCGCGAAGCCCTGGGCGATCTCGAAGGCGGCATCGTCCGCCAGGCGCGCATCGAGAATCAGGAAATCATAGGGCTTGGCCGCGTCCGCCGCTCGCTGCAGGCACGCCTTCGTGCCAGCGGCACCATCGGCGGACTCGACCTTGACGTCGAAGCCCCCCAACTGGGCAGCGAGGTGGGCGCGCAGGGCATCGTTCGCCACAGCCAGCAGGACTCGCCGGCCGTTCAGTCCGGGCATCAGCGGTGCCGTCGCCTCGTGCACCGCCTCGACGTCGATCGTGAACTCGAAGGTACTGCCTTCGCCGAGTTCGCTCTGGAGTCTGATCTCGCCGCCCATGATCTCGACCAGGCGGCTGCAGATTGCCAGGCCGAGCCCGGTACCGCCGAATTTGCGGGTCGTCGAACTGTCGGCCTGGGCGAACGCACCGAAGACGTGCCGCTGCTGCTCCTTGGCCACACCAATGCCTGAATCGCGCACCGCGAACGCCAGGGTGCAGTGCCCGCCGTTGCGGGCCTCGACCCGGGCCGAAATCGCGACCTCGCCGGACTCGGTGAATTTGGCGGCATTGCCGAGCAGGTTCAGCAGCACCTGGCGGATCCGGCCCGGATCGCCGATGCAGGTGTCCGGCACGTCGGCCGCAGTCGAGAAATACAGGGCGAGACCACGCTGGTGAATGCGCATGGCCATCGCCTTGGCCACCTCGGACACCACCGAGCGCGGCGAGAACTCGATTGCCTCGAGCTCCATCTTGCCGGCCTCGATCTTCGAGAAGTCGAGGATGTCGTTGAGAATCACCAGCAGGGCGTCCGCAGACGCCCGCAGAGTCGTCAGATAGTCACGCTGCTCCTGATCGAGCGTGGTGTCCAGCACCAGTTCGGCCATGCCGATGATGCCGTTCATCGGCGTGCGGATCTCGTGACTCATGTTGGCGAGGAAGTCGCTCTTCGCGCGGTTGGCCGCCTCGGCGGCCTCCTTCGTGCGCATCAGTTCGAATTCCCAGTCCTTGCGATCGGTGATCTCGCGATAGATGCCGCGGATGATTCGCCACTGCCCGTCTGCGCCGCGCTCGCGAGCACTGCCGCGGGCCTGCAGCCAACGCCAGCCGCCATCCTGGTGGCGCATCCGGAACTCGCACAGGAACGCGGGATCCGCGCCACTCAGGTGTTCCTTCAGGCGGGCCATCGCGCCTTCGACGTCATCCGGATGGATCAGCGGCAACCACGCCTTGTAGGAGCCGTCGTGATCGGAATCCGGCGGAAGGCCGAGCATCCCGCGCCATTCGTCGCCGGTCTCGAGTTGGCGCGCCTCGAGATCCCAGACCCAGTAGCCGGCGCCGGCGGCATCGAGCGAGGCGGCAATGGTGTCCCGCGAGGCCGTGTCGGCGGCGGCACCGCCCGAGCCGCCCGCAACGGCTGCACCGTCGGCTGTGCCGGCACACGCCTCCAGGCGTTCGAGCAGCGCGACCATGCGGCCGAGCTGACGGCTTGCGTCGGCCGGATCCAGACCCCGCATGCGGGTCTGCAACTGGGCTGCAGAGTCGACGCCGAACAGCGCCCGAATCTCCGTCGTGACAAGGTTTGCGTTCAAAGCCCTCTACCTGGCTAGGCCAATTCGCTGCCGTGCCCGGGAAGCCGGACGGGCGAAACGGAAGAGACGGGAACGTGCGCACGCCTGCCGACGTCGGCGTCGCTTCCACCGACCTTTATCGGGCTATGCCGGACAGTCTTGAGTGTGCTTCGCAAGCCTGTGTGTCGCGCTGCACGCCGGGGCGACGCGTGACGCGGGAAGGTCGACGGGCCGGTCTAGCGCAGGCCGAGCACGTCCTGCATGTCGAACAGGCCATTGGGGCGACCGCGCAGGAAGGCAGCCGCGCGCAGCGCGCCCATCGCATAGGGCATGCGCCCACCCGAGCGATGGGTGATCTCGATGCGCTCACCGGCGCCGGCGAACAGCACGGTGTGGTCGCCGATGATGTCGCCGCCACGGATGGTCGAGAATGCAATGGTCTGCTCGTCACGCTCGCCGGTACGACCCTGTCGGCCATAGATCGCACAGTCGGCGAGATTGCGGCCGAGTTCGGCAGCGACCACTTCGCCCATGCGCAGCGCGGTTCCCGACGGCGCATCCACTTTATGGCGATGATGGGCCTCGATGATCTCGACGTCGTAGCCGGACGACAGGATCCGCGCCGCCGTCTCCAGCAGCTTGAACACCGCGTTGACACCGACCGCCATGTTGGGCGCGAACACCACCGGCACGCGCTCGGCCGCGGATTCGATGCGAGCCTTCTGTGCGGCGTCGAAGCCGGTGGTGCCGATCACCATCGGAACGCCGCTGGACGCTGCCATGTCGAGGTGTCTGAGGGTGCCGTCGGGCAGGGTGAAGTCGATCACGCAATCGGCAGCAGCAATTGCGGCTGCGGCATCGTCGGTGATCGGGACGCCGGAATGCTGCCCCAGCATTTCGCCGGCGTCACGTCCGACCAGCGGATTGCCTTCGCGCTCGAAGGCTGCGACCAGTTCGAAGGCATCGCCGGCCAGGGTCGCCTCGATCAGTGTGCGTCCCATGCGCCCGGTACAGCCGGCGATCGCGATTCTTTGCTTCTGCATGCCCGTCTCCGTTCGTCGTCGCTATTGCTGTTCGGTACCGATCTCGATGACCCGCTTCGGCGGTACGATGCGATCCGCCGGTGCCGGCTCGATGTCGCCCTGCAGTTCGGCCAGCACACCGTTGTCGAAGAGCACGGTCAGGCGATGCTCGGTAGCTTCGCCACGGCCGGGCTTGAAGCGGTAGAAGTAGTCCCAGCGATTGCGATGGAACGGGTCGACGACCAGTGGCGTTCCGAGCACGAAGCGGACCTGATCGGGGCTCATGCCGGTCTTCAGCTGCGCGACCATCTCAGGGGTGACGTAATTGCCCTGGCGGACGTCGATGCGATAGGGCCGCAGCCAGTCGGTGATCGAACATCCACCGATCGTTGTAGCCGCCAGCAACGCGGCGACGGTCAGCAGCATGGAACGCATCGGTCGGTGTTTCCTGTGGTGGGCCGCGGGAGCGAACCGGTCCGGTCCGCCTTTCTCAGAACGGGGCGAAAATATATCATAGCGGCTGCCTCCGCCCGAGCCGGGTCCGGCGGCAGCAGCCCCCACCAGAGCGCGGTTCCGGATCTCAATGCCCTCCAATTCCCAGAACCTCAAGAACATCGGCCTCAAGGCGACCTTTCCTCGGCTGAAGATTCTCGACCTGTTCCAGCACACCGAGCAGCGGCACCTGACCGCCGAGGATGTCTATCGTCTGCTGATGCAGGAAGGCATGGACATCGGCCTCGCGACGGTCTATCGCGTGCTCACCCAGTTCGAGCAGGCCGGCTTGCTCGAGCGCCATTTCTTCGAATCCGGCAAGGCGGTGTTCGAACTCAACGAAGGCAAGCACCACGATCACCTGGTGTGCGTGCAATGCGGCCGGGTGGTCGAGTTCTACGACGCCGAGATCGAGCGGCGCCAGCAGGCAGTCGCCGCCGAACGCGGTTTTGCCGTGAAGGATCACGCCCTGTACCTGTATGCCGAATGCCTGAAGGAGGATTGTCCCCATCGGCAGGAGGAATGAGCGGCGGCTTCGCGTTCAGTCGCGTCGGCCGAGCATCTCGCTGGCGTGTTCGCGCGTCGTCGCGGTGATCTGGATGCCGCCCAGCATGCGGGCGATTTCGTCGACGCGGCCATCGCTGTCGAGTTCGCGCACCCGGCTCAGGGTCGCGCCCTCACGCACCTCCTTCGAGATCGTCCACTGCCAGTCGGCCTGGGCCGCCACTTGCGGCAAGTGGGTCACGCACAGGACCTGACGCTCCCGGCCGAGCCGGCGCAGCATCTGACCGACGATCTCGGCGACCCGTCCACCGACGCCGACATCGACCTCGTCGAAGATCAGCGTCGGCGTTCCACCATCCCGGCTGGCGATCACCTGGATGGCCAGTCCGATGCGCGACAGCTCACCGCCGGAGGCGACCTTGCCGAGCGCCCGCAGCGCTTGGCCGACACCACCGGCGACACGGAATTCGACCCGCTCGAGGCCGTGGGCACTGCCCTGTGGCTCCGCCTCGAGGGCGACCTCGAAGCGTCCGCCGGCCATCGCCAGGGATTGCATCGCCTCGCTGACGTCCCGGCCGAGGGCTTCGGCTGCCTGTCGCCGCAGCGCCGACAGCGCCGCCGCATCCTTGCGGAAGACGCCTTCCATGGCCCGTTCGTCGGCCGCCAGCGACGCGACGTCGGTGGCTTCGGCCAGACGGCGGGCCTCGGCCTCGGTGGCGGCCAGCAATTGCGGCAACGCGTCGGGTTCGACCCGGTACTTGCGGGCGGCGCCGGTGATTCGTGCAATGCGCTCGTCCACCTCTGCCAGGCGCTGCGGGTCGATGTCGAGCCGCTCGCAATAGCGGCCCAGCCCGAGCGCCGCCTCACCGGCCTGGATCGCTGCAGTCTGAAGCAGCTCTGCGATGTCGCCGAGTTCCGGATCGAATGCTGCGAGCGTGGCGAGTTGCGCGGCATGGCGCTCGAGCTGATCGACCACGCCGGGTTCGGCCTGGGTCAGCGCCTCGCGCGCCGCCTGCGCGCCCTCGAGCAGCCTGGCGGCGTGAGCAAGGCGCGACTGTTCCTGGTTCAGCGTCGTCCATTCCGCGGGATCGAAGCCGACGGCGCCGAGTTCTTCGAGGCGCCAGTCGAGCAGCTCCCGCTCGCGCGCCAGCCGCTCGCTGTCCTGCTCGGCCTGTTGCCGCGCCGCGATTGCCTGCTGCCAATCGTGCCAGGCGGCCGCGACCCGCAGCGCCAGCGCTTCGGCATCACCCAGGGCATCGAGCATCCGCCGCTGGGCCTCACCCTTCAGCAGCGCGTGGTGTGCATGCTGGCCATGGATGTCGGCCAGCCCGTCGCCGAGTGCCCGCAACTGGGCCAGGGTGGCCACCGTGCCGTTGATCCAGGCGCGGGAGCGGCCACTGCGATCCAGCACCCGTCGCAACAGCAGCACGCCATCGTCGACATCGAACTGGTTGTGCGCGAGCCAGTCACCGATCTCGGCGATGGCCGGCAGGTCGAATTCGGCTCCCACCTCGGCGCGCTCGCATCCCTCGCGAATCATGCTGGCGTCGCCGCGGGCGCCGAGCAGCAGCGACAGCGCGTCGAGCAGGATCGACTTGCCGGCACCGGTCTCGCCGGTCAGCGCACCGAAGCCGGCGCCGAATTCCAGATCGAGCTGGTCAACGATGACGAAGTCGCGAATCTGCAGGGATCGCAGCATGGATGCGGGGACGACTCAAAGCTGACGCGGCGACGCGCTCCAGTGCAGCTTCTCGCGCAGCATCGAAAAATAGCTGTAGTTCTCGGGGTGCAGCAGCTGGATCGACTGGCTCGACCGGGTCACCCGGACGAGATCGCCGGCGCGGGCGTCGAAGCGGGTCTGACCGTCGAAGTGCACGCGGGCATCGTGCGGCGGCTTCAGCATCATGTCGATGACGAAATCGTTGGGCAGGGTGATCGGACGGGCCGTCAGCGTGTGGGGGCACATCGGCACCAGCGCGATGCCGTCCACGCGCGGATGCAGAATCGGGCCGTTCGACGACAGCGCGTAGGCGGTCGACCCCGTCGGCGTCGATACGATCATGCCGTCGGAACGCTGGGTGTAGACGAATTCTCCGTTGATCATGACGTCGAACTCGATCATCCGTCCCAACTCGCCCTTGTTCACGACGACGTCGTTCAAGGCCAGCGTGTGGAACACCCGCTGGTCGCCGCGCACCACTTCGGAGTCGAGCATGGCGCGCGACTCGGCGACATAGCGACCGGCCAGGATCTCGCCGATGCCGGCCAGCGCATCGTCGCGCGCGAGGTCGGTCAGGAAGCCGAGTCGTCCCTGGTTGATCCCGACCATCGGCACGGTATATTCGGCCAGCCGGCGCGCCGAATTGAGCATCGTGCCGTCGCCGCCGAGGACGATCGCAAGGTCGGCTCCGGCACCGATCTCGTCGTAGGTGCTCACCGGATAGGCCGCGCTCAAACCGGTCGAGCTGGCAGTACCCTGCTCGATCCAGACCTTCCGTCCATGATCGCGCAGAAACTGGGCGAGCTTGAGCACCGCGTCCGACACGTCCTGACTCTGGTACTTGCCGATTAGCGCGATGGTCTTGAATTGGCTCTCCATGGCCCGAATTAGATCACAAACGCCGGCGCGCGCGTGATCCGGCAGAAGCGCGCTTTGCGCCCAGGCTCGAGTTTCTTAGAATCGCTGTCGTTACCGGAACCCGGCGCCATGAACGATCTCGACAACCGTTCCCAGATCCTGCTGAAGACGCTCATCGAGCGCTATATCGCCGAAGGGCAGCCGATCGGCTCCCGGGCGCTGTCGCGGGTGTCCGGTCTCGAGCTGTCGCCGGCAACGATCCGCAACGTGATGTCCGATCTCGAGGAAGCCGGCTTCATCGCCAGCCCGCACACCTCGGCCGGACGCATCCCCACCGCACGCGGTTACCGCTTCTTCGTCGACAGCCTGCTGACCGTGCAGCCACTGGCAAAGACTCGAGTGCTGGAACTCGAAGGCCAGTTGCAGCGCGATCAACCCCAGCGCGTGATCAACAGCGCCTCGCACCTGCTCTCGGACCTGACCCGCTTCGCCGGCGTCGTCGTCTCACCGCGCAAGCAGAATGCGCGGATCCGCCAGATTGAATTCATCAGCCTGTCGCCGCAACGCATCCTGCTGATCATCGTGACAACCGCCGGGGACGTCCAGAACCGGGTGATCATGACGCGGCGCGCCTACACCGCATCGGAACTGGTCGAGGCGGCGAACTTCCTCAACGAGCACTATGCCGGGCGCGACTTCGTGCAGATCCGCGAACTGCTGAAGGCCGAACTGAAGAAGTTGCACAGCGACGTCAGCGAGTTGATGACCGCGGCGATGGCTGCCGGCAGCGAAGCCTTCAGCGAGAATCCCGACGACTGTATCCTGTCGGGCGAAAACAACCTGCTCGACTCCGAGGACCTGTCGTCGAACATTGCCCAACTGCGCGAACTGTTCCGCCTGTTCGAACAGAAGACCAGTCTGATGCAATTGCTCGATCTGTCGCACGAGGCCGAAGGTGTGCAGATCTTCATCGGCGGCGAATCCGGCATCGAGCCGCTAGACGGCTGCAGCGTGATCAGCGCCCCTTATGAGGTGGACGGCCGTATCGTCGGCTCGGTGGGCGTCATCGGCCCGACCCGGATGGCCTACGAACGCGTCATTCCGATCGTCGACATCACGGCCCGCCTGCTGTCGAGCGCGCTGTCGAGCAAGGATTGAATCGGCCCCACCCGGTCACCACATGGAGGAAGCCCGCCGATGGCCCGCTACCGGCAAGAACCCGCCTATGCCCACGGCAGTGCCCGCAGAACCGCCGTGGTACTGGCCAATCTGGGCACGCCGGAAGCGCCGACCGCAGCCGCGCTGCGTCCCTACCTCAAGCAGTTCCTGTGGGACCCCCGCGTCGTCGAGATCCCGCGGCCGATCTGGTGGCTGATCCTGAACGGCATCATCCTCAATACGCGGCCCGCGAAATCAGCCGCCAAGTACGCCACCGTGTGGACCGACCAGGGCTCTCCGCTGAAGGTGCATGCCGAGCGACAGGCCGCGCTGCTGTCCGAGCGGCTTGCCGCGGCCGGCCATGACGAAATCGTCGTCGTCCATGCGATGCGCTACGGCCAGCCGTCGATTCCGTCCGTGCTGAACGACCTCAGGGCCCGCGGCTGCGATCGCATCCTGCTGCTGCCGATGTATCCGCAATATGCCGCCAGCACCACCGCGTCGGTCAGCGACGAGGCAGCGAGGTCGATGCTGTGCTGGCGAAATCTGCCGGAGATGAGATTCGTGCGCAGCTTCTGCGATCACCCGGGCTACATCGACGCGCTCGCCGCCAGCGTCCGCGAGCATTGGGAGGGCAACGGCGAGAGCGAAAAGCTGGTCGTCAGTTTCCACGGCGTGCCGCGCTTCACCCTCGACAAGGGCGACCCCTACCACTGCGAATGCCGCAAGACCGCGCGGCTGCTCGCCGAGGCGCTGGCCTTGCCGCCCGACCGGCTGGTCGTGACCTTCCAGTCCCGTTTCGGCAAGGCCGAGTGGCTGCAGCCCTACACCCAGCCGACGCTCGAACAGATGGCGCGCGACGGCGTCCGCAAGGTGGACGTGATCTGCCCGGGCTTCGTCGCCGATTGCCTCGAGACCATCGAGGAGATCGGCATGGAATGTCGCGACGCCTTCCTTGCCAACGGCGGCACCGGGTTCTCCCTGATCCCCTGCCTCAACGAACGCGCCGACTGGATCGGCGCGCTCGAGTCATTGATTCTCTCTCACCTCGGTGGCTGGCTCGAGGCATCCGGCAACGACGACGCCGAACGCGTTGCGAGCGCAGAACGGGCTCGGGCGCTCGGCGCCGGCAACTGAGGGCGGGCGGCCTTGAAGCTGCTGCTGCGGTGGGCCCTGAACGCGATCGCCCTGATGCTGATCCCGGAACTGGTCGGCGACCTCAGGGTGGATTCCTACGCTGCGGCGCTGGTCGGCGCCTTGCTGTTGGGCCTCGCGAACGCGCTGATCCGCCCGTTGCTGATCCTCGTCACGCTGCCGATCACGCTGCTGACCCTGGGACTGTTCGCGCTGGTGGTCAACGGCCTTACGTTCTGGATGGTGACCGGGTTGGTCGGCGGCCTGCAGGTCAGTGGATTCTGGTCTGCGTTCTGGGCCGCCCTGCTCTACAGCGTGCTGACGACGCTGGTCAATATCGCACTGGACGACGGGCGCCGCTAACGCCCCTCGCCGATCGACTCCGCGACGCGATACGGGTGCTGGAAGTCGCTCACACGCTCACGGATTCGCGATCGATGCCGCGGGTCGCCCGGCGGCGCCCGCGACGGCGCACGGCACCGGGGTCGAAACTGCCGTTGAGCTTTTCGATTGCGGTCCGGCGGGCGGCCAGCGCTCGTTGGAAGGCCCCTTCTTCGCCGTACTTCTTGACCGAGAACTTGACGCGCTTGCGCTTGCCGTCCGGCAGCGGCCAGGAGGCCACCCAGAACCAGCGTTGCTTGTCCTCGGGCAGGTCCCGCGTCTCGGACGCACAGTAGCGGCAGACGCCAACGACGCCGGAACGGTTGTTCTTCTTGACGATGCTCGAGTACTCCTGCATCGACAATGGCGGATACTTGGCGAGCACTTCGTCGCGGTACTCCCGTGCGGCCGCGAATGCCTTGCGCTTGCCGCCGAGCATGCCGTCGGAAAAATGCTTGCGGTAGATGACGCCACGCCTCTGGATGGTCACCAGCCAGCCATGGGTGCGGCTGGCTTCGTTGTCGACACGGCTGATCCCGTAAACGCTTCCTCGACTCACACTCGAACTCCCGACTGGCTTCTCTGGCCGAACATGGGAATTCTTCGGCGTGGCGCGGCGAAACTTTAGGAAACGAGCGCACTCGTGAGTGCCTTTCGGTGCGCCATCGCCGAAAGATCGGCAAGGCACGGGCGATGATTCCAAACAAATAGCGAAGGCCGGTCACCCGGCGAAGACGACAGCAAGCGCGAGGCCGATCGCGATGGGGTGCGCAGGGCCTAGTCGTCGACCAGATTCAGTTCGAAGCCGGACGCGAAACCCGAACCACGCCGGGCTGCGCCGCCACCTTGCGAGAGCTGCTTGCCGGCCTCGGCCAGTCGACGTGCGACGACAGTGATCAGGCGCTTGCGGAACTGTTCGAGACACTCCTCGGTAGCAAGCGCCATCGCCGACGGCTTGAATTCGATATAGGTCATCTCGCAGGTGCTGACGACAGTATGGGCCTGCTTTCGATCGATCTCGTCGAGATAGGCGATTTCGCCGAACGGCTCGCCCGCGCCGAGTTCGGTCAAGTGCCGCCCGTCGACGGACAGTTCGACGCCACCCTGGAGCACCAGACCGAATCGCTGGTCGCTGTCACCCTGGCGCATCAGCGTGGTGTTGGCCTCGACCTTCCGCCAGGCCGAGAGACGTAAGACCTCCCACAATTCAGGATCATCGAATTCGGTGAAGAAGCTCAACTTGCGCAAGATCGAAAATCGCTTGGTGTCCGGCGGCACGAACTTGTCGTCGACGATCTTGTAGCGAACTGCCGACAGATCCTTCGCGAACTCGGCGCCGTTCTTGTAGCGCGAGTAGAGATCCTTCTCGAGCGCCTTGCGGATCACCATGTCCATCTGCTCGGGCACGTCCGGATTGAGTTGGCTGACCGACGGCGCGTCGGCGTTGATGATCTTGTAGATCAGCTGCGCCGGGTTCTTGGCACGGAACGGCAGGCGTCCCGACAACATGTGGAACAGCACGACCCCGAGCGAGAACAGATCGGTCTTCTGGTTCAGCGGATAGTTCTTGATCTGCTCCGGTGACATGTAGGCTGGCGAGCCCACGCCCATGATGAAGGTCGAATCCGTCTCGCTCTTCTTCGAGACGTTCAGGGCCAGGCCGAAATCGGTGATCTTTACGTTGTCCTGATCGTCTACGAGGATGTTCGCGGGCTTGATGTCGCGATGCACGATACCCTGCCGATAGGCATAGTCGAGTGCCATGCAGCACTTGAAGACGATGCCGATCGTGCGATGGACCGGCAGCAGATTCTCGAAAGAACAATACCGCTCGAGCGATTCGCCGGGGAAGTATTCCATCACCACGTAGGCCTCTTCGCGCTCGATCACGGCCTCGAAGATCTTGATGATGTGGGCGTGATCGAGCCGCTTCGAGACTGCCTTCTCGGCTTTCAGCAACTTGATCAAACGCCGATTCCAGCGGGCTTCGTCGCGGCTCTTTTCACCGAAGCGGATATGCTTGAGTGCTACCGGCTGCGGATAATGCGGGCTCTCGGCAAGATAGACTGTAGCGGTCGCCCCCTTCCCGATTTCCTTCAGGATCTTGTATTTGCCGACTTTTTCGGGGCTCTGCGCCATCGCTAGGGTTCCGCGCCCACCCATTGTGGGCATCAGGGAGAGTGTCCGATTGTGGCATGACTGCCCATCCGATGTGCAAGCATGCGTGACCCAGCCGCAGCGCGCGAGCACGGCCTCCAGTTCTCTACGGTTTTTTTCGCCCAGGGCTTGAAACTCGCCGACTTGCCCCCACAACGCTTGTGGTCAAGATGAGGAGCGATCCGATGCAACAGGAAAAATCCGAGGCGCAACCCCTGCCGACCGACGTGCCGTCGCCGGAGGCAGCCGGCGGTCAGGCGTCCCCGGACACCGTCGGGCCGGCGTCCGCGCCGAGCCCCGAAGTCGATACCATGCCGAACCTGAACGAGGCCCTGCGTGCGGCCGAGCTCAAGGCCGAGGAACACCACGACGCCTGGCTCCGGGCCAAGGCCGAGACCGAGAACGTGCGTCGCCGCGCAGCCGACGACGTGGCCAAGGCCCACAAGTTCGCCGGCGAAAAATTCGCCCAGGCGATGCTGCCGGTGAAGGACAGTCTGGAGGCCGCGCTGGCGACCGAAAACGCCACCCTCGAGAGCCTGCGCCAGGGCGTCGAACTGACGCTCAAGCAGCTCGAATCCGCCTTCGGCGGCGCGACCATCCGCGAGGAGAATCCGCTCAACACGCGATTCGACCCGAACCTGCACCAGGCCATCAGCGCAATCGAGGCCGATGTCGAGCCGAACACCGTGATCGACGTGCTGCAGAAGGGCTATGTCATGAGCGAACGCGTCATTCGACCGGCGCTGGTCGTGGTTTCGAAGGCCAAGGGCGCTTGAAATCGGGCGCCCCTGCCACTAACTGAGGAACAAGCCAGAAACGGAGGCGGAGCCGCCCGGGCAGCGGGCCCGAAGGCGAAGCCACCACAAGTCAAAGGATGCGAGAAATGGGAAAGATCATCGGTATCGACCTGGGCACGACCAATAGCTGCGTCTCCGTGATGGAAGGCGGCAAGCCCAAGGTCATCGAGAACGCCGAGGGTGCGCGCACGACGCCGTCGGTGGTGGCGTATACGGAAGACGGCGAAATCCTCGTGGGCGCGCCGGCCAAGCGCCAGGCGGTCACCAACGCGAAGAACACCCTGTATGCCGTCAAGCGCCTGATCGGTCGGCGTTTCGAGGAAAAGGAAGTCCAGAAGGACATCGCCCTGATGCCCTTCTCGATCGTCAAGGCCGACAACGGCGATGCCTGGGTCGAAGTGCGCGACAAGAAGATCGCGCCGCCGCAGGTCTCGGCCGAGACCCTGCGCAAGATGAAGAAGACCGCCGAGGATTACCTCGGCGAGGAAGTCACCGAGGCGGTCATCACGGTGCCGGCCTACTTCAACGACAGCCAGCGCCAGGCCACCAAGGACGCCGGCCGGATCGCCGGCCTCGACGTCAAGCGGATCATCAACGAGCCCACCGCGGCGGCGCTCGCCTTCGGCATGGACAAGAAGCCCGGCGACTCGAAGATCGCAGTCTATGACCTCGGAGGCGGCACCTTCGACATCTCGATCATCGAGATCGCCGATGTGGACGGCGAGCACCAGTTCGA
>JAGRFY010000193.1 GCA_020445765.1 Rhodocyclaceae bacterium | reverse complement strand
GGTCAAGTTTCGGCGCCAACGGACATTTCTGAACACTGATCGGAGTTGCTAGGTTGCCCAATCTCCTGGTCCCTCACCACGTCTTGCGTTGGTCTTGAACTGAGGCCCCTTCCCTCCACCGGCATTACCCGGCTTCCCCGGTACTACGGGCCTCTCCGCCACCCCAGGGCGCCCGGACCGTCTCTCACGAGCGTCCGGTTGGTCATCCCTGACCACGCCAAGGGGCTTCCCGTGTTGCGTGCGCTTTCCTTGTGTACATGCTGTCGCCACTACCCCGGCACAGCGACGGGCGGTCCAAGCTTGCTCATCCGGTCCGTCGTATCAGCCTTCCCCGGTATGGCCGCCGGGTCGGCCTGTGCATCGGCATTTTCGAGGCTTACTCAGCGTTCACTCGCGTTACGGCCTGCACACTCGCGCTTGCCACCGTATTTCGTGGCCCGCTATCCGAAGGCTTCAGCCACTTCGTTACCTCCATGACTGCTCCGGTTGCTTCCGGCGGGAGCATTTTCGCCGGGTGGGGCTTTCACCCACTGGAAAAGCGCCGCCTTGGCACGGCGCACACCCAATGGAGCCGGCCAAAAATCCGAAAAGCTGTCGTTCAACGTTCGCGTTGAGCCGCGCGCCGACGAAGCGCGTCGGACTCAAACGCGTTGTTGTTCGAAGTGCGGTTACGTAGTCCGCTCGCGTCCGAGGCGGCGGGCAGCAAGCGCCGACAGGCCGGCGGCAACGAGAAGCGCGGAACCGGGTTCCGGGACGGGATTCGTTGGCGGCGTCGGATCCGTTGCGGTCACTACGGAATAGTCCGAGACGCTACCCACACCAAGTGCAAAAACCGGCGCTTCGCCGCCGGCGGGCAAACCGTAAAGGAAAAACTGGACATTCATCACCTCGAGATGATCGGGATCGAAGAAGGTCGCATCGGTTGGGAGGCCCGCGGAATTCCACAGGTCTTCATCCGGATTGCTTACGGCGGCCAGCCCGAACAGAAAGATGAAGAGATCGCCATCAGCTGTGCTCACGACATACGGGTTGAACGCACTGATTACGTCCGTGCCTGCAGCGTTTTCCACACCCCCGAAGAACAGGACGAAGTTGTCGCGATCGGGGAAGGTCACCGAGCCGCCAGGACTCCCCAGCTGGGTCGGCACATCATCTCCGACGAATCCAACGTTCGATGTGAGCGTTCCGGTGCATCCGAGAAATCCAACGCAGCCGACACTTCCGGACACCTCGGTTTGTACAATCGCCGGGGTTCCAGCGGCGACGCCGCCAATGTCGGCGTCAAAAGTGGTACCCCAAAGGGCAAGCGAAATCGCCGTGATCGGCGAAAGGTAGTTGGCAATGTGCTGATTGCCTGAAGCAATCTGCTGATACGGGACCGTGTTCGTGTCGTAGGTGACCGATCCGGTCAGGGCTGCGGTCCCTCCTGTGCCGGTCCCGGTGCCATAGACGCCATCGATCACTTGGCCGATCGTGGAGCCGCCAAACGCCGCGTCCATGCCTCCGAATGTAACAGTCGACTCGAAATCGATGGTCACCAGGGCGGCGTTGGCGACCAGCGCGGCGATGCTCAGACCGATACCAAGTGAGGTTCTTGCCAGCAGTTGCGTTGCTCTTGATTTTTTCATTTCTTTCCTTCCGCCGTACCCGAAATAGGGCCAATTCATTTGTCAATAACTGTAAATATGCCGATGATCCGCAATTGCAATAGCGACGTGATCATCGGACGACGAAGAAAGCACTTTGCGTACCACGTATGAATATTCAGGCGTCCGTAAGGTTTCGACGGTGACGCTGTAAATTTTTCCGACAAGACGAGATGATCTATCGAGAGTAACCGGTAACCGAGCGAAGCCCTTGCTAATGCGCGAGCCTTGAGATAGGTGGATTCAATATCCAAGCGTGTTGCTCGCCGCCGCCACCGTCGACCGGCTGCGTCACAACGCCTATTGCCTGACGTTGGACGGGCTTCTTACCGCGCCCCGAGACAGGGCAATGCTCTGAACTTAAGGAAGCGCTGAATAAATCGGGTTTCCGCCACTAAGCCGAGGACAACCTTTTGAATTTCAATAGGGTGCCGCCGCGGACGATGAATAAATCAGCGCTTCCTTAAGGAAGCGCTGAACAATTCATGTTGACTTTGAGCCCCAAAATTTCAGCGTGGTCACGTGAGCGGAACATTCCGCATTCCGGAAATGAGGGGCTGCAATTTAGCGGCTGATGATCAATTTCGCGCACATTTCCTCCGATTGCCCATCCTCAGGGCGCACCTACGCCATCGAGCGCGAACACGGGAATGCAGGGCAGCATGTGCAGCGACCTAATGCTCTTATGTTGCCATTCGGCAAACTGTAAAAATGTGCTGAAAAAGGAATCGGCAACCGTCGGCATTGCGCGGCGGCACTCACCACAAGGTGTTTGGATAGGCGGAGAGCATACCGCTTCTGCCGAATGGCAGCTATCCGGATCGCATTGCGAAGGACAGCAAATGGCCGGACTGAGACCACCGGAAGGTCACGCCCAATGTCCGGAAGCGCGCGGAATGCTGCCTGTCCTCCGTGAGAAACGGTGTGAGCGGGCGAACGACGGCTTACCGGTGCGAGATCCAGTTCAACTTCAGCTTGCGCGCCAGACCGCCAACGGCCGGATTGGCCGAAAACCTGAAGTAGATTGCCCGCTAGCTCTCATAGGTCTCGCGCCGTTCGGGTGCAAGGGCCGTGGCCTGAAAGACGGATACCACTGGACCAGCCCCAAACAATGGCGCCCAATCGCAGCTATGTCGAGGTGACGACCCGGGGGCAGAGCGGGAAGCCGGGCTAGAATCCGTCCTTTGCCGCCTCGTTCCGTCCCGCCGTGATCCAGTTCAGGAAGTTGCGCCTCGCGCGCGCCGCCAAGGTGCTTTTCGAAGATGTGGACCTGCAGATCCACCCGGGCTGGAAGGTCGGTCTGACCGGAGCCAATGGCTGCGGCAAGTCGAGCCTGTTCGCGCTGCTGCGCGGCGAGCTGCACCAGGACCAGGGCGATCTTGAGATGCCGCCGTCCTGGGAGGTGGCCCATGTCGCCCAGGAGACACCGGCGCTGGACTGCAGTGCGATCGACTACACGCTGGACGGTGATCGCGAACTGCGCCGGATCGAGCGCGAACTGGCCGCTGCCGAGGCCGATCACGATGGCGAGGCGATCGGCCTGCTGCACGGCCGGATGCAGGAGATCGACGCCTATTCGGCAGCGGCGCGGGCAGCCGCCCTGCTCGACGGGCTCGGCTTCGTCGAGGGCGACGCGGCGCGGCCGGTCGCCTCGTTCTCCGGTGGCTGGCGGATGCGGCTCAATCTGGCG
The DNA here is from genome assembly GCA_020445765.1 of Rhodocyclaceae bacterium. Taxonomy (GTDB): domain Bacteria; phylum Pseudomonadota; class Gammaproteobacteria; order Burkholderiales; family Rhodocyclaceae; genus Cognatazoarcus. The sequence continues at coordinate 10,808 of JAGRFY010000193.1, read as the reverse complement.
CAGGCGCTGATGTGTCGCTCGGACCTGCTGTTGCTCGACGAGCCGACCAACCACCTCGACCTGGATGCGGTGATCTGGCTCGAACAGTGGCTGCGGGATTACCCCGGCACCCTGCTGCTGATCTCCCACGATCGCGACTTCCTCGATGCGGTGGTCGGCCACGTCGCCCACATCGAACAGCGGCGCCTGGCGCTGTATCCGGGTGGCTACTCGGCCTTCGAGCGCGTTCGCGCCGAGCGCCTGGCCCAGCAGCAGGCCTTGTACGAGCGCCAGCAGCGCGAGCGCGCGCACCTGCATCGCTTCGTCGAGCGCTTTCGCGCCAAGGCCACCAAGGCCCGCCAGGCGCAGAGCCGGATCAAGGCGCTGGAGCGGATGGAACTGATCTCGGCGGCCCACGTCGATACCCCGTTCACCTTTGCCTTCCGTGAGCCGGATGCCGCGCCCGACCCCTTGCTGCAACTCGAGGACGCGGCCACCGGCTACGGCGATCGACCGGTGCTCGAAGGGCTGGATCTCACGCTGCGGCCGGGCGAGCGCGTCGGCCTGCTGGGACGCAACGGCGCCGGCAAGTCGACCCTGATCAAGCTGCTCGCCGGCGAGCTGGCCGCCAGCGCCGGCGAGCGCCGCGAGGGCAAGGGCCTGGCGCTGGGCTACTTCGCCCAGCATCAGCTCGAATCGCTGCGCCCGGACGAGTCGCCGCTGGCGCACCTGCAACGGCTCGATCCGGTTGTCCGCGATCAGGATCTGCGGGACTACATCGGCGGCTTCGACTTTCGCGGCGATGCGGCGACCAGCCCCTGCGGGCCGTTCTCGGGCGGCGAGAAGTCGCGCCTCGCGCTGGCCCTGCTGATCTGGCGCAAGCCCAACCTGCTGCTGCTCGACGAACCGACCAACCACCTCGACCTCGAGATGCGGCATGCGCTGACGCTGGCGCTGCAGGCCTTCGCCGGCGCGATGCTGATCGTCTCCCACGACCGGGCGCTGCTGCGTGCCACCTGCGACCGCTTCCTACTGGTGCACGGCGGTCGGCTGCAGCCGTTCGACGGCGACCTCGACGACTACCGCGACTGGCTGGCGCGCGAGCGTGCCCGGGCCAGTGCCGATGCGCGCTGTCCGGAGCGCCAGGCCGATCGCCAGAACCGTCAGCAGGAACGCGCCGAGGCGGCTGCCGAGCGACAGTCGCGGCTGGCTGCACGGCGGCCGCTGAACAAGGAGCTGGGCGAGATCGAGAAGCGGCTGGAGGCGTGGAACCGGGAGAAGTCCGAGCTCGATGCCCGGGTGGCCGATCCGGCCTTTTTCCAGCAGGGCGACGGCGACGCCCGGCAGGCGGTGCTGAAGCGACAGGCGAGTCTGGCCGAATCGATCGACGCGGCCGAACACCGCTGGCTCGAGCTGCACGAGGCGCTCGACGCGCTGCAGGATTGAACGCCGGCCGGCGGATCAGCCGTCCGGCTGGCCGGTATCCGGCGCGATGCGCGGAATGTCGATCGAGAACCAGGTGCCGCCGCCAGGTTCGCTGGCCAGCGTGATGCTGCCGCCGAGCACGCTGGTGACCAGGTTGAACACGATGTAGAGCCCGAGTCCGCTGCCGCCCTTGCCGAGGCGGGTGGTGTAGAACGGGTCGAAGGCGCGGTCGCGGACCTCCCCGGTCATGCCGCGGCCGTCGTCGCTGACCGTGATCGACACCATGTGGCCGGGAACGTCCGCGGCGACGATGCGGATCACGCCGGCGTCGTCGGCGAAGGCATGGATCAGCGCATTCTCGACCAGATTGGTGATGACCTGTTCGAGCGGGCCCGGGAAGCTGTCCAGTTCGATGCCTTCGTCGATCTCGATGCGCACGTGATGGCGGGTGCGGCGCAGTTGCGGGCTCAGCGCGCTGACTACTTCCTCGACCGTGGTGCGCAGGTCGAAGCGCCGCCGCCGCTCGCTCGCCTGATCGACCGCCACCTGCTTGAAGTGGGCGACCTGGCGGGCGGCGCGATCGACATTGCGTTCGAGCAGCGTCGTCGCTTCGTCGCAGCTGCTGACGAACTCGTCGAGGGCGGATCGACGCATGCGACCGGAGGCCGCTTCGGCGCCGAAGCGGCCAACCCGTTCGCGCAGGGCGCTGGCCACCGTGGTGGCGTTGCCCAGGGGCGTGTTGAGTTCGTGGGCGATGCCGGCCACCAGGCCGCCCAGCGACGCCATCTTCTCGGCCTGCACGAGCTGGCGCATGGCCTGCGCCAGATGGTCGTTGGCCGAGCGCAGTTCGGCGGTGCGTGCCGACACCCGTTGCTCGAGGCTGGCGTTCAGGCCTTCGATCTCGGCGCGGATGCGGCGTTCCTCGGTGACGTCGACGAAGGATGCCAGCATCAGCGGATCGCCTTCGACCTCGACCGCGCGGCCGGAGATCTCGCAGATCACCTCGCTGCCGTCGTGGCGGCTCAGTGCCGCCTCGAAATCCTCGATGTCGTGACCGAGCCGAAGTCGATCGCGCAATCGCAGCCAGCTCTCGCGATCGCGCCAGATGCCGATCGTGCCGAGGGTGTGGCCGACCACCATGCCCTGCTCGGGCGCGAACAGCTGGCGCCAGGCGCGATTGGCCATCAGCAGCACTTCGCTGTCGATGCGCACCAGCGCCAGCGGCACCGGTCCCTGTTCGAAGATGGTCTTCAGCATCTCGCCGCTGGCCCGCAGCGCATCTTCGGCCTTGCGCAGTTCGGTGACGTCCTGGGCGATGCCGGAGTAGCCGAGCACCCGGCCGTCGCGATGGCGCTCGACGTTGGCGATCAGTCGCAGGAAGATCTGCTGGCGACCTTCGCGGCCGAGGCGCCAGACGCCGTCGAGGCGCTCGCCGGCGATCATCAGCGCGCGGATGGCGGCCACCAGTGCGCGCCGGTCCGCCGGCAGCACGCGCTGCAGCAGGTGACGGAAAGCGTCCAGCGGCTCGATCTCGTCGATGCCGAGCAGGCGCAGCATCTCGGCCGAGCACTCCGGTCGCGCCGCCGCCACCGCCCAGCGCCAGCTGCCGATGTGGGCGGTGCACTGGGCGGCCTCGAGTTCGGCCCGCTGGCGCTCGAGCAGACGTTCGTTGCGTCGCCGTTCGGTGATGTCGGTATAGGTCGTGACGAAACCGGCGATGCGGCCATCGACGAACATCGGCCGACCCTCGATCAGGTGGGCCTTGCCGTTCGGCCGCGCCCGTTCGAAGTTATGGGGTTCGAAGCGCAGCGCCAGCTCCCGTCGTTGCCGTATCTGCTCTTCCGGGTCGCCGGGCCCGTACTCGCCGCGGCAGGCGGGAATGCGCACCAGGTCCTCGAAGCGTGCATCGGCATGCAGCGCCTCGGTCGGCAGGTCGCAGATCTCGGCCAGCCGCGCGTTCCAGTGCTTAAGCTTCAAGTCCTGGTCGAACACGCTGATGCCCTGCGGCAGATGGTCGATGACCGCTTCCAGATAGGCGCTCTGCAGGCGACGCGCGGCCTCGGCAGCCTTGCGCGCGGTGATGTCGGTACAGATGCTGACGAAGCCGCCGCCGTGCATCGGTGCGGTCAGGATCTCCAGCGTCGTGCCGTCGGGCCGGACGCGCTCGCGGGCACCGGCACCGAAACGCCTGGCGCTGACCATCAGCGAGGCCACCTGGCTCTCGACGTCGCCGTCGCCGTACTCGCCGCGCCGGGCATTGAAGCGGTAGAGGTCTTCGAGCCGGACCGGTGCCTGCTCGAACAACTCGGACGGCAGGTCGAGCAGTTCGAGCAGGCGCTTGTTCCAGGCCACCACTTCGAGTTCGGCATTGACCAGCGAAATGCCGCTCGGCATGTTGTCGATCAGCGCGCGCAGGGTGGCATTGCGTTGTTCGAGCTGGTGCTCGGCGAGCTTGCGTTCGGTGATGTCCTGCAGGGTCTCGATGGCGCCGATGACGGTGCCGTCGTCGTCGAGCATCGGCGCCGCGACGAAGGCCAGCCAGCGATCGCGGCCGGCCATGCGCGGGAAGAAGCCTTCAGCCTCCAGCGCCCCCGGGATGCTCTCCGACTGCCGCACGGCGCCGCCGTAGAGGCTCGCCGCCGCCTTCAGCGGGTTCGGTGCCAGCACGCAGCCGGCGAGCACCGGCCGGGCTTCGCCGTAGAACGCGCGCCAGGCGTCCCGGCGGCCGATCATCTCGTCCGCGCGGACACCGAGCACCACCTCGCAGCCCCGGTTCCACAGGATCACGCGGCCGCAGTCGTCGAGGGCGAACATCGGCACCGGCGAGCCGGCGGCGATCGCCGCCAGATGCTGTTCGCTGCGCCGCAGCGCCCGTTCCACGCTGAGGCGGCGCGTCTCCTCGCGGGCGAGGCCGCGGTAGCCGCGAAACCGTCCGTGATCGTCGAACACCGGGTAGCCGCTGACGACGAACCAGCGCACGCTGCCATCGGCCTGGCGCCGGCCGTACTGGAAGTCCCGGAACGGCAGATGCTGTTCACACTGTTGCCGATGCTCGGCCATCGCCGCCGGATCGAGCTGTGCGTCGCTGTCACGCCACCGGGTGAGGCCGATGTCGGGCGGTAGCGCCTCGTCGCGTTCGTGCTCGCTGCGGGCATCGGTAAACCGGAAATCGGCATCCTGCTCCCAGATCCAGTCGCTCGAGAACTGCTCGAAGGTCGCCAGCCGCGACGTCTGGCGCTCGAGCCGGCGGCGCAGGCCGTGAATCAGGAACAGGCTGTAGACCAGCGCGGCGAGCAGGCTCAGCGACAGGACGACGAGTCCGGACATGGGCGATCGGCTGGGTCACGAAAGAAGTCGGCCCGGCCGGCCGACGATGCCGGCATAACGGAAGGATCGGCGGCCGACTTGAGGCGGACGGCTTGCCAGCGACGTCGTTCGGGCCGGAGAATCGGGTCACGCCATCGCTGGAGGAGCACCGTGAACACCCCGTCTACGGCACTGCCTCTCGATCTTGCCGCGCTGCGCCGGGCCCGTGACGAAATCGGTGATGCGGTCCTGCATACCGCGCAATGGACCAACGACCCGTTGTCGCAACTGGTCGGCGCGCGTCTGCAGCTCAAGCTGGAGAACCTGCAGCGCACCGGTTCCTTCAAGATCCGCGGCGCCACCCTGAAGATCCGCCGCCTGATCGATGCCGGCGAGGTCGGCCGCGGCGTGATCGCGGCTTCGGCCGGCAACCATGCCCAGGGCGTGGCGCGGGCGGCCGGCCTGGCCGGGCTGTCATGCACCGTCGTCATGCCGCGCGGCGCCGCGCTGACCAAGATCGACGCCTGTCGCAGCCTCGGTGCCCGGGTCGAACTCGAAGGTGACAATCTCGAGCAGGCGGCCACCCGCGCCGAGGAACTCGCGCGCGCCGACAAGCTGGCCTTCCTTCACCCGTACGACGACTGGGATGTCATCGCGGGACAGGCGAGTTGCGGCCTGGAGATCTACGACGACGCACCGGACTCAACCGTCGCCATCGTCCCGCTCGGCGGCGGTGGGTTGATCTCCGGCGTGGCCCTGGCGCTGAAGCTGCAGAATCCGGCGATCCGGGTCATCGGCGTGCAGACCGAGGCGGTCGCGCCGTTCCGTCGCTTCCTCGACGACGGTTCGCTGGAAGACGTGCCGGCGTCCGCCCACACCATCGCCGACGGTATCCGCGTCAAGCGCCCCGGCCGGCTGACCCGGCAGGTGATTGCCGCCCACGTCGACCAGATCGTCACCGTCGACGACAACGCCATCGCCGAGGCGATGGTGCTGCTGCTCGAGCGCACGCGCACCATCGGCGAAGGCGCCGGCGTGGTCGGCCTGGCCGCGCTGATGCAGCGCAAGGTCGCGGTCGAGGCGGATGATCGGGTGGTATGCGTGGTCTCCGGCGGCAATGTCGACATGAGCCTGGTCGGCCGCTCGATCGACTACGGCCTGGCGTCGTCGGGTCGGCTGATGAGCATTTCGGTGACCATCTCGGATGCCCCCGGCCATCTGCTCCGGCTCATCCGCGCGGTCGCCGCCCTGGGCATGAACATCCGCCATGTAGAGCACAGACGGGGCGAATTGCATGTGCCGGTCGGCATGACCGAGGTGATCCTGCAGGCCGAGACCCGGGACTTCGATCACCAGCGCGAACTGCTGCAGCATTTCGCCGACCAGGGGCTGGGCGTCAGGAACCTGCTGGCGCCATAGACCGGCGGCAACTCCCCGCCGCGACGAGGCGGCGCCCGTGCGGCCGGCCGCCAGCCGGGTCGTTCGTCACATCCGCGTAATCCGCGCCCGCGACACTGCGCGGCGTTCCCGGCGCTGCCGCCCCGGCGACGTCGATCCGCGGCGGCTGTCCCACGCGCGCTCCGGTGCGTCGTGTCGGGTTCGTCGAATGCAACCCGCACACGAATGACTGGAGGTCAGCATGAAGTATTCGCAGCGCTTCGTCGCCATTTCGGCGGCCATCACCGCCATCCCGGCCTCGGCGGTTCCGCCGCTCGCCGTTGGTACCGCACTGGAGGCGTCGAAGCAGCCGGTCGCCATCGAGATCGAGCAGACCAGACCGTTCGACCTGCCGCCGGGCTACAAGCAGGTCAAGATCATCGACCGCGACACGCTGACGGCGCAGGGCCTGCCGGCGACCTTCGGCAACTGGGACATGGTCGCCTTTTCGGCACCCGAGAACGCGCCGCAGGGTGCTTATCCCAACGCCGGACGTGCGATCTTCATTCCGGCCGAGGTCGGCAACGGCGCCGGACTGTTCCGCTATGAGGTGGAGACCGGTCGATTCGTCACGCTGATGCAGGGCATCGGTGGCGGCAACGCTGCCCGCAACCCCGATCCGGCGAGCTTCGATCCGCTGAACGATGAATTCACCCGTCTCGATCCGGCGACCTACACGCCGTTCGGCACGGTCGTCACCGGCGAGGAGACCACCGGTGGGCGCCTGTTCGAGATCACCCGGCCGTTCGCCGCCGATGCCGCCGGCGCCGGCGTGCGCTGGCTGGACAAGGTGCCGGCGATCGCCCACGAAGGTGTCCGCTTCGACGCGGCCGGTGCGCTGTATGTCGTCGACGAGAACAACTCCGGCTCGGTGTACAAGTACGTGCCGCTGACGCCCGGTGACCTCGGCGTCGGCCAGACCTTCGTGCTCGCGGTCGATGCCTTCGACGGCAATCCCGCCGAGAATTGGGATTCGGCCGTCAATGCGACCGCGCGCCGCAGCGGCGCGGCGACCTGGGTGCCGCTGACCGATGCCGTCGGCAATGCGCTGACCGTCGTCGATCCGTTCATCTATGCCGACGCCGGCCTTGGCGTCGTGCCGACCGGTACGGCCGGCCGCGCGGCTGCCGACGAGATCAACGCTACCCCCTACGGCCGCCCCGAGGACGTCGTCATCGCCATGCGCGGCGGTGTCGAAGTGCTGTACTTCACCGCCACCAGCGAAGACGCGGTGTATGCCGTCGCACTGAACGGCGACACTGCCGAAGTCAAGGTCTTCGTCGACCGCTCGACGATCGACGTCGCCACCGGCGAGGCGGTCGGCACGCCGTTCAACAACCCGGACAACCTGGCGATCGACGCCGACGGCCACATCTACGTGATCGAAGACCAGGAGCCGGCATCGGCCGACGTCTGGCAGGCGATCGACGATGACGGCGACCTGGTGGCCGACCGCATCGGCCGCTGGCTGACGCACGGCGTTCCCGGCGCCGAGCCGACTGGTCTGAGCTTCGACCCGAACGTGCCGAACCGCGCGATCATCTCGATTCAGCACCCGGCCAGCGGCAACGACGCGCTGTGGCAGGTGACGCTCGGTCAACGCAAAGGTCAGTTGAAGTAGGTCGAAGTGCCCGGCCCGGTGTCAGGTGGCGGCGGGCGCACTGGACGCGGGCTGGGGGGCGTGTCCATCGTCGCCCCGGCTTCGCGCTGCGACGGCCCGCAAGCAGGCCGGCATCGATTCGTTCGAGCGATGCCGGCCGCATGCGCGGCAGCGATCAGAGCGCGGCCAGTTCTTGTTGCAGCCGCGCGATCTGAGCTTCGACTTCTTCAAGCTCGTGCCCGACCGAGGTGGTGTCCTGACGAGTCTGGATGAAGTGGTCCAGCTTGATCTTGAGATCGTTTCTCTGGGACATGCGAGCCGCCAGTTCGGTCTCCGTCCGTTCGCGTGTCCACGCCGGGTCGCTGGTTGATTCGGCCACGATTTGCTCCTGGATCGACAAAGGGTGATGGCGGGCACGTCGACGGGGTCTTGCGCATGCCCGCCTTGCGGGGGCCGACAACATATCGTCGCGCCTTAGCTGTTACTCAAATTGTACGCCCCGCCGGCAGCGGGCGCCGGGTGACGTGTGCGGCGTCGCCGCCAGTGGCTACCGGGATGATCCCGCTGCGGATCCGGCGGCGCGCCACGCCACTCGTCCGCGAAATTTGCACGGCGACGAACGTAATGCGGGCGGCGCCGTGGCGCCGCCCGCATCGCGTGTCGATCGCACGCGGTCTTTGGTGGGCCGTCAGATGCCGCGGGCGCTCGCAAGCGTCGCGGGCACCCGCCCTTGATCGAAATACTCGCGAGTGAGCCGGGAGATCACCGGCGAGAGCAGCAGCAGCGCAACCAGGTTGGGGAAGGCCATGAAGGCATTCAGGGTGTCGGCGACCAGCCAGACGAAGTCCAGCTGGGTCACCGCGCCGACCATCACGAACAGGGTCCACACCACCCGGTACGGCTTGTCCACCGAGCGACCGAGCAGGTATTCCCAGCAGCGCTCGCCGTAGTAGGCCCAGCCGAGGATCGTGGTGAAGGCGAACACCGCCAGGGCGATCGCCAGGAAGTGGCCGCCGATGCCGGGGAAGGCGGCGGCGAAGGCGTTGGCGGTCAGCGCGGCACCCTTGACGCCGCTCGACCACTCGCCGGTGACGATCAGCACGAGGCCGGTCATCGTGCACACGATCAGCGTGTCGATGAAGGTCCCCATCATGCCGATCAGGCCGGACTCGACCGGATTCTTGCTGCGGCCGGCGGCCTGGGCGATGCCGGCGGTGCCGAGGCCGGCCTCGTTCGAGAAGATGCCGCGGGCGACGCCGAAGCGCAGCGCCATCAGCACCGCTGCACCGGCGAAACCACCGGTGGCCGCGGCCGGGCTGAAGGCATCCTCGAACACCAGCGCAAACGCGTGCGGGATCTCGCTGGCATAGAGGGCGAGCACCGCCAGCGAGGCGACGACGTAGCCGACGCACATGAACGGCACGAGCTTTTCCGCGACTGCGCCGATGCGCTTGACGCCGCCGAGCAGCACGAAACCGGTCAGCACGGTCAGCACGGCACCGGTCAGCCAGGCGTCGATGCCGAAGCTGGCCTTCAGCGCACCGGCGATGCTGTTCGACTGGACCATATTGCCGATGCCGAAGCCGGCGAGGCCGCCGAAGATCGCGAAGGCTGCACCGAGCCAGCGCCAGTGGCGACCGAGGCCGTTCTTGATCGCGTACATCGGGCCGCCGACGTGGCCACCCTCGGCGCCGCGCTCGCGGTAGTGCACCGCCAGCACCACTTCGGCGTACTTGGTGGCCATGCCGACCAGCGCGGTGACCCACATCCAGAACAGGGCGCCGGGCCCGCCGATCGCGATCGCGGTGGCGACGCCGGCGATGTTGCCGGTGCCGACCGTCGCGGCCAGCGCCGTCATCAGCGCGGCGTAGGGGCTGATGTCGCCGCTGGCGTCGGCGTCGGGCTTGCGGCCGCGCCATACCAGCCGGAATCCGGTGCCGATGTGGGTGATCGGCATCAGCTTGAGCCGGAACTGCAGATACAGCCCGGTACCGAGGATCAGCACCAGCATCGGCGGTCCCCAGACGAAATCGTTGATCGCGGTGACGATCGTGGTCAAAGTCTCCATGTCCCTCTTCTCCTTGGTATGTGGTGCGATCAGCGCAGGCGGCGGGCGATCGCTTCGATCTCGACGCGGGCGCCGGTCGGCAATGCGGCCACCTGCACGGTCGAGCGTGCCGGCCGGTGTTCGCCGAAGCGGCGCGCGAAAATCTCGTTCATCGCCGCGAACTCGCCGAGGTCGGTCATGAACACGGTCACCTTGACGACGCCGGCGAGGGCGCTGCCACCGGCCTCGAGGATGGCTTCGAGGTTGTCGAACACCTGTTCGGTCTGCACCGCGATGTCGCCGTCGCGGCGATTGCCGTCGGCGTCGAGCGGGATCTGGCCGGACGTGAACAGCCAGCCCTCGTCGCTGGCGATCGCCTGGCTGTAGGGCCCGATGGCCCTGGGTGCGTTCGGGGTCAGGATGCTTTGCATTGGATGGCTTCTCCTTGGGTGTGGGTCGGTTTGCTCGAGGTGCGGCGATAGCGCGACAGCGCCAGGCCTTCGGTGTCGATCTCGGGCTGGCGCCCGCTGACCAGGTCGCTCATCAGCCGGCCGGTGCCGGCGGCCATGGTCCAGCCGAGGGTGCCGTGGCCGGTACAGAGCGACAGGTTGGAATACGGGCTGTCGCCGATGATCGGCGTGCCGTCGGGCGTCATCGGCCGCAGGCCGGTCCAGAATTCGGCCCGGCCGACGTCTCCGCCGCGGGGGAAGAGATCCTGGACGACGAACTCCAGGGTGCGACGCCGGTCCGCCTCCAGTTGCAGGTCGTAGCCCGAGAGCTGCGCCGTGCCGCCGACGCGGATGCGGTCGCCGAGGCGGGTCACGGCCACCTTGTGGGTCTCGTCCATGATGGTCGACTGGGGCGCCCGCTCGGCATCGGTGATCGGGACCGTGATCGAGAATCCCTTGACCGGGTAGATCGGCAGGTCGATGCCCAGCGGCTTGGCGAGCAGCGGCGAGTAGCTGCCGAGGGCCAGCACGTAGTGGTCGGCGGAGAGGTGGCCGGCACTGGTGC
>JAGRFY010000049.1 GCA_020445765.1 Rhodocyclaceae bacterium | reverse complement strand
CCGTTCTCGAGCAGCCGGCGCACCAGGTAGGCGAGCAGGGTCTGGTGGCTGCCGACCGGCGCGTAGATGCGCACCAGGCGATGGTGTTCGCGGTGGCCGACGATCTGGTCGTAGAGCCCTTCGCCCATGCCGTGCAGGCACTGGAATTCGTAATCGCCGGGCTGCCAGCCGGCACCGGCCATCGCGATTACCGCGGCCAGGGTGTGGGCGTTGTGGGTGGCGAACTGCGGATAGACCGCGTCGCGGGCGGCCAGCAGGCGGCGGGCGCAGGCGAGGTAGGCGACGTCGGTGTAGACCTTGCGCGTATAGACCGGGTAGCCGTCCAGGCCATCCTGCTGGGCGCGCTTGATTTCGGCGTCCCAGTAGGCACCCTTGACCAGCCGGATCATCACCCGCCGCCCGGACCCGCGGGCGAGCCCGACGACATGATCGATCACCGCCGGTGCGCGCTTCTGGTAGGCCTGGACGACGAAGCCGAGGCCGGCCCAGTCGGCCAGCGCCGGGTCGTGGGCCAGCGCTTCGAGCAGGTCGAGGGAGAGGTCGAGCCGGTCGGCCTCCTCGGCATCGATGCTCAAGCCGATGTCGTGGCCGCGGGCCTGCAGGCACAGCCCGCGCAGCACCGGCAGCAGTTCGTCGAACACCCGGTCGCGCTGGCTCCAGGTGTAGCGCGGGTGCAGGGCCGAGAGCTTGACCGAGATGCCGTTGCCGTCGATCACGCCGCGCCCCGTCGACGCAGCGCCGATCGCCGCGATCGCACCCTGGTAGGACTCGAGATAGCGGGCGGCGTCGGCGGCGGTCATCGCCGCCTCGCCGAGCATGTCGAAGGAATAGCGGTAGCCCCGCGCCTCATGAGGTTGCGCGCGGGACAGCGCCTCGTCGATGTCGCGCCCGGTGACGAACTGTTCGCCGAGCATGCGCATGGCGAGATCCATGCCCCGGCGGATCAAGGGCTCGCCGCCGCGGGCGATCAGGCGGTTCAGCGCCTTCGACAGCCCCTCGGCGCTGCTGGTGGCGCTCAGCCGCCCGGTGATCAGCAAGCCCCAGGTGGCGGCATTGACGAACAGCGACGGGCTGTGGCCGAGGTGGGCGCGCCAGTCGCCGCCGGCGAGCTTGTCGCGGATCAGGCGATCGGCGGTGGCCCGGTCGGGCACCCGCAGCAAGGCCTCGGCGAGGCACATCAGCGCCACGCCCTCCTGCGACGACAGCGAGAATTCCTGCATCAGGGCGTCGACGCCGCTCGAACGGCTGCGGCTCGCGCGCAAGCTGCGCACCAGGCGGGTGGCCAGGGCTTCGGCCTGCGCCCGCTCGGCGTCGGTGAGCCGGGCCTGATCGAGCAGCGGCGGCACGCATTCGGGCTCCGGCGTGCGCCAGGCCGACTCGATCGCGGCGCGCGACGGCTCGCGTGCGGTATCGGGCAGGGCGGCCTGGCGGGCCGCGGGGGAAGCTGCGGGTCGAATGCTGCGCGTCGTCAAGTTGGCGAACTCCGTGATTCAAGCGGCGGCTGTTCGCGCCGCCGCCCGATGCCCCGTATTCTTCGTCATTTGCACCAGTCAATGGCTCCAAAGTTCGGATCTGAACGGCCATTTGGACTAAATTGAAGCGGGTTCACAGACGAATCGGCTACCGGCATGGATCGCATCGACCTCAAGATTCTGGCGGAACTGCAGGCCGACGCGCGGCTGTCGATGGTCGAGCTGTCGCGCCGGGTGGGGCTCACCAAGACACCGTGCGCCGAGCGCGTGCGGCGCCTGGAGCGCAGTGGCGTGATCCGCGGCTACCACGCCGAGCTCGATCCGGAAGCGATGGGCGTCGCCCACATCGTGATGGTGCAGGTGCTGCTGAACAGCACCACCGCGCTCGACCTGCGACTGTTCAACGAGGCGGTCAGGAAGATCCCGGAGATCGAGTCCTGCCACATGATCGCCGGCGATTTCGACTACCTGCTGAAAGTGCGCACCAGCGACATCGCCGAGTACCGCAGGATCATGGGCGAGCGCATCTCGGAACTGCCGCGGGTCAAGCAGACCCACACCTACGTCGTGATGGAGCTGGTCAAGGACGAGCGGCGATTGCCGGTGAAGCGGGCGGAGTCGGGTTGAGTCGGATTTGGGGGACCCGATCGTGCGGTCGGTGAACTCTACGTAGACGAACGGCCCTCGCCGATCTGAAAGCCCGCTCGGTGGTGTCGATGCGCGCTTCGTCCAGCGTGACGCATGGCGGCATGGAGCCGGCCACCCGTGGTGACCCCCGCCGGGATCTACCGGCCGCGCCAACGGTCGCCCGTTGCGCAACAGAAGACTTGTTGCCTTCGGGCGCTGCTGCCAATATCAAAGCGGATTCGGCGTAACACGAGGGATTGCCCGTGCTGCCGGCGTGAGCCGGCGCTGTGGAGACGAACACCGCGCCAAGCGAGCACGCTTTGCGAGGATGCCCCACCGTGCACTGCCGGAGGTATGCACGGGAGCAGGGGAACGCGGGGCGTCCGAGGCCGGCATCCCATAGACGATGAGAATCCCGAGCCATGCCACTCAGTCCTACCGTCGCGCCATCCGCGCGCACCCGCAGCACCGACAAGATCGTTTCGGCCGAGAACGCCGTCAGTTTGATCCGCAGCGGCGACACCGTCATTGTCGGCGGCTTTCTCAGCATCGGCTTTCCGGACCTGATCGTCCGCAAGCTGGCCGAATGCTACGAATCCCAAGACGAAGGTACCGCGAGCTTCGGCAAGCCACATGATCTGACGCTGATCTCGGCCGCCGGAATGGCCCACCCATTCAAGGGCGGCGGAATGAATCGGCTCGCCCAGCCCGGCCTCGTCAAGCGCTTCATCAGCAGTCATTTCGTGCTCACGCCGGCGCTGCAGCAGCTCATCGTCGGCAACCAGATCGAAGGCTACAACCTGCCGCTGGGCGCGATCTGTCATTTGTTTCGCGACATCGCCGGCGGCAAGCCGGGCCATGCCTCGCGCATCGGCCTGGGCACCTTTGTGGACCCGCGCAATGGCGGCGGCAAGTTGAACGAAAGGACCGCCGAGGAACTGGTCGAGCTGATCACGGTCGCCGGCAAGGAGTATCTCTTCTACAAGGCGATGCCGGTCAATGTCGCGATCATCCGCGGCACCACCGCCGATGCCGACGGCAATATCACGATGGAGCGCGAAGCGCTGACGATCGACGTGCTGTCGGTTGCGATGGCGGCGCACAACTGCGGCGGCATCGTGATCGCGCAGGTCGAGCGCATCGCCGACGTGCATACGCTCAATCCGAGGCAGGTCAAGGTGCCCGGCGCGATCGTCGACTGCATCGTGGTCGCCGACGGTGAAGACTGCCATTGGCAGACCTTCGGCAGCCGCTACTCGGCCGCCTATGCGGCCGAGGTGCGCGTACCGCTCGGTTCGGTGCCGCCGATGGAGATGAGCCTGCGCAAGATCATCGCCCGGCGCGCGGCGATGGAGCTGCGGGCGAACAGCGTCGTCAATCTCGGCGTCGGCATGCCGGAAGGCGTCGCCGCGATCGCCAACGAGGAGAAGATCGCCGACCTGATGACGCTGACCGCCGAGTCCGGCGTCATCGGCGGCGTGCCGGCCGGCGGGCTGTCCTTCGGCGCGGCGAGCAATGCGCAGGCAGTCATCGACATCGGCTACCAGTTCGATTTCTATGATGGTGGCGGCCTCGACATCTGCTTCCTCGGCCTGGCCCAGGCCGACCGCCAGGGCAACCTCAACGTCTCGAAATTCGGGCCCAAGCTGGCCGGCGCGGGTGGTTTCATCAACATCAGCCAGAACGCCAAGAAGGCCGTCTTCTGCGGCACCTTCACTGCCGGTGCCGTCGAGGCCGCGATCATCGACGGCCAGTTGCGGATCGAGCGCGACGGCAAGGAAACCAAATTCGTCGAGCAGGTCGAGCATTGCACCTTCTCCGGTCCGTACGCGGCGCAGGAAGGCAAGGAAGTGCTCTACATCACCGAGCGCTGCGTGTTCCGGCTGACGCCCGAAGGCCTCGAACTGATCGAGGTCGCGCCTGGCATCGACATCGAGCGCGACATCATCGCCCACATGGCCTTTGCGCCGCGGGTGAGCAGCCCGCGGACGATGGACCCGCGAATCTTCCAGCCCGAGCCGATGGGCCTGCGCGAAGACATGCTGCGACTGCCGTTCGACGCCCGTTTCAAGTACGACGCGGAGCACAACACGCTGTTCCTGAACCTGTCGGACGTGCACGTTGATTCGCCCGACTTTCTGGTGAGGCTGGTCGAAAAGGTGGCGGCGATCGTCGAACCGCTCGGGAACAAGGTCTATTGCGTCGCCAACTACGACGGCTTCGAGCTCGCCCGCTCACTCGAAGACGCCTATCTGGATGCGGTCAAGGAACTCACGACGCATTATTTCCTTGGCGTCACACGTTTCACGACCAGCGCCTTCATGCGTGCCAAGCTCGGCGAAACGCTGGCCAGGCGCGGCGTGGCTGCGCACATCTTCGAATCCGAAGAGGAAGCGACCGAGGCCGTTCGGGAAACCCTGCCGCCAGGCGCCTGAGGCGCGCTGCCGAGCATCCGCGTGCCGGGCCACGGCCGTTGACCCGCTTGTCGGGGCCCGCATGCTTCCAGGCCATGGGGTCAGGTCGCGTCTCGTAACCTCCGGCTAGCCGCTGATCGCCGGCCTTGCCATCGGTTTGCCATGCAGGCCATGGGGTCAGGTCGCGTCTCGTAACCTCCGGCTAGCCCGGACATTTCACCGGTAGCCGACTCAGATCGCTTCTGGGCGTCGGGCTGTGTTTTCGGCGGCTGCGGCAGCTGGATGATGCTGTTGCTGGGCGATTTCGCAGTTTTCGCGCGTACTACCCCCTTACCCCCGGGAGCGTCATCGTGCCCGGGGCGCACTGGTGAGCAGGCTACGGAGCGAGCGCGAAGGCGGCGCGGGCGAAGAGTCCGCGCATTGGATGGTTCGATGCGAAGAGGATGCGTACGCGCCGAGTGTTTCGGATCACGGCGGCGCCGATCTTGAGCAGCTTCGCGCGGATCGTCGCCGCGGTCGCACGGGCCAGTTCGGTGTTGGCGAGAGCCAGTTGCCGGAGGCGCTGCATCAACGTGTAGGCCATGGCAGCGAGCATCACCCGCAGCCAGTTGGCGAGGAACTTGTGGCAGCTGGCGCGGGTGCCGAACAGGTCGAGTTGCGTCTCCTTGATGCGGTTCTCGGCCTCGCCCCGGGCGCAATAGAGTTCGTCGTAGAGCGACTGGGCAGGCCGGTCCAGGTTGGTGACCACGAAGCGTGGATTGATGCCCTGGCGGCCGAACTCCAGGCGCGTGACCACGCGCCGGTCGCGATTCCACGAGCGCGCCCCATAGACGAACTCGTGAATTGCCCGCTGCTTGATCCCGGTCGCGGCGAAGCGTTCTTCGAGCAACTGTTCCCAAGGCGCGACGATGCGCTGCAGGCGCGCATTGCGCGCCAGGCCGATCACGTAGCCGACGTCGTGGCGCTCGCACCAGCGGATCAGCCGCTGGCGGCAGAAGCCCGAGTCGCCGCGCACGATGAAACGGGTGTCCGGCCAGGCCTGGCGGAGCCGACCGATCAGTAGCCGCAGCACGGCCGCGGCATGCTTCGCGCCGTCGATGCGGCTGCGTCGCAACACGCAGGCGAGCATCGCCCGACCGGCGAACACGTACAGCGGCAGGTAGCAATAGCTGTCGTAATGGGCGTGAAACTCGGAACACTCCTGATCCCCGTGCAGCGGGATGTCCGAGGCATCGACGTCCAGAATCACTTCCCGTGGCGCCAAGGCATGCGAGGCGATGAACTGCTCGACCAGGACGCGGTTCAAGGCCACCACATCGGCTCGGGTCGCTCTTGTCTCGAGCCTCGAGAGCGTCGGGCTGCTGCCCAACTCGCTCGCCGTGCCCACCGCCGTCTGCATCAGCGGATCGAGGCGAAGGCGCCCGTGATCGTTCAGATCCTCGTAGCCGCAGCACAGCCCGTAGAGGCGCTGCGCGATCAGCGACTGAAGCGAGTGCGTGACCCTTTCCGGATCGCGCGGATCGTGCAAAGCGCCGGCAACCGCTGCAGACAGGCCGATCTTCCGATCCACCTGGCGCAACAGCATCAAGCCGCCGTCGGAACTGAGCGCGCCGCCCTCGAAATTCGCCTCGACGACACGACGCCCGAGACGCCCGAAATCGATCTGGTTCGCGGTACACTTTGGCATCGGCGGGACACCTCGTAATCCAGTCTAGACACCTGAATTAGAGCGCCTTTTGGCCGTCCCGCCGACCCCTATCGTGAAATTTCCGGGCTAGCCGCTGATCGCCGGCCTTGCCATCGGTTTGCGGTTGGTGGGCCGAAATGGCCGCAACCGTCGCGCCGGCCGACCCGCTGCCACATGCCGCCCGCAGGTTCTGGCGTGAAGCAGCCCCTCGCATGGCTCTCAAGCGCGAGGGTGATCGACCGGTATCGACCGCGGACTGGCCGTCGCCTACCTGAGCGGGCCTGCTGTTGAGCCTTTGCGCGGCCGACCAGGTGTCGGGATCGTGCCGGGCCGATGGCTGCCTCCTGCATGCGGGTGTCGGGGGGGGGCGCCGAGGCGATTGGTCAATTTCCAAGAACAGACCTGTTCGAATCGGGTGGATTATCTGTCGTTCGATAGCCGATATCGTGGTGCCACCGCTCGAATCGGCCCGGTGATCGTGCCGGGTCTTCCAAACCAAGCCAGGAGGCCATCCGATGAACGCACCCGAGTCAATCCACCTACCAATGGTCGAAGCAGCGAACGTGCGTCGCCCCGATCACCGCATCGAGTCGTTGTTCCTGAAGCGCTGGTCGCCGCGCGCCTTCGATGCGTCCGATATCGCCTTGCCGGAACTGATGCGGATGCTGGAGGCGGCGCGCTGGGCGGCCTCGGCCTACAACGTCCAGCCCTGGCGGTTCGTCTATGCGCGGCGCAGCGATCCGGTCTGGCAGCGCTGGCTGGGACTGCTCGATGCGTTCAACGCGTCCTGGGCCGGGGAGGCGTCGGCGCTGGTCTTCCTGTTTTCGGATCGCCTCATGCCGGCGCGGGAAGGGCGCAGGCGCCAGCCGTCGACAAGCCATCGCTTCGATGCCGGCGCGGCCTGGGCGCAACTGTCGCTGCAGGCGGCCGCGATGGGGTACCAGGCACATGCGATGGGTGGCATCGACGTCGAGGCCGTGCGCCGGGCCCTGGCAGTGCCCGGGGATTTCGAGGTCGAGATCGGCATCGCGATCGGCCGCCAGGCGTCGCCGGCGCGCCTGCCGCCGAGCCTGCGCGAGCGCGAGGCGGCCAGCCAGCGTCTGCCGCTGGCGCAATTGGCATTCGGTGCGCGGTTCCCGCGTGGCGCGTGAGGGCATACGCTCATGCATTCGATGTCGAGCCCGCCGGTCGCGGTGCGCATGGCGGCGTTGGCGCAGTCGCCTTCGGTGCTGCTGGTGGCCACCGGCACCCTGATCGGCCTCAACTTTCCGCTCGGCAAGCTGGGTGGGCAGGCGGGGGTCGCGCCGGCCATGTGGGCCCTGATCATTTCCTTCGGGGCATCGACGGCGCTGCTGCCGGTGCTGCTGTTGCGTGGCAGCTTCGCGTGGCCGTCGGCGCGGCTGATGCGTTATTCGGTGATCTCCTCGCTGGTGTCCTTCGTTGGCCCCAACCTGCTGCTGTTCTCGGTGATGCCCCATGCCGGCGCCGGCTACAGCGGCCTGATGTTTGCCCTCTCGCCGGTGTTCACGGTGCTGTTCGCCGGCCTGTGCCGCCTGCGTACGCCCGGACCGCTGGGTCTGGCCGGCATTGCGGTGGGCCTGGTCGGTGCGGTGCTGGTCAGCTTCAGCCGCGGCGCCGATCCGGCCGGGCCGCCGGGGCAGTGGCTGTTGCTCGCGCTGCTGATTCCGGTCTGCCTGGCCATCGGCAACGTGTATCGCACGCTCGCCTGGCCCCCCGGCGTCGCGCCCGACGTGCTGGCCTTCTGGGGACAGGTCTGTTCCAGCGTGGTATTCGTGGCGGTGCTGATGGTCACCGAAGGGCGCATTCCGGTGGCCGACGTCGTGCCGGCCTGGGCATCGGCGAGCGCCCAGATGGTGGTGGCTGCGATGACTTTTCCGGCGGTCTTTCGCCTGCAGCAGCGCGGCGGACCGGTGCTGTTCAGCCAGATCGGCTACGTCGCCGCCGCGGTCGGCCTGATTGTCGCCACGATTGCACTCGGCGAGCGCTACGCGCCGCTGACCTGGGTGGGCGCGGTGGTGATCGGCGCCGGCATCGGCATCACCGTGATGTCGCAATGGCAGGATGGCCGCGCGCTTACGGCTCCCAGTGCGGCGGATCCCGGATCTGCTCGGTCATGAAGTCCACGAAGGCGCGAATCTTCGGTGACAGATGCTTGCGCTGCGGATAGACCGCATAGATCGACACTTCCATCGCCGCGTAGTCGGTCAGCACGGCCTTGAGCCGGCCGGCCCGGATGTCGGTGCCGACCACGAAGGTGGGGGTCAGCATGATGCCGGCGCCCTGGAGAACGGCCTCGCGCAATGCGAGGCTGTTGTTCATCCGCAGCCGATGCTCGAGGCTGACCCGGTGGTAGCCGCCATCCCGATCGAAGAAGCGCCATTCGGCCGGCGAGTCGTGGTAGCGGAACACCAGCGCGGCATGGCGCGCCAGATCCGCAGGCGTCTGCGGGACGCCATGCCGTGCAAAGTACTCGGGCGTGCCGCATACCAAGTGCCGGCAGGGACCGAGCCGGCGCGCCACGAGGGATGAATCGGGCAGGTCGCCGATGCGGATGGCCAGGTCGACGCCGTCGTCGACGAGATCCACCTTGCGGTCGTCGAGCGCCATGTCCACCGCAAGTTCCGGGTAGCGGGCCTGGAACTCCACAAGCCGCGGCGCGATGTGCAGGATGCCGAACGACATCGGGCTGCTGATGCGCAACTCACCGCGTGGCGTGCCCTGCAATCGCGAAACCTCGGCTTCCGCCTCCTCGATTTCCAGCAGACCGCGCCGGCTGCGCTCGTAGAAGGCGCGTCCGACCTCGGTCAGGCTCAAGCGGCGTGTCGTGCGGTTCAGCAGGCGCGCGCCGAGGCGATCCTCGAGGCGGGTGACGTACTTGCTGACCACGGATTTCGACAGGGCCAGCTTGTCTGCCGCGGCCGTGAAGCTGCCGCTGCTGACCACCTGGGCGAATACCGCGACATCGTTGAGGTCGTCCATGGCGCCACCGATTAGGGGTTGTGCGAGAACAATCTTATTACGATAGGCTGGATTATCAATCGCGCGGGACTCTATATCGTTGATGGCACCAAGACACGAGATGGAGAAACGCCATGAATACCAAGACCCTCACATGGATCACCGCGGCCGCCATCGGCCTGACCTCGGCCAGTGCGTTGGCGGGCCCGCAGGTTGGTACCAGCCCCTGGGGACCGAACGACGAGATCGGCCGGCTGAATCTGATGACGCCCGCGTCGCAGGCTGCGGTGCTGACCCGCCTGACGGGCGGAAAGGCCTATGACCTGTCCGTCGAGTACTTCATCGGCATGCCGAGCTGGCAGGCGGCAGGCGATCCCCACTACCGCATCTGGATGACCCACACGCCCCATGGCAACGTGGTGGCCGATCCGCTCGGGCTCGGGGCGGGCATCAACGGACACGTGAGCTACACCGGGGCGGCCGTCTCGATGTACACCCACATGGGTACGCATGTCGACGCGCTGGTGCATTTCGGTCTCGACGGCAAGGTCTGGAACGGATTCTCCGCCGATCGGCACCTGGGTGATCGCGGCTGGACGCGGGGCGGGGCGGAGAACATTCCGCCCATCTTGGCGCGCGGCGTGTTGATCGACGTGGCCGCGGCCAAGGGCGTGGACATGCTCCCGAACGACTACCGGATTACCCGCGACGACCTGATCGCCGCGCTCGACCGCCAGCGCATGGCCCTGGCCGAAGGCGACGTGGTGCTGATCCGGACCGGCCGGATGCAGCGCTACGAGGACGCGGCCGCCTACATGGCCGATCCGCCGGGCCTGGGCATGGCGGCGGCGCGCTACCTGGTCGAGGAGGGTGGCGCGATGATCGTCGGCGCGGACAACCTGAGCTTCGAGGCCTTTCCGTCCGAAGTCGATGGCAACTACGTGCCCCTGCACACCTACCTGCTGGCCCAGACCGGAACCCCGATCATCGAACTGGCGTATCTTGAGGAACTTGCGCGCGATCAGGTCTATGAATTCGCCTTCATCGGGGGTTCGCTCAAGCTGCGCGGGGCCGATGCTGCGCCCTTGCGGCCGATCGCGATTCCACTGCGATGAGAGGGGGTGGATCCACGATGTTTCGGCGTTCCTGGTTCTGGGATCAATTGGCCGCACGCTACGCGAGGATGCCGATTGCCGATCCGGCGTCCTATGAAACCAAGCTGCAGAAGACTCGGGCCCTGCTGCGGCCCGACAGTCGGGTGCTGGAGTTCGGTTGCGGCACGGGTTCGACCGCCATTGTCCATGCGCCCCACGTGGCGCAGATCCTTGCCATCGACTTTTCTGCCCGGATGCTCGACATTGCCCGCAAGAAGGCGCGCGCCGCCGGTGTGGCCAACCTGGAATTCGCCCAGTGCACGCTGGCCGAGCTGAAAAGCCCTGTCGGCAGTTGGGATGCGGTCCTGGGCATGAGCATCCTTCACCTGGTGCCGGATCGGGCGGCGACCTTGCGCCGGGTGTACGAACTGCTCAAGCCGGGCGGGGTGTTCGTGTCCAGCACGATCTGCATCGCGGATGCCCCATGGCGCATGCGCTTGCCGGCGCGGGTGCTCGGTGCATTGCCGCTGCTGCCCACCGTAGCGTCCCTTGGCCTGGCGCAATTGAAGCGCGAGCTGATCAGCGTCGGCTTCGAAATCGAACAGTGCTGGCGGCCACGCGAAGACAGGGCCGCGTTCGTCGTGGCGCGCAAGCCAATTTCCGAGCCGTAGGCCCGGCTGCAGTTGGTGCGACCGAGTGTGCCGACGGCGGCTGCTGGCTGGTGTCGGCGGCCCGGGCTTGCGCCGATCATCACGCAGCTTCAAGGCGAGGCCGGAATGCGGCTTCGATCTGGTGTTCCAGGATTCCGAGCGCGCCGAATACCTGGCGCGGTGGCCGACCTACGTCGAGTCCTGTGCCGGGGAGGCCTACTGGTCGTCGATAATGCCATCTCCCATGTTGTGGCGATGGCACGTCTTGCGGCGGCGGCTTGCGCGGATTCCCGCTGCTCCGCATGTATCGTCCCGGTCGGGAACGTTGAGTTCCTGGCGACGCGGGATCGTATGTGACGACACCGTGCAATCGGCGGGATGGGCCCATATCGCCCCGCTGCAGGCTCGGGGTTGCACCGCAACCGGGGGAGAGGTCAGGTGAATTGCCACGTTTCACGACCTGTCCCCGTTGGCGCGTGTCCCCGTTTGCGCGGCTCCCGGTAGGCGGATCACTGTCGCGCAGGCAGCCTGACCCTCTTTTCGGTGGCTGGCAACCGCTCCGATCCGACCTATGCTGAATCCGCGGCAGGGTGCGCTCGTGTTCGCGGCGGCAGGGCTTGCGAGCGAGCCGGATTCGGCACCAACCGCACCTCGCTGGTGCGTGCCGTGGACGCCGCATTGCGGCGATCGGATGCCGCAGGCGCCCGCCCGCGACCGCCTTCGGCGAAATCGGCGGCGCGGTGACGGCCGGTGACCCCAAACAGAATGGGAGGAGACCATGACAACCAATCACGGTGGCCGGCTGATCGAGCCGACGGCCTCGGCCTACGGCTACCCGCTGCTCGTCAGGCATTTGCTGCACACGCCGCTTGCGATCAATCCGGAGCAGGAAATCATCTATCGCGACCTGTCGCGATACAGCTATCGCGAATTCGGCGCGCGCATCGGGCGGCTGGCGAGCGCGCTCGCCGGACTCGGCGTGACGGCCGGCGATACGGTGGCGGTAATGGACTGGGACAGCCATCGCTACCTGGAGTGCTATTTCGCGGTGCCGATGATGGCGGCGGTTCTGATGACGGTGAACGTGCGCCTGTCGCCGGAGCAGATCGCCTACACGATCAACCATTCCGGGGCGAGCGTGCTGCTGGTGAACGACGAATTCGCCTCGGTGCTCGACGAAATCCGTGACCGGCTGGCCGACGTGAAGGTGGTCGTCCGGCTGTCGGACGAGCCGTCGGCGCCGACGGCGGCTTGCGTGGGCGAGTACGAAGCGCTGCTGGCCCAGGCCGACCCGGATTTCCGCTTCGAGGATTTCGACGAGAACACCTGTGCGACCACCTTCTACACCACCGGTACGACCGGGCTGCCCAAGGGGGTGTTCTTCAGCCACCGCCAGCTCGTGCTGCATACGCTGGCAACGATGGCGGCACTGGGCGCGCCGCAGGCCCAGGGGCGCCTGCATCGGGACGACGTGTACATGCCGATCACGCCGATGTTCCACGTCCATGCCTGGGGCATGCCCTACATCGCGACGGTGCTCGGTCTGCGCCAGATCTACCCTGGCCGCTACACGCCCGATGGCCTGCTTGCGCTGGTGGCCGAGCACCGGGTGAGCTTTTCGCACTGTGTGCCGACGATCCTGCACATGCTGCTCGGCAGTCCCGCGATCGCCCAGGTCGATGTGCGCGGCTGGAAGATCATCATCGGCGGCTCGGCCCTGCCCAAGGGCCTGGCGCAAGCCGCCCTCGAGCGCGGCATCGACATATTCACCGGATACGGCATGTCCGAGACCTGTCCGATCCTGACCCTGGCGCAGATCAAGACGCCGCTGGCCGGCGAGCCGGATCGCGAACTGGCGTTGCGCACGCGTACCGGCCTGCCGATCCCGCTGGTGGATCTGCGCACCGTGGACGAGGCGATGCAGGACGTGCCCAGAGACGGCCAGGCCGCGGGCGAGATCGTCGTCCGGGCGCCGTGGCTGACGCAGGGCTATCTGGGCAATCCGGCAGCGTCGGAAGCACTCTGGCACGGCGGCTACCTCCATACCAACGACATCGGCACGATCGATGGCGACGGTTACCTGCAGGTCACGGACCGGATCAAGGACGTGATCAAGACCGGCGGCGAATGGGTATCGTCGCTCGAAGTCGAGGACGTGATTTCGCGACATCCGGCGGTTGCCGAGGTGGCCGTGATCGGCGTCAAGGATGCGAAATGGGGCGAGCGACCGATGGCGCTGGTGGTGCTGCGCGAGGGCATGCAACTGGCGGCGGAGGACGTCCGCGCCCACGTCCGGTCGTATGCCGAGCGCGGCCAGGTCTCCAAGTACGCAGTGCCGGAGCAGGTGAGCTTCGTCGCGGCAATCGACAAGACCAGCGTCGGCAAGATCAACAAGAAGGGACTGCGCGAACGCTATGCCGGCGATTGACGCGTCGGCGGCGAGCCGGGCGTGACGCGCCGCGGCCGACCACGCTCTCGCGTGCAAGGTCCCCCCATTTCAGGGGGCTGCCGCCATGGGTGCGAGGCCGTATTCTTGGGGCATCGGTCGCTCGCTGGCCCGATACGTCGGTGGCGATCACCTCCCGCGGGCGCGGCGGCGCGCGCGCCGGGCGGTTCGACGGGATGCGAGCGCAGCGCGATTCGGGCGCCTTCCCGTCGATCCCTCGGTCGCACCAGCGCCCGTCGGGGGCGGATGCGAATTTCATTACTCCTCTCCCACTCTCATCAGGAGTTTCACGGCACCCTCGCGTGCCGTTTCTTTTTTTGGGCGACGCGCCGCGGCCGGGCCTGCGACGCGATGCCGGAGCTGGCGGCGTCGAGACCCTAGTCGCCGATATCGCCGCCGCCCGGCCCCCGCCGCGCTGCCTTCAGCCGGCCGCGCTGGGCCTTGGCGTCGAGGCGGCGCTGGATCGCAGCCTTGCCGGGGCGGGTCGGTCGCCGTGCCTTCGGCGTCCGGTCAGCGCTGGCGACCAATTCTTCGAGGCGGCGCAGGGCTTCGTCTCGGTTTCGTGTCGCGCTGCGGTAGGTCTGGGCCTTGATCACGATGATGCCATCCTGGCTGATGCGCTGGTCGGCGAGGGCCAGCAGTCGCAGGCGCAGGGTTTCGGGCAGGGACGAGGCACGGACGTCGAAGCGCAACTGCACGGCCGACGACACCTTGTTGACGTTCTGGCCGCCGGCACCCTGGGCGCGAATCTGCACGAACTCGATCTCGTCGAGCGGAATCGGGTAGCGGAGGCGGGGAAAGCTGACGGTCATGGCGGTACGGGCGACAGGCTTCGGATGTTAGCGCAGCCGGCCCGCCGAAGCCCGGGAAGACTTCGCGGTATGCTTGCGGCCACATGTTTTCGCGTCGCCACGACGCCGGGAGAGATCATGAGCGGATACCAGCCGCTGTTCAAAGCTGCGGACCAATTCATTGCGCTGGCCAATCAACTGGCCGAGCAGGATCGCAACGGCACCGTGGGTGCCGCGCTGCGCTACGCGGCGGCGCGATACAGTGCCTTCGAGGCGAGTACCGGCAGCGCCGACCTGTCGGCGGTACGTGCGCAGACCGTGAGCGCCGTGGTCGAGGATTTTCGCAAGATGCTCGAGCACAACGTTGACGACTACGAGCGGCGGCTGGCGACCGGGCGTTAATGCGAGTGCGCGTTGGGATCGCGCACCGGCGCGATTCGGGAGGCAACAGGGCCGCGTTGCGACTGGCACCGCGCAGCGCCGTGCCGACTGCCCGACCCGTACGCTGGCGGCCGCGCCGATCAGCCTGCGGCTGCGATCGTGGCGGTGGGCGTCAACGCGTCGCTGGGCAGCGGTTGCGAGAACAGATAGCCCTGCATCAGGCGGCAGCCACGCTGGTGCAGAAAGTCGCGCTGGGCCGCCGTCTCGACGCCCTCGGCGACCACTTCGACACCGAGATCGCTGGCCATCGACAGCGTGGCCGATGCGATCGCCGCATCCTCGGCGTCGCCAGGCAGCTCCGAGACGAAGGAACGATCGATCTTGAGTGACTGGATCGGCAGGCGCTTGAGATAGGACAGGCTCGAGTAGCCCGTCCCGAAGTCGTCGAGGGCGAGGCGGATGCCCAGGGCGCGCAGACGGTCGAGCCGTTGCAGCAATTCCGGCGTCGGGTCCATCAGCGCGCTCTCGGTGATCTCGAATTCGATCTCGGCAGCGGTGACGCCGGTGGCAGCCATCACCTGTTCGACCCGGTGCACGAAGTCGTCCCGTCGAAACTGGATGGCCGAGATGTTGACCGCCATCGTGCAGGTGCCGCCCGCCTCGCGCAGTTCGACCTGCCGGCGAAACGCCGTGGTCATGACCCAGTCGCCGATCGGCACGATCAGGCCGGAGACTTCGGCTGCCGGGATGAAGCGCTCCGGCGACACCAGACCGAGTTCAGGATGGCGCCAGCGCAGCAGCGCCTCGTAACCGACGATGCGATCGCGGTCGACATCGACCTGAGGTTGATAGACCAGAAAGAATTGATCCTGCTGCAGGGCGTGGCGCAGTGCGTTGTCGAGTTGCAGCCGTTCGAAGGCGCGGGCGTTCATCTCCGGCACGAAGTGCTGGAGCGCATTGCGTCCGGCTCCCTTGGCGCCATACATCGCCATGTCGGCGTTGCGCAACAGGGTGTCCACGTCGGCCCCGTCGTCCGGGAAGCGGGCGATGCCGATGCTCATCGACAGCGGCAGCGAGTGGTCGTCGATGACGATCGGATGCTCGCGCAATGCCAGCAGCTTGCTCGCGACCGCCGCGGCGTCGTCGGGGTGTTCAAGGTTGGGCAGCAGGGCGACGAATTCGTCGCCACCGAGGCGCGCCAGCAGATCCTCCTCGCGCAGGGCCGAGGCCAGGCGTTCGGCGACCACCGCCAGCATGCGGTCACCGGTCTGGTGTCCGAGCGAGTCGTTGACGTTCTTGAAGTTGTCGAGATCGATGAACAGCACGGCGAGCATCTCGCTGTGGCGACGCGCGCTCGCGATCGCGATGCGCGCGCGACTGGTCCAGAAATTCCGATTGGGCAATCCGGTGAGGCCGTCGAAGTCGGCCAGCCGCTGGATCCGCGCTTCGGTGTCGCGCGCCGCGGTCACGTCCTGCACGGTGCCGCGCAGCGTGCGACCGCCGTCGAGCGATCGACTGCCATCGACCAGCACGTTGACGACGCGCAGATTGCCGTGGCGATCGCGCACGGTGCAGTCGAGGCTCTGGCGCGAATGAGGCAGGTGGCTGAGCGCGGCCAGAGCCTTGTCGATCGCCTGCGTCAGCGCGGGCTGGTTCTCGGGCAATACGCCGGCGACCATGTCGTCCAGGCTCAGCGGGTCGCGGGCGGGCAGGGAAAGGACCCGGCGGCACTCGTCCGAGCAGTTGAGGGTCTTGCCGTCGCTGGCCAGCTGCCAGCTGCCGAGCCCGGCGATGCGCTGGGCCTCGGCCAGTGCACCCTGCTGCTCGAGCAGCCGTCGCGATGCCGCCGCAAGCTCGCCGGTGCGCAGGTCCACCAGTTCCTGGATGCGTCGCGTGCGACCGGTGGTGAGCAGCAGGAAGGCGCCGAGCAGCGTGATCGCCGCGAGGCCGGCGAGGATGGTGATCCACGATGCGGCGCCGGCCGTGGTGAATTCGAAGCCGGGGGCCGTGCGCAACCGGACTTGCCATGCGCGACCGGCGACGGCGAGCGGCACCTGCATGCCGATTCGCCGCTTGTTCCAGTTGCGGTCCAGGCATGCCGGTTCGCTCGAAAGCAGCATCGGCTGCGAGGGCTGGCTGACGTCGAGCAGGCAGAGCTCGATGCCTTCTGAAGTCGCTCCGGGCAGCGCCGCGCCGACGAGATCGTCCACCCGCAGGGCGGTCGACACCATGCCGATCGTCTCGACTTCGTCGCCGAGCTCCTTGCGGACCCCCTGATACACGACGACACCCTTTTGTTCGCCGGTCTCCTGGGTCAGCCTGAACGGCGGCGTGGCGCGCGGCTGGCCGTCGGCCAGCGTCGCCCAGATCGCCGCGGCGGAGTGGTCCACCGACAGCGGGTCGAGGCCGAAGACCTTGCCGTTCGCGGCAAATGGCTCGACATAGGTGATCGGGAGGTAGATGCCCTGGCGCGGCCGATTGGCGACGACCACACGGCCGTTCCCTGCCCGGTCCAGAATGTCGAAATCGGGAAACCCCTCGGCGCGCACCGAGGCGACGAAGGCATCACGGCCGTCGGCGGGCACGAGCGGATTCCAGGTGAAGTTCAAGGTGCCGGGATGCCGCTCGAACCACGGTACGACGTAGTCGTGCCATTCGTCGCGATTGACCTTGCCGGAAACAGAGAGTAGGCGCTGGGCGCTGCGCAGCATCTCGATCTGGCTCTCCAGCCGGCTTTCGAGCTGGTGGGCCAGACTGGCAGCGGCACGCGAGAACTCGGTCTCCGAACGGATCGCATCGCTGGTCCGCAGGTGCCACAGGGTGGTGAACAGCAGTACGCTCGCGATGCCGAGCGGCACCACCAATGTCAGCACGCGCGGACGCCAATCCTCGCGGGGCCAGCCGATGAACGCCAGCACGATCGGCGCCATGGTCGTCACCCCGATGGTGTCGCCGACCCACCAGACGGCCCAGTGGATGGGCAGGTTCTCCATTGACAGCATGCCGAGCCCGGCCAGCGTCGGGACCGCGAGGCTGGCGGCGACGAGGCAGCCGAGCGGGGCGACGATGCCGAGGAAGCGGACGATGTCGCGGGGCGAGTCGAGCGGAGTCGGGTAGCCGACCAGCCGCCGCATCAGCGCAGCGCCAACGGCCGCCTGCAGCGCCGCCGTTGCCGGAACCATGACCAGAGCGGCCGGACTCACCGGGTCCAAGCCGGCGTCACGTCCGACCACCAACTGGACGATGGCCGATCCCAGCGCAACGCCGGGCAGCAGTTGCCTGCCGCGGGCGAGCACGGCACCCAGCGCCAGTCCGGCGGCCGGAAAGAAGGGCAGGGAATAGCCCGGTGGCAGGCTCAAGGAGAGGGCCGCCCAGCCGAGGGCGCCATAGCCGAGTGCAAGCAGGAGGTTCTGAACGATCAGATGGAGCAGGCGCACTTGTCCAGCCGTCAATGCGTCGTGACGATGCATTAGCGGCACGACGGTGCGCTTCTTGAAACCTCCGTGGTGTGCCGGGCGGTCAGGCGCGCTTGCGGTCCTCGCGGATCATCGCGGCGCCGCGGGCGGCGATCATCACTGTCGGCGAGCTGGTGTTGCCCGAGGTGATGGTCGGCATGATCGAGGCATCGACGACGCGAAGGCCGGCGAGTCCGCGCACCCGCAGGCGGCTGTCGGTGACGGCCTGGGGATCGTCGCTGCGGCCCATCTTGCAGGTGCCGACCGGATGAAAGATCGTCGTGCCGATGTTGCCGGCGGCGACCGCGAGGTCCTCGTCGGTCTCGAAGCCCGGCCCGGGCAGGTGCTCGACCGGCTTGTAGGGCGCCAATGCCGGCTGGGCAGCGATGCGGCGGGTCAGGCGGATGGCCTTGGCGGCCTTGGCGCGGTCTTCCGGGTGGGTCAGATACATCGGCGCGATGCGGGGTGCGCTGGCCGGATCGCGGTCGCGAATGGTGACATGACCGCGGGATTTCGGACGCAGGTCGCAGACGCTCGCGGTGAAGGCCGGAAACTTGTGCACCGGATCGCCGAACTTGTCGAGCGACAGCGGTTGCACGTGATATTCCAGGTCGGGGCTCCCGACCGACGGATCGGACTGGGCGAACAGGCCGAGCTGGCTCGGTGCCATCGTCAGTGGGCCGCGGCGGAACAGCGCATATTCGAGTCCCATCATCGCCTTGCCCCACAGGCTGTTGGCCTGCTGGTTGAGCGTCTTGATGCCACTGACCTTGAAGATGCTGCGCAACTGTAGGTGATCCTGAAGATTGCCGCCGACCCCCGGCAACTCGTGGGCGAGGGGAATGCCAAGCGCTTGCAGGGTGGTGCCGTCGCCGATGCCCGAGCGCTGGAGGATCGCCGGCGAGCCGAGCGAGCCGGCGGCCAGAACGGTCTCGATGCGGGCGCGGGCGATGCACTCCTGGTTGCCTTGGCGGAAGACGATGCCTTTCACCTGCCGGCCGTCGATCTGCAGGCGATCGGACATGGCGCCGGTGACGATGGCGAGGTTGGGCCGCTGGCGCACCGGGTCGAGGAAGCCGCGTGCGGCGCTCCAGCGGGTGCCGCGTCGCTGATTGACCTCGAACTGGCTGACGCCGAGGTTGTTGCCGCGATTGAAGTCGTCGGTCATCGGAATGCCGGCCTCGGCGGTGGCTTCGGCGAAGCGGTCGAGGATGTCCCAGCGCAGGCGCTGCTGTTCGACGCGCCATTCGCCGCCGCTGCCGTGGTGCGCGTCGCCGCCGCGCCAACTGTCCTCGACGCCCTTGAACAGCGGCAGCACCGACTGCCAGCTCCAGC
This sequence comes from Rhodocyclaceae bacterium, assembly GCA_020445765.1. Taxonomy (GTDB): domain Bacteria; phylum Pseudomonadota; class Gammaproteobacteria; order Burkholderiales; family Rhodocyclaceae; genus Cognatazoarcus. The sequence goes on along the minus strand of JAGRFY010000049.1, from coordinate 8,560 downwards.
CATCGTCGCCCGACAATTCGGCCCACTCGTCGTAGTCGCGGGCCTGCCCGCGCAGGTAGAGCATCGCATTGATCAGGGTCGATCCGCCGAGGCCCTTGCCGCGCGCGTATATGATGCTGCGGCCGTTCAGCCCGGCCTCGGGCTCGGTCTTGTAGCACCAGTCGGTGCGGGGATTGTTGATGCAGTAGAGGTAGCCGACCGGAATCCTGGTCCAGATCCATTTCTCGTCGTTGCCGGCCTCGAGCAGCAGCACGCTGACGTCGGGATCGGCCGACAGCCGGTTGGCGAGGACGCAGCCGGCGGCGCCGCCGCCGACGATGACATAGTCGAATTCACCGAAGTCTTTCATGGGTTAGCCTGGTCTCACTGGTTTTGGCCGCGGGGGCCCTTGGCGCCGGTCGAAGCCGGCACGGCTGGCCGCGGACGAGCGCGGGCCGTCGGGTCCTTGCCCGACCGGTGCCCGGTCTCGTCGCGGATCGGCGGGTCGGTGCCCGCCGGTAGGGCCGGTTCAGTTCACCGGCATCACGAACTCGGGCCCCTTCGAGCCGCTGTCCGGCCAGCGCTGCATCACGCTCTTGTAGCGGGTGTAGAAGCGCACGCCTTCCTCGCCGTAGCTGTGGTGGTCGCCGAACAGGCTCTGCTTCCAGCCGCCAAAGGAGTGCCAGGCCATCGGCACCGGGATCGGCACGTTGATGCCGACCATGCCGATCTGGATCTTCTGGGCGAACTCCTGCGCCGTGCGGCCGTCGCGGGTGTAGCAGGCAACGCCGTTGCCGAAGGCGTGGGCATTGACCAGTTCGACCGCCTCGGCAAAGGTGTCGACCCGAACCACGCACAGCACCGGGCCGAAGATCTCCTCCTGGTAGATCTTCATCTGCGGCGTGACGTGGTCGAACAGCGAGGCGCCGAGGAAGTATCCCTGCTCGCGGCCCGCCACCACCAGACCGCGGCCGTCCATCACCAGTGTCGCGCCCTGTTCGACGCCGGAGGCGATGTAGCCTTCGATGCGTTGCTTGGCGTCGGCGGTGACCACCGGACCCATGTCGGCGCCGGCCGCCTCGCCGTCGGCGATGTTGAGCGCCCGTGCACGGGTCGCCACCTTGTCCACCAGGATGTCGGCGATGTCGCCGACTGCCACGGCCACCGAAATCGCCATGCAGCGTTCACCGGCGGAACCGTAGGCGGCACCGATCAAGGCATCGGCGGCCTGGTCGAGGTCGGCATCGGGCATCACCACNNACCACCATGTGGTTCTTGGCGCCGCCCAGGGCCTGGGCGCGCTTGCCGTTGCGGGCTGCGGTCTCGTAGATGTAGTGGGCGATCGGGGTCGAGCCGACGAAGCTGACGGCCTGCACGTCGCGGTGATTGAGCAGTGTGTCCACCGCCAGCTTGTCGCCCTGCACGACGTTGAACACGCCGGCCGGCAGCCCGGCCTCGCGAAACAGTTCGGCGGCGAGCAGCGACGGCGACGGATCGCGCTCGGACGGCTTGAGGATGAAGCTGTTGCCGCAGGCGATCGCCACCGGCGCCATCCACATCGGCACCATGAACGGGAAATTGAACGGCGTGATGCCCGCCGTGACGCCCAGCGCATGGCGCTGGCTCCAGTTGCTGATGCCGCCACCGACGTTGTCGGAATGCTGGCCCTTGAGCAGTTGCGGAATGCCGGAGGCGAACTCGATCACTTCGAGCCCGCGCTGGACCTCGCCCTGGGCATCCGGAAAGGTCTTGCCGTGCTCGCGGGTGATCAGTCGCGCGAGGTCGTCGGTGTGGCGCTCGACCAGGTCCCGCATCTTGAACAGCACGCGGGCGCGCTTCTGCGGTGCCGTCCCCGCCCAGGCCGGTTGCGCGGCGGCAGCGCTGGCGACGGCGGCATTGACCTCGGCCTCGGTCGCCAGCGTCACCTGACGCGCGACCCGGCCGAGGGCCGGATCGAATACCGGCTGGCTGCGGCCACCGCCGGTCCGAGCTTCGTTGTCGATCCAGTGACCGATGGTGTCGGGCGCGCTGGTGTAAGTAAGGCTCATGTCTCGTTCCTCGTCGGATGATGGTGGTGGCGATGAATTCCATTGAAAACCATCCGAAGAGTCGGGTCCAATGAGTTATTCTTGATTGCGTTATTTCAAAAACTAATATCAGATGGATTATTCGGGGATTCGTGCCTTCGTCACGGTGGCCCGTGAGGGCAACCTGACCCGCGCTGCGGAACGCATGTTCGTGACGCAGCCGGCCTTGAGCCTGCAACTGAAGAAATTGCAGGAAGCGATCGGCGTCAAGCTGTTCGAGCGCATGCCGCGGGGCATGCGCCTGACCGAGGCCGGCCACAAGCTGCTGCCCGCGGCCGAGCGCGCGCTCAATGCCGCCGCCGAATTCCGCGCTGCCGCGACCGGACTGGTGGGCTCGGTCACCGGGCGTCTGCGGCTTGGCACCATCGTCGATCCCGAATTCCTGCGCATGGGTCCGTTCCTGCGGCTGCTGGTGGAGCGTCATCCGGGCCTGTCATTCGAGCTGCAGCACGGCATGTCCGGCGCAGTCGCGCGCGAACTCGAAGCCGGCAATCTCGATGTCGCCTATGCGCTCGGCGCACCGGGCATGGCGGAGCAGCGGCGCCGCTTCGAGGTCGTGTCGCTGACCGAGTTCGTCTATCGGGTCGTCGCACCGCCGGGCTGGGCCGCTCAGGTACGGGGCCGGGGCTGGCGGGATCTGGCCCGCCTGCCATGGATCGGCACGCCGCCGGAGTCGGTGCATTCGCGGCTGCTGGCGCGCATCTTCGCGGCCGAGGGCGTCGAGCAGCGGGTGGTCGCGCGGGTGGACCTGGAGCCGTCGATGATGGATCTGGTGCGCTCGGGCGTGGCGCTCGCGCTGGCCCGCGATTCGCTCGCGCTGCGTGCGGCCCATGCCGAGGGTGTGGTGATCGCCGACGCGGTCTCGGTGCCGGCCGAACTGGGGCTGATGTGTCGACCCGAGCGCAGCGGAGAAGCGCCGATCGCCGCCGCCATGGGGATCGTCAGCGAAATCTGGCGCAGCGGCGACGGCCTCGACTGAGGCCGCCCGGCGCCGGCCAGTGCCGCCTCAGTGGCCGTGGATGCGCATCTCGCCCTTTTCGCTGCGGCTGGCATTGACCGCGACCTCACTGATCTGCAGGTCGGGCTGAAGGTCGGTGTAGTTGGGGATGTCGCCGAGAATCGCCTCCGCTGCCGGGTTGAAGGCGGACTGAAACGATTCGACCGATTCGAAGTAGAGGTGTGCGATCGCGACGTAGATCGGTGCCGACCCCGGCGCGCCGCCGGCAATCCCCTTGTCGGCGGCGATGCCGGTCAGCGCCGTGCCGAGCTTGTCGCGCACCAGCGGCAGGTGCTTGGTGGTGTAGTAGTCGAAGTCGAACCGGGCACCCGGCTCGTTGCGGTAGAACACGCTGACCTTGATCATGACTGTCTCCGAGGGAATCGATCGGCACGGATGGGCGGGGCTGCGAGGCCCCCGTCGGGAATCGTAGCACCGAGTCCGCTGTCCGACCTGAAAGCAGCCCATGCCCGCGGATGCTGCGCTCGCACATCGCCGACTGGCGCCGTTTCGCGTCGAGAACCTGCTGCTAACCCTTATGGACCGGCGTCGAGGTCTTGTTCCAGAATCAGACGATCAACGAATTCAGGGGTATCCGAGCCAGCCAAGGGTGTCCCGAAATCGCCGCCACAAATAGTTGTGACGGCGGGTAGTCCGGCCGCGTCGGACGCACACATGGAGGAGACACCATGAGCGCGAATAAGCCCGTTGAAGTCAATCGAGGGAGTTCGGAAGGACGAGACGCTCGTTCGGAAGTAGCGCTGCCTAAGGCGCCAGCTAGCAGGAGGCGCTTCTTGGGGGGCGTTGCTGGTGGCCTTGCTCTTGCTGGACTTTATGGATGTAGCAAAGAAGAAGCCGCGCCTGCGCCGCCACCGCAGCCGGATCCAAAGCCGGAGGCTACTGTCGCTCCGGCGCAGAGGGCACCCAGCGTCGCGGTCACCCCCTCGCCTATCTCAATCAAGATGCAGGGGGCTTGGGGCGCCAAGGACATCTTCAACGAATTTGCCCAGGAGTACGTGACGCGGGTCAACGACATGGCCGGCGGCCGCCTGCGCATCGACTATCTGGTGGCCGGGTCGGTGGTCAAGCCGTTCGAGGTCATGGATGCGGTCAACAAGGGCGTGATCGACGCCGGCCACCATGTGCCGGTGTACTGGTACGGCAAGTCGAAGGTGGCGTCCCTGTTCGGCTCCGGACCGATCAACGGCTGCAATGCCGAGCAGACGCTGGCCTGGATCTATCGCGGCGGCGGCTACGAGCTTTACCAGGAGCTGCTGAAGAAGCTTGAACTGAATGTCGTCGGCTTCTTCTGCATGCCGATGCCGACCCAGCCGCTGGGCTGGTTCAAGAAGCCGGTCACCAGCGCGGACGACATGAAGGGCCTGAAGTACCGCACGGTGGGCCTTGCCGCCGACGTCATGCAGGAAATGGGACTGCGGGTCACGCAGTTGCCCGGCGGCGAGATCGTGCCGGCAATGGAGCGTGGCGTGATCGAGGCCTTCGAGTTCAACAACCCAACCTCGGACCGCCGCTTCGGCGCCCAGGACGTGGCCAAGAACTACATGATGGGCTCCTACCACCAGGCGATGGAGTTCTTCGAGATCGTCTTCAACCGCAAGCTCTTCGATTCGCTGGCGCCCGATCTCCAGGCGATCCTGCGCTATTCGGCGGAGGCGGCGAGTTCGGCCAACACCTGGACCGCCTACGAAAACTACTCGAAGGACCTGCAGGAACTGATCGGCGCCGGTGTCAAGGTCTTGCGCACGCCGGCGAGCGTCTTCGATGCCCAGTTGAAGGCCTGGGACGCGGTCACCAAGCGGCTCTCGGACGAAGACCCGTTCTTCAAGAAGGTGGTCGACTCGCAGCGCGCCTGGTCCAAGCGGGTCGCGTACTACCACTTCTTCAACGAAGCCGACTACAAGAAGGGCTACGAGCACATCCACGGCCCGCTGGGCTTCTGAGCGTCCCCAAGGGCCGGGCCGGGTGCGGCCCGGCCCCGGGGGTCGAGACGACGGGGCGTCCCGGCGGTTTCTCGGGCGAGCCCCCAGGCGCGCGCCGACTGCCCCGATGATCGGCAGCGTCGCGCCGATCGTGCCCCCGTCGCGGGGCAGGAGAGGTCCGTATGCTGAATCGCTTCCTGCTGGCGATCGACCAGTTCAGCATGGCGGTGGGCCACGCGTTTGCGTGGTGCATCGTCATCCTGACCCTCGGCACCTCCTACGAGGTGTTCGTGCGCTACGTGCTGAACAGCCCCACCACCTGGGCCTTCGACATGAGCTACATCCTGTACGGCGCGCTGTTCCTGATGTCCGGCGCCTACGCCCTGTCGCGCAACGCCCATGTGCGCGCCGACATGCTCTACCGGCTGTGGCCGCCACGCTGGCAGGCCGGCATCGAACTGGTGCTCTACTTCATCTTCTTCTTTCCCGGGATCACGGCACTGATCTTCGCCGGCTGGGACTACGCTTCCGACGCATGGCGCCTGAAGGAAGTCAGCGTGAACAGCCCGGCTGGCGTACCGATCTACCAGCTCAAGGCGCTGATTCCGCTGGCCGGCATCATGCTGTGGATCCAGGGCGTCGCCCAGGTGATCCGCTGCATCCTGTGCCTGCGTGACGGACGCTGGCCGGCGCAACTGCACGACGTCGAGGAAATGGAGCAGGCGGCGCTCGAACTCAAGGCCATGGGCATGCCCGAAAACACCCGTCGCGGAGCCGGCTCATGAGCGATCCAGAAATCGCACTGCTGATGCTGGGCAGTTTCATCATCATCATCATGCTCGGCTTCCCGGTGGCCTTCACGCTGATGGCGATGGGGGTGGGCTTCGGCTATTACGCCTACTTCCGGCCGGGGCAGGAGATCTTCGAGAGCCGCGTGTTCTACCTGCTGACCCAGAACACCTTCAGCGTCATGAACAATGACGTGCTGACTGCGGTGCCGCTGTTCCTGTTCATGGGCTACATCATCGAGCGGGCGAACATCCTCGATCGGCTGTTCTATTCGATGCAGGTGGCATTTCGTGCCATCCCGGGCTCGATGGCGGTGGCGGCGCTGGCCACCTGTGCCCTGTTCGCGACCGCCACCGGCATTGTCGGGGCGGTGGTCACGCTGATGGGCCTGCTCGCCTTTCCGGCGATGCTGAAGGCCGGCTACGACCAGAAGCTGTCGGCTGGCGTGATCTGCGCCGGCGGCACGCTGGGCATCCTGATCCCGCCGTCGATCATGCTGATCGTCTATGGCGCGACCGCCGCGGTGAGCGTGGTCAAGCTCTACGCCGCGGCGATGCTGCCGGGATTCCTGCTGGCCGGCCTCTACATCGTCTATGTCGTGGGCCGCGCGGCACTCAATCCCAAGCTCGCGCCGAAGCTGCCCAGGAGCGAGACCGACATCCCGCTGCTGCAGGTCGTGGTGATGCTGGTCAAGTCCTTCGTGCCGCTGACGGTGCTGATCCTGTCGGTGCTCGGGGCGATCCTGTTCGGTCTGGCGACGCCGAGCGAGGCCGCCGCGATCGGCGCCCTTGGCGGTTTGATGCTGGCGCTGATCTACCGGGCGCTGACCTGGGGACGGATGAAGGAGGCGGTGTTCCTGACCGCCCGCACCTCGGCGATGGTGTGCTGGCTGTTCGTCGGCTCGTGGACCTTCTCGTCGGTCTTTTCGTATCTCGGCGGCGAAGGCCTGATCAAGGAGTTCGTGCTCGGTCTCGACCTGTCGCCTCTGACCTTCCTGATCCTGTCGCAGCTGATCATCTTCCTGCTCGGCTGGCCGCTGGAGTGGAGCGAGATCATCATCATCTTCGTGCCGATCTTCCTGCCCTTGCTGCCGCACTTCAACGTCGACCCGATGATGTTCGGCATCCTGGTCGCGCTCAACCTGCAGACCTCGTTCCTGACCCCGCCGATGGCGATGTCGGCCTACTATCTGAAGGGGGTGGCGCCGCCCCAGGTGCAGCTCTGGGAGATCTTCAAGGGCTGCTTCCCGTTCCTCGGCATGGTGATCCTGTCGATCGTCATGGTGTACGTGTTCCCGGGGCTGGTGACCTGGCTGCCGGATCTGTTCTATGGCTACTGAGCCGGGAGTGACGATGGGCGACATGCGACAGGCCGAGGTCGATCGGCGGGACGGTGCGGCCGGTTTGCTGGCGGCCATGCGCGACGGCCGCATCGGCGCCGAAGAGCTCGCCCGGGCCTGCCTCGCCCGGGTCGAGCAGGTCGAAGGCGAGGTGCGCGCCTGGGCGACGATCGATCCCGAACTGGTGTTGCGCCAGGCCAGGGCCTGCGACGAGTACCGACGCTGCGGTGGCGAGCCGGGTCCGCTGCACGGGCTGCCGGTCGGCATCAAGGACATCATCGACACGGCCGACCTGCCGACCGAACTCGGCACGCCGATCCACGCCGGCCGGCGTCCGCAGCGCGATGCGGTGGTGGTGACGCGCCTGCGCCAGGCCGGTGCGGTGATCATGGGCAAGACCGTGACCACCGAGTTGGCCACCTATGCCCCCGGACCAACCCGCAATCCCCATGAGCTGAGCCATACGCCCGGCGGTTCGTCGAGCGGATCGGCGGCAGCGGTGGCAGCCGGCATGGTGCCGTTGGCGCTCGGTACCCAGACCAATGGCAGCGTCATTCGTCCGGCCGCGTTCTGCGGCGTGGTCGGGTTCAAGCCGAGCTTCGGCCTGCTGCCGCGCACCGGGGTGCTGCGCCAGTCGCCGGTGCTCGACCAACTCGGGGTCTTCGCCGCCCGGCTCGAAGACGTGGCGCTGCTGGTCGACGCGCTGGCCGGCTGCGACGACGGCGATCCGGCGACGCGTCCGCAGGCACCGTTGCGGCTGCACGCCGGCTGGGCGCGGCCCCTGCCGATGCCGCCGAGGTTCGCGCTGGTGCGCACCGCCTACTGGGAGCGGGCCGACGCCGATACCCGAGAGGCCTTCGACGAGCTTCAGACGCTGCTCGGCGATGCGGTCGAGGAAGTGCGCCTGCCCGCCCAGTTCGACGACGCCTGGCGCTGGCATGCAAGCATCATGGAGGCCGATATCGCCCGCCATTACCGTCACGAATACGAGCGTGGCGGCGGGTCGATGTCGGCGAGCCTGCGCAGCCAGATCGAGCGCGGGCGGGCGGTGGCTGCGGTCGACTACGCCGACGCCATCGATCGCATCGCCGCGGTCGTGGCCGGCCTCGAGGAGCTGCGCTCGGAGTATGACGCGATCCTGACGCCGGCAGCACCGGGCACCGCGCCGGCGGGCTGCGGCAGCACCGGGGACCCGGGTTTTTGCACGCTATGGACCCTGGCCGGGATGCCGGCCCTGAACCTGCCGCTGATGCACGGCGCCAACGGTTTGCCGCTGGGCCTGCAACTGGTCGGCTATCGTGGCGGCGACGCGCGCCTGCTGGCCTGTGCCCGCTGGCTCGAACGGCGGGTCGTCGGCGAGGAGGATTGAAGATGTTCGTCAAGGCTTTCACCGGATTGGTGGCCAGCGCGCTGGCGCTGGCGTTCCTGG
>JAGRFY010000192.1 GCA_020445765.1 Rhodocyclaceae bacterium | reverse complement strand
GATAGACCAGGCGATCGGCACGCAGTTGCAGCTCACCCTGGCGCAGGCGGGCATCGCCCTCGGCCACCAGCTCGGTCTCGGTGCGGCCACTGACCCGGTCGGCCTCGACCTCGGTCGGCAGCCCGGCCTCCCCGTCGGCAGCCGCCACCGGGAGTGGTCCCGTCAGCATCAGCAGCGAACACAGCAACGGGAACCGACGCATGGGCGGCAAGGACGACTCCATCGGGGCGCCGCGTCACGGGACACTGCGGACGCGGGCGAAGCTTGTAAAATCCGGCGATTCTACACGATGGACAGGGGGCACCCGGGTGCAACGCCTACTGCAGATTCAGGAGTGGCTCGCGGCACGCGCGCCGGAGCGCGGCTTCACCCTCGAGACCGCCTCGGCCGACGCCAGCTTTCGCCGTTACTTCCGCGTCCAGTACAAGGACGACGGCAGCACGCTGATCGTCATGGACGCGCCACCGGACAAGGAGGACTGCCGCCCCTTCGTCCGCATCGCCCAGCTCTTCGGCGACGCCGGCGTGCATGTGCCCGAGGTCATCGACCAGGATCTGGACCAGGGCTTCCTGCTGCTGTCCGATCTCGGCTCGACCACCTACCTCGACGCGCTGACCGCCGACAACGCCCACGAACTCTATGCCGAGGCGCTGGGTTCGCTGGTCGCGCTCCAGGCCGCCAGCCGCCCAGGCGTGCTGCCGGAATATTCCCGCGAATTGCTGCGCCGGGAGCTCGAGCTGTTTCCCGAGTGGTACATCGGCCGCCACAAGGCGATCACCCTCGACGACGACGCCCGCAACGCCCTCGACCGGGTGTTCGAGCGCATTCTCGCCGTCAATCTCGCCGAGCCCCAGGTCTTCGTCCATCGCGACTACCACAGCCGCAACCTGATGCTGGCGGTGCCGAACCCCGGCATCCTCGACTTCCAGGATGCCGTCTATGGCCCGATCAGCTACGACCTGGTGTCGCTTCTGAAGGACGCCTACATCCGCTGGGAGGAGGACTTCGTGCTCGACCTCTTGGCCCGCTACTGGGAAGCGGCGCGCAAGCTCGGGCTGCCGGTGCGTGACGACTTCCCGGACTTCCATCGCGACTTCGAATGGATGGGGGTGCAGCGCCACATCAAGGTGCTGGGCATTTTCGCCCGACTGTGTCACCGTGACGGCAAGCAGAACTATCTGGACGACATGCCGCTGGTGATGGACTACCTGCGTCGCGCCTGCGAGCGCTACATCGAACTGAAGCCGCTCATGCGGCTGCTCGATCGGCTCGACCCGATCGAACGACAGGTCGGCTACACCTTCTGATGGAAATGCGCGCGATGATCCTGGCAGCCGGGCGCGGCGAACGGATGCGCCCGCTGACCGACGCCTATCCCAAGCCGCTGCTGTCGGCCGGCGGCAAGCCGCTGATCGTCTGGCACATCGAACGGCTGCGCACCGCCGGCTTCACCGAACTGGTGGTGAACCACGCCCACCTTGGCCAGATGATCGAACGCGCGCTGGGCGACGGCAAGTTGTTCGGCGTGTCGATCCGCTACTCCGCTGAGGCCGAGGCGCTGGAGACTGCCGGCGGCATCCGCCGCGCACTGCCGCTGCTCGGCGACGCCCCCTTCCTGGTGGTGAACGGCGACATCTTCTGCGACTACGACCTTGCCCGCCTGCACGAGCCACCGGCGCGGCTGGCCAACGGTGAGGATCTCGCCCACCTGGTGATGGCCCCGAACCCGGACCACCACCCGGACGGCGACTTCCACCTCGACGCCTCAGGCCGCCTCGACCAGCACGGCAACCCAAAGCGCACCTTCGCCGGCATCGGCGTCTATCGGCCGGAACTCTTCGCGGATCTCGAGGACGGTGCCAAGACGCCCCTCGGACCAATGCTGCGCGCCGCGATGGACCAGGGCCGGGTCTCCGGCGAGGCGTACGACGGCGCCTGGCTCGACATCGGCACGCCGCGTCGGCTGGCCGAGCTGGATCAACGCCTGCGACTGGCCGGCGGCTGAGCCCGCGGCGCCGCCTCCGGCGGCACCGCCAAGCCACTCACGCGTCCGGCGTGGGCGGCGCTTGCTTTGGGCGCTCCGCGCCCGCCTCCGAGCCGCTGGACCTCAGGGCGAAGCGGAAGCCGAGAAAGTGGAGGCATTCGACGCCGAGCCTACCGTCGCGGGAGGCGGAACGCAGCCCTCCGGGCAGGAAGATCCAGCTGCCGCCGCGCACAGCGCGCACGGCTCCATCCGGTCCCCGCGGGTCAACGCAGGCCTCGTCCCGGTACTCGCCCCGATAGTCCGCGCACCACTCCCACACGTTGCCGTGCATCTGGTACAGGCCCCAGCCATTGGGCTCAAAGAACTTCACCGGTACCGCGCGCCCTCGAGACTCACCAGTCGCTCCACCGGCGTATGCATAATCCCCATCGTAGTTCGCCTGCCGCGGTTCGATAGCGTTGCCCCAACTGAACACCGACTCGGTGCCAGCCCGGCACGCGTATTCCCACTCGGCCTCGCTCGGCAGCTCCGCCCGCGCAGCTGCCAGGCTACCACTGACCCGTTCGAGAAAGCTCTGCACGTCGTACCAGCTCACCCAATTGACAGGGTTCTGTGGGTCGTCCCTGAAATCGCTCGGGTTCTCCCCCGTCACCGCCTGCCACAGCGCCTGCGAACATGCGGTATCCGCCAGCCAGAAACCTTGCGTCAGCCGCACCCGATGGCGCGGCCCCTCGTCATCATCGCGCTCCGCCTCGTCCGCCGGCGAGCCCATCCAGAACTCCCCCGGTTCGATCCAGCGAAAGCGTTGCACCACGTCGAAAATCGTCGCATCGGCCCACAGGCCGTGCGGATCGTCACCGAAGGCGCCGGCCCAGGGTGGTGGAAAGGCGGGCGGCCAGCGCTGCGCTTCCGGCGGCCAAGGCTCGGCGGCGGCGGACTGGCGAATCGCTGTGCTCATCGTCCCGCCCCACCTGGCGGGACGGCCACCCGGGGAGCGTTCGCGCACGGCCTCACGCCGCCGCTACCAGCACCCCGGGCGCCTTGCAGTTCGCCGACCGGCAGCGCCGGATCGGCAGGAGGGCCCGTCTGGTCCATGACGGCCGGCCCCTCCGGGCCGGGCTCCTCATCGAGCTCAGGGCGAAGCGGAAGCCAAGATTGTCGTTGCGCTCGTTGCGGTGCCTCCTGTTGCGGTAGGCGGAACGCAGCCTCCTGGGCTCGTTGTTCCAGCTGCCGCCGCGCACGGCGCGCTCGGCTCCTTTTCATGCCGACAGGCCTCCTGATTCACCATCATAGTCGGCCCTGCGAAATTCAGTTCGCGCCACCGACTGCCCGGTTTTCATCCGTGGGCCGCATTGCCGAGCTACCGCGCAGCCGACAAGGGCAGCGTCATGCGACGCAAGTCGGCGAGCGCAGCCCCGATCCATGACCGCACGACCGTCAGCGCCGCCAGAATCGAGGCCCAAGAAAGCGGCTTTGCCAACAAACGGGAGATCGCCCGCATCAGCCAGCGCAGGTTGAAGCCGGCCGCACACAGCACCGCGTGCAACGCGTCGCCGATGCTGCCGGCGAGCCAACAACGATCCATGCGGTGATCCGCCTTGAGGTGGCCGATCGCGGGTTCCACCGCCTGGCGCCGCTTGAGCCAGCGCCGCCGTTGCTTGTCCATCGACTTGTACTTGCCCCGGTGCAGGATCTCGACGTCGGGGTTGTCCGCATCGACTCCGCGATAGCCCAGGTCGACGAACACCTGCTTGGGCTTGCGCCCGATGTCTTCGAGCAGGATCCCGGTCTGTTCGAGTTGGGCCGACAGCACGTGGCCATCGTAAGGGTTGCCCGGAAAGGTGCGGGCGCCGATGATCAGCCCGCTCTTGTGGGTGACGGCGATGCTCGCCTTGACACCGAATTCGTAGGGCCGTCGCGCCTTTCCCTTGCCGATGCATTCGACTTCCGGCGCGTGCAGGGCATAGAGCTTGTTCTTGTCCTTTGGGCGCTGACGATGCAGCCGTGTGGCGCGCTCGACGATCGTGTCCAGGCGAAACAGCGTCGCTGCCGAATCGGTCCTCGCCAGCGTACGTTTGCGTTCGACTTCGCGCAACAGGATGCCCAGGATCGTGCGCTGGCGTTTGACGACCTTGCGCAGGCGCCGGAACTGCTTGGCATGGCCGTAGCCACCGGCGCGCCGACGCAGTTCCTTGCCCTCGCGGGCAAAGGTCTGCTTGAGCGCGATACCGGCACGCTTGGCCGCGCTGACGAGCTTGCCTCGTGCAATCTCGAGCAGGCGCGAGTCGACCGGGTGGGCGATGGCCTTCTCCTGCACCGTGGAATCGACGATGACCCGTTCGAACTCGCTCGGCCGGATGGCCTTGGTTTCGACTGCGGTATCGATCGTCGCCTTGAGCAGTTCCTCGACGCCGGCCTCGCCGATCGCCGTCCGAAAGCGACCAATCTGGGTCGCATCGCACGGCTTTCTCGGCTCGTAGTATTCCTGACCACTGAAGTATTGCCAGACGACATTCTCAGCCCAGCGCTCCGCTACCGCCTCGTCGCTCAGGTTGAAGGCGTGCTTGAGGTAGAGCAGCGAAGCCATCAACCGGATCGACAGGCGCGGCCTCCCGGCCGCGCTCACGCCCGCGCCGGCAACGGCCAGCGTCGGGCCGAAAAGATCATCGACCTCCACCGCCTCACCACTGCCGTCCTTGCGCGCAAAGGCCGGAGCCAAGGCTGCTTCGATCTGACTCCACGGCATGCGACGGGCAAGCACCGCGAGCGGGTGCCGCAGGTCGATCATCTGGTCGAGACGGGCGCGAAAAAAATCGTCGGTGGCCAAGGTTAATCGCTCCGAAAACTCTCAGGTATCGGCAGCATTACAGCAGTTTCTCGGGGATTTCGGGCTGCAAATGGTCGATGAAAGTCAGACGTAGTGCGGGTTTGCAGGATTTCGCAGGGCCGAC
>JAGRFY010000191.1 GCA_020445765.1 Rhodocyclaceae bacterium | reverse complement strand
ACCCTCCAAACGGTTCGCCCTGCCCCGGGGGGCGCCCAACCTCGATCGCGCAGGCACCGACAGCCTCGCAAATCGATCGGATAGTACAAGCCCACGGCAGGCCGTACAGTATCGCAATCGCGGCCCGCAAGCGCCAGGCTTCCGGCCGAATGGCGTGACCCTCGGCTCGTCGCCGGTACCGCCTCGTCCGCGCGATCGGGCAGTCCCATGTCGCGACACGATCACGCGGCGGCCGAATCCTGCCGTCGGGGCGGTTTCGCCACCCGTCCGTGAGGCCGGGCTGAACGCTTCGGAACGATGGCGTCCGCTTCACCCCTGCCCTGCGAGGGCCCGCAGCCCACGCTCACGCCGGCACTTGCACCGTCCCGCGGCACTGCCGATACCGGCGCAGCCCATTGGCCAGGGCAATGGCCTGGAGCAGATGGCCTGCAAACAGCATCAGGCCGGCCGCCACCGCGCAGGTCGGCCACCACGGCGTGAGCAAGGCGGATGCCAAGGCAGTCGCGTGTACGCGAAGGTGAAGACGCATGATCGACTCCGGAATGACCTGATGCATCAGCAGTTGTTCGCCGCCTGCCCGATTCAGGTGAAGCCAGACCAGGAACGGGACGATCTTGTAGATCATCGCGCAGATCACCGAATCGAATCCGCCGATCAGCACCAGCGCGCCGAGAAGCACCTCGGCGCGGGTCGGATCGGCCAGCCAGGCCAGTGCCGGGGCCAGTAGCGAGGCCAGGATCGTGCTCGCCAGCGCGACGCGCCAGAAAGCGAAGCTGGCGTCGGTGCGAGGACGCCGGCGCCGCTGCTGCAGCCGCAGCGTCAGTCCGGCGAAGCCGGCGACGAGCATGCACAGCAGGATGTCCCCGCCCTGCCCCGCAAGGCCGCCGGCGGAAACCAGGGCTGCTGCCGCGAGCAGCGGCGGGAACCACTTCTGGAACGGTGCGGGGTAGGACGGGGTCATCTGGAACATCGGCACCACCATGAAGCTGGCGGCACACAGCAGGGTGAGGCCCCAGATCAGCCAGCCGGCGCGCAGATGGGCACCGACCGACACCAGCGCTGCCGGCAGGACGAAGCCGGCTCGCGCCAGTGCGAGCGCCAGCCCGAGGAGCACCGTCAGCGCGAGGCCCACCAGGGCGATGCGCATCGCCTGTCGCGAATGATTGCGGGCCGGCGCCCGCGTCAGCGCCGTCAACGCGGCGACCGCCAGCAGCAGCGCCGACAGCGCGACGGCGAGGCCGCCGGCGGCCAGCAGGGTCGGATCATGCTGCAGCAGTCCGACGACCAGGCAGACGCCGCCGAGGGTCATCGGCGGATGGACGAGCCAGGCCAGCAGTCGTGGGCGGGGCAGATTGGCGCCGATCGCCACCGGCGTCAGCTGCATCAGCGCGCCGCACATCGCCTGCAGCATGAAGCCAACCGTCATCAAGTGGGTGATCGCGAGGCTTTCGCGGGACCATCGCGTCGCCAGGGCGTCACCCGAGAAGGCGATGAGCAGACCGGCGGCCATGCCGAACGGGACCGCGGTCAGCAGGAAGCGCAGGGGCACGCTGAAGGGCGGTGCCTGCTCGAAGGTGAGCAGCTCTTTCACGATGCCTCGCGTCGTATCAGGATGCGGAAGGTGCCGTCGTCGACTGCCTCCGTCCGGTAGGCGAAGCCGTTCTGCACCAGA
This sequence comes from Rhodocyclaceae bacterium, assembly GCA_020445765.1. Classification (GTDB taxonomy): domain Bacteria; phylum Pseudomonadota; class Gammaproteobacteria; order Burkholderiales; family Rhodocyclaceae; genus Cognatazoarcus. The sequence goes on along the minus strand of JAGRFY010000191.1, from coordinate 1,234 downwards.
TAGGCGTAGAGCGGTCCTGGTTCGCGATGGATCAGCAGCACCAGCTCATCCGCGTCCGACAGTTCATCGAGGGCATCGAGCGCCATCTCGAAGGGTAGCGGCGGCGACTGCCAGCGGACGTCCAGCAGGTGCTGGCGAGTCACGCCACCGCCCCCACGTGCTGCTGTAGTTGCCCGGCCAGGCGTTCGCGATCGTCGATGCGATCGTCGCACATTGGGTAGAGGATGCCCTCCTCCTTGCGGTTGTGCTGCTCCATCAGAATCGCCAATGTGTCGCTCGCGCCGAAATAGTCGTCACCCGACGTCGTTGCCACCGCCGCCGTCAGGCTGGCAAACAGTTCGCGCATCTGCCGGTGTTCGGTCCGCATGACCTCGGTCGGGCCTCCGCTCATGCCGGTGCTCTGCTCGAAAGCCGGGAACAGCAGTTCTTCTTCCGCTCGAAAGTGCGCTTCCATGGCTTCGATGAATCGTGCGAGTTGCGCCCCGCAGGCCTTCCAGTCCCCCTCGTCGGCGGCATGCTCGGCATCCGCGAACAGCATATCGCAGTGTTCGTGGTGGCGTTCCATGATGGGCTTGATCGTGTTCATGCGATGGGCTCTCCATAAAGGTCGAGGCGGACGGCGCGCCGCCGAGAGACCCCCGGCGGCGACGAAGCGATCGACACGGCTACAGTCCAAGGTACTGTCGGATGGTTTCGGGGCGTCCGCGCAACTCGGCGGAACTGCCGTGATAGGCGACCCGGCCCTTGACCAGCACGACGGCCCGGTCGGCAACCTCGGTCAGTGCCGCGTAGTTCTTGTCGACGATGACGGTCGCGATGTTCGAGGCGCAGATGTGGCGCACGATCATCCAGATCTCCAGCGCGACCAGCGGTGCCAGGCCCTCGGTGGCCTCGTCGAGGATCAGCAGGCTCGGGTTGGTCATCAGCGCGCGGCCGATCGTCAGCATCTGCTGCTCGCCGCCGGAGAGCTGGCCGCCGCCGTTGGCGAGGCGCTCGGACAAACGCGGGAAGGTCGCCATGACGCGGTCGAAGGTCCACTCGCAGTTGCCGTCGACCCCGGGGCGTGCGGCCATCATGAGGTTTTCGCGAACCGTCAGGTTGGGAAAGATGCCGCGCCCTTCCGGCACGTAGGCGATGCCGCGCTGGGCGATGCGGTAGGTCGGCTGGCGCGACATGTCGTCGCCACGCACCAGGATGCGGCCGTGGCGCGGCGGCACGATGCCCATCATGCTGC
>JAGRFY010000190.1:1031-4726 GCA_020445765.1 Rhodocyclaceae bacterium | reverse complement strand
TGGTGCGCCGGCTGCTCGAGAACGGTGCCAATTCGAGCTTCGTCAATCGCATCGTCGACGAGCGCGTGCCGGTCGCCGAACTGGTCGCCGATCCGGTCGAGCAGGCCGCCGCACTCGGCGGCAACCCGCATCCGCGCATCCCGTTGCCGCGCGCGCTCTACGGCGCCGAGCGTGCCAACGCCGCCGGCCACGACCTGGCGAGCGAGCACGAGCGCCGGCAGATCGCCGACGCGCTGGCCGGCAGCCGCGCGACGCATTTCGTCGCCCGCGCCGACGGCCCGACGCCGGCGATCGGCACCCTGCTGGCGGTGACCAACCCGGCCGACGCCGACGACGTGGTCGGCCATGTCGCCGAGGCCGGCGCCACCGAGGTGGCCGCGGCCCTCGACCGCGCCGCCGCGGCTGCAGCGGCCTGGGCGGCGACGCCGGCGGCCGAACGCTGCGCCTGCCTGGCCAACGCCGCCGACCTGATCGAAGCCGAAGCCCGACCGTTGATCGCGCTGGCGGTGCGCGAGGCCGGCAAGAGCTGGGGCAATGCGGTCGCCGAAGTGCGCGAGGCGGTGGATTTCTGCCGCTACTACGCGGCGCGCGCACACGACTTCGACGCCGCCAGCCACGCGCCGCTCGGCCCGGTGGCCTGCATCAGCCCGTGGAACTTCCCGCTGGCAATCTTCACCGGCCAGGTGGCCGCCGCGCTGGCGGCCGGCAACCCGGTGCTGGCCAAGCCGGCCGAGCAGACGCCGCTGATCGCGGCCGAGGCGGTACGGCTGCTGCACCGCGCCGGCATCCCCGCCGACGTCCTGCAACTGCTGCCGGGCCGCGGCGAGATCGTCGGCGCCGCATTGGTGGCCGATCCGCGGGTGCGCGGCGTACTGTTCACCGGCTCGACCGAAGTCGCGCAGCTGATCAACCGGCGCCTCGCCGAGCACGGCGGCGACGTGCCACTGATCGCCGAGACCGGCGGCCAGAACGCGATGATCGTCGATTCGACGGCGCTGCCCGAACAGGTGGTGGCCGATGTCCTGGTCTCGAGCTTCGACTCGGCCGGCCAGCGCTGCTCGGCGCTGCGGCTGCTGTGCCTGCAGCAGGAGATCGCCGACGACGTGCTCGAGATGCTGCGCGGCGCCCTCATTGAATTGCGCATCGGCGATCCGGCCGACGTGCGCACCGACGTCGGCCCGGTGATCGACGACGAGGCCCGCGACGGCCTCGAGCGGCATGTCGCCGCGATGCGGGCGGCCGGCGCCCGGGTTACCCGCCGCCCGCTGCCCGAGGCCTGCCGCAAGGGCAGCTTTGTCGCGCCGACGATCGTCGAACTGAAGGATTTCGCCCAGCTCGGTCGCGAGCAGTTCGGCCCGATCCTGCACGTGCTGCGCTTCGCCGCCGGCACCCTCGACGCGCTGGTCGAGCGCATCAACGACACCGGCTACGGCCTGACGATGGGCGTGCAGTCGCGCATCGACGAAACCGTGGCGCGGGTGGCGGCGACGGCCAGGGTCGGCAACCTCTACGTCAATCGCAGCATCATCGGCGCGGTGGTCGGCGTGCAGCCTTTCGGCGGCGAGGGCCTGTCCGGCACCGGCCCGAAGGCCGGCGGCCCGCTCTACCTGCACCGCCTGCTGCGCAGCAGCCCGGGGCCGGTGCTGGCCGACGGCGCGCGCACGGTCGGGCCGGCGAGCGCGCAGCCGGCCCTCGAGGCCCTGCTCGGCTGGCTCGACACCGCCGGCCGTGCCGGGCTCGACGGCGACGCCCTGGCGCGCCTGCGCGATGCCGCCGATGTGGCCAAGGCGGCCGCCCTGGCCGGGCGCACGCTGACGCTGCCGGGGCCGACCGGCGAGGACAACCGCCTGGGCTTCGTACCGCGCGGGCTGCTGGCCGGCCTTGCGGCCGACCGGGCCGGCCTGCTGCAGCAGCTGATCGTCGCACTGGCCAGCGGCAACCGCCTGCTGTGGCCGGCCGCCGAGGCATGCGCCGCGCTGCTCGGAGAACTGCCACCCGACGTGCGGGCCCGCGTCGATTGCGCCGCCGACTGGTGCGATCAGCCGATCGATGCCCTGCTGTTCGACGGCAGCGACGACGTCGCCGACGACTGGCGGCGACGGCTGGCCGCTCGCGAAGGCGCACTGGTCGCGCTGCTGCGGCCGACGCCCCACTACGACGTCTCCCGGCTGGTCCATGAACGCACGCTGACGATCAACACCACCGCCGCCGGCGGCAACGCCAGCCTGATGGCGATGGGCGGCTGAGTCGTGCCCGCCGCGGACAACCCGAATGTCGCCCGACCCGGGCTTGGATGTAAGCTCGATGCCGGCGTCACCAACCACACAATAATCCGTCGGTCATCGACGACCGACCCGTTCCAAGGAGGAGATACCCGATGAACAAGACCCTGCTCGCCGCCGCCCTGGCTGCGCTCGGACTGGCCTCGCAGCCGGCGCTGGCCGAACTGCCGGTGGCGATCGCCGGCCCGATGAGCGGCCAGTACGCCTCGGCCGGTGACCAGATCCGCAAGGGTGCCGAGATGGCGATCGCCGACATCAACGCCCGCGGCGGCGTGCTCGGCGAAAAGCTGGTGCTCGAAGTCGGCGACGATGCCTGCGACCCCAAGCAGGCGGTGTCGGTGGCCAACACCATGGTGAACAAGGAGATCGTCTTCATGCACGGGCACTGGTGCTCGAGTTCGACGATTCCGGCCTCGGACGTCTATTACGAGGCCGACATCCCGATGGCCACGGTGTCGACGAACCCGCAGGTGACCGAGCGCGGCCTCGAGAACATCTTCCGCATCATGGGCCGCGACGACCAGCAGGGCATGGTCGCGGGCACCTATCTGGCCGACCATTTCAAGGGCAAGAAGATCGCCGTGGTGGACGACAAGAGCGCCTACGGCAAGGGCCTCGCCGACGAGATCGCCAAGGCGATGACGGCCCGCGGCGCCGAGCCGGCGCTGCGCGAATCGATCACCGCCGGTGAAAAGGACTATTCCGGCCTGGTGACCAAGCTCAAGCGCGACGGCGTCGAGGTGATGGCCTATGGCGGCTACCACACCGAGGTCGCGCTGATCCTGCGCCAGGCGCAGCAGGCCGGCCTCGACCTGACGGTGATGGGCGGCGACACGATGACCAACTCCGAGCTGGTCACCGCGGCCGGCCCGGCCGCCGACAAGGTGCTGTTCACGTTCTCGCCCGACCCGCGCAAGAACGCCTCGGCGGCGCCGGTGGTCGAGAAGTTCCGCGCCGCCAAGATCGAGCCCGAAGGCTACGTGCTGTACGCCTACGCCGCGATGCAACTGTTCGAGCAGGCCGCCACCGCAGCCGGCAGCACCGACTACGACGCCTTGCAGAAGGCGATGCGCGAGGGCAGCTTCGACACCGTGATCGGCAACCTGTCGTTCGACGCCAAGGGCGACCAGAAGGCTCCGGGTTTCGTCGTCTACCAGTGGCAGGGCGGCCAGTACGACTACGCCCGCTGACGGCCGTCGCCACCCGCCCGCCCCGGCGGGTGGCGGACCTTGCCGCGGGCCGCTGCGGCACCCGCGCATCCTGATCCTGAACGCACCCCGGTCCGTCGCGCCCGCGGCGACGGCACCGGTACGCCATGCGAGGGGGTTTCCGTGGCCTACGCACTACAGCAACTGATCAACGGGCTGACGCTCGGCGCCATGTACGGCCTGATCGCGATCGGCTACACGATGG
>JAGRFY010000190.1:0-1010 GCA_020445765.1 Rhodocyclaceae bacterium | reverse complement strand
ATCGGCATGATCAACTTCGCCCACGGCGACATCTTCATGGTGAGCGCCTTCATCGCGGTCACCTGCTTCACGCTGCTCGCCGCCGCCGACGTCAGCTCGATCCCGCTGGCGCTGATGTTCGTGCTGGTGGTGTCGATGTTCTTCACCTCGGCCTACGGCTGGGCGGTCGAGCGCGTGGCCTACCGGCCGCTGCGGGGCTCGACCCGGCTGGCGCCGCTGATCTCGGCGATCGGCATGTCGATCTTCCTGCAGAACACCGTGCAGCTCACCCAGGGCGCCCGGGTCAAGCCGATCCCGCCGGTGATCGAGGGCGGCATCGAACTGTGGCAGACGCCGGACTTCACCGTGCAGATCGGCTGGAGCCAGCTGCTGATCATCGTCACCACGGTGGTGCTGATGGTGGCCTTCACCTGGATGATCACCCACACCGCGTTCGGCCGGCAGCAGCGCTCCTGCGAGCAGGACCGCACGATGGCGGCGCTGCTCGGGGTCAATGTGGACCGCACGATATCGCTGACCTTCATGCTCGGCGCGGCCCTGGCCGCGGTGGCCGGCGTAATGGTCACCGTCTACTACGGCGTGGTCGATTTCTTCATCGGCTTCCTGGCCGGCATCAAGGCCTTCACCGCGGCGGTGCTGGGCGGCATCGGCTCGCTGCCGGGCGCGATGCTGGGCGGCCTGCTGATCGGCCTGATCGAGTCGTTCTGGGCGGCCTACCTGTGGGCCGAGTACAAGGACGTGGCGACCTTCGGCATTCTCTGCCTGGTGCTGATGCTGCGCCCCTCGGGCCTGCTCGGCCGCCCCGAAGTGGAGAAGGTGTGATGAGCATGTCCGCCCGACCGCCCGAAGGGCATGCGATGCCTCCCCTGGGAAGGATGTCGCGAAGCGAAAGGAGGGTCGTGCGATGAGCGCAGTCGTGTTCGCCCATCCCGCCATGACCCCGGCCGAACGCCTGCGCGACGCCGGCTGGATCGCCTTCGTCGCGCTGGTGCTCGGCATCCCGCTGATCG
>JAGRFY010000009.1 GCA_020445765.1 Rhodocyclaceae bacterium | reverse complement strand
CTCGAGCAGCTGTTCGGCAAGCTGCGCCGCCACAAGCTGGTGAACAGCGTGCGCGGCCCGGGCGGTGGCTATTGCCTGGCCAAGGCCGATCTCGACATCACCGTCGCCGACATCATCCGTGCGGTCGACGAGCCGCTCGACGCGACCCAGTGCGGCGGCAAGCAGAATTGCCACGACGAGCATCGCTGCATGACCCACGACTTGTGGACCAACCTCAACAAGCGCATGTACGAGTACCTGCATTCGGTGCGGCTCGGTGACTTGGTGCGCCAGCAGCGCGAGCGCGCGAGCGACCAGGCGGTCGTGCAGGACAGACGCGGCGAGCGCTGTGCCGGCGGCACGGCGACCGCATCGGCCTGAGGACTGCTCGATGTTCGCGCCGGTCTATCTCGATCACAACGCCACGACGCCGCTCGATCCCGAGGTGCGCGAGGCGATGCTGCCATATCTCGATGCGCGCTTCGGCAATGCGTCGAGCCGGCACGAGTATGGGCGCCAGGCGCGCAGTGCGATCGACGACGCCCGTAGCCGGGTCGCTGCTGCGGTCGGCGCGCACCCGACCGAAGTGATATTCACCAGCGGTGGCTCGGAAGCCAACAACCTCTTCATCAAGGGCGCGGCGGCACGGCTGAAGCCGGGCCTGGTGGCGGTCAGTGCGATCGAGCACCCGTGCGTGCGCGAGCCGGCCAGGCAATTGCGCCGGCTGGGTTGGCGGTTCGCCGAAATTGCGGTCGATGGCGAAGGGCGCATCGACGAGACGGCCTGGTCGACCCTGCTCGGCGAGCGGCCGCAACTGGTTTCGGTGATGCTCGCCAACAACGAATCCGGCGTGGTGCAGGACATCGCCCGACTCGGTTCGGGCGCCCGCGTTGCCGGCGCACTGTTCCATTGCGACGCGGTGCAGGCGCTGGGCAAGCTGCCGCTGGATTTTCGCGCGCTGGGTGTGCATGGACTGACGCTGTCGGCCCACAAGGTCTATGGGCCGATCGGGGTCGGCGCGCTGGTGGTGGATAAGCGGGTCGACCTCGAACCCCTCGTCGCCGGCGGCGGCCAGGAGCGCAATCTGCGCTCGGGCACCGAGAACGTCGCGGCCATCGTCGGCTTCGGCCGGGCCTGCGAACTGGCGACCGCCCGCCTCGCGGACGACACCGCGCGCATGGCGGTGCTGCGTGACGATCTCGAATGGGCGCTGTCGAAACTCGGGGCGACGGTCTTCTCGCGCGGTGCCGAGCGCCTGCCCGGTACCAGCTTCTTCGCCCTGCCGGAGCTTGACGGCGAAACCCTGGTCGGCAAGATGGATCGCGCCGGCTTTGCCATCGCCAGCGGCTCGGCCTGCTCCAGCGTCGATCCCGAGCCTTCGCACACCTTGCTCGCGATGGGCGTGGATGCGGACGTCGCGCGCGGCGCGATCCGCGTCAGCCTCGGACGCGAGACCACGGCGACGCAGGTCGGTGAATTCGTCGCGTCCTTCACCGAAACGGTGAACCAGCTCAGAAACCTGGCGGCGGTGAGCGCCTGAGAACAACCCAATCGATTGCATGACACGCTTCGGAGAACCCACATGTTGAAATTCCCGATCTACCTCGATTACTCGGCCACGACGCCGGTCGACCCGAGGGTGGCGGAGAAGATGATCCCTTACCTGGTCGAGCATTTCGGCAATCCGGCCTCGCGCAGCCACGCCTATGGCTGGGAGACCGAAAAGGCGGTCGAGGATGCGCGCGCCGAGGTCGCCGCGCTGGTCAATGCGGATCCGAAGGAGATCATCTGGACCTCCGGCGCGACCGAATCCGACAATCTGGCGATCAAGGGTGCGGCCCAGTTCTACAAGGGCAAGGGCAAGCACGTGATCACCGTCAAGACCGAACACAAGGCGGTGCTCGATACCTGTCGCGAACTGGAGCGCGTCGGCTTCGAGGTGACCTATCTCGACGTGCTCGAGAACGGCCTGATCGATCTCGACGTGCTGAAGGCCGCGATCCGTCCGGACACCATCCTGGTCTCGGTGATGTTCGTGAACAACGAGATCGGCGTGATCCAGCCGATCGCCGAGATCGGCGAGCTGTGCCGCGAGAAGGGCGTGGTGTTCCATGTCGATGCCGCCCAGGCGACCGGCAAGGTCGATATCGACCTGCGCGAGCTGAAGGTCGATCTGATGTCGTTCTCGGCACACAAGACCTACGGGCCGAAGGGTATCGGCGCGCTCTACGTGCGGCGCAAGCCGCGGGTCAGGCTCGAGGCGCAGATGCACGGCGGCGGCCACGAGCGGGGGCTGCGCTCGGGCACGCTGGCGACCCACCAGATCGTCGGCATGGGCGAGGCCTTCCGCATCGCCCGCGAGGAGATGGCAGCCGAGAACCAACGTATCCGCGCCCTGCGCGACCGGCTGCTCGAAGGCCTGTCGGGCATCGAGGCGACCTACGTCAATGGCGATCTCGAGCACCGGGTGCCCCACAACCTGAACATCTCCTTCGCCTACGTCGAAGGCGAATCGCTGATCATGGCGATCAAGGACGTGGCGGTTTCGTCGGGTTCGGCCTGTACCTCGGCGTCGCTGGAGCCGTCCTACGTGCTGCGCGCGCTGGGGCGCAACGACGAACTGGCCCACAGTTCGATCCGCTTCACGATCGGACGGTTTACCACCGAAGACGAAATCGACTATACGATTGACCTGTTGCACCGCAAAATCGGCAAGTTGCGCGAGCTCTCGCCCTTGTGGGAGATGGTGCAGGAGGGGGTCGACCTCAATACCGTGCAGTGGGCTGCCCACTGAACCCGCAGGAGAAGCGAAATGGCATATAGCGACAAAGTTCTGGACCACTACGAAAATCCCCGCAACGTCGGTTCCTTCGCCAAGGAAGAAGCCGGCATCGGCACCGGCATGGTCGGCGCACCGGCCTGTGGCGACGTCATGAAGCTGCAGATCAAGGTCGGCGCCGACGGTGTCATCGAGGACGCCAAGTTCAAGACCTACGGCTGCGGCTCGGCGATCGCCTCGAGTTCGCTGGTGACCGAGTGGGTCAAGGGCAAGACCGTCGAGCAGGCGCTGGAGATCAAGAACACCCAGATCGCCGAGGAACTGGCGCTGCCCCCGGTCAAGATCCATTGCTCGATCCTGGCCGAGGATGCGATCAAGGCGGCGGTCGCCGACTACAAGAAGAAGACCTCGGAGTGAATACGATGGGCGTGACGATGAGCGAACGTGCCGCGCAGCACGTGTCCAACTTCATTGCCAAGCGCGGCAAGGGCATCGGCATTCGTCTCGGGGTGCGCACCTCGGGTTGTTCGGGCATGGCCTACAAGCTCGAGTTCGCGGACCAGCGCGACGACTCGGATCTCACTTTCGAAAGCCATGGCGTGACCATCCTGGTAGACCCGAAGAGCCTGCCGTATCTCGAAGGTACCGAGCTCGACTTCGTGCGCGAGGGCCTCAACGAGGGCTTCAGGTTCAACAACCCGAACGTCAAGGACGCTTGCGGCTGCGGCGAGAGCTTCAACGTCTGAGCGCGCCGGGCCGACCCGCGGCAGGAGCCTGCATGTCGATCGACCTGCACAAGGATTATTTCGCGCTGTTCGAGCTTCCGCGCAGCTACCGGATCGACCGGGAGGCCCTGGAGCGACGCTACCTGCAGTTGCAGCAACAGGTCCATCCGGACCGCCACGCCCACCTGCCGGACGCCGAGCGGCGTCGGGCGCTGCAGTGGGCGACCCGGGTCAACGAGGGTTTCCAGACCCTGCGGCGCTCGCTCGCCCGGGCCCGCTATCTGCTGGATCTGGCGGGGGTCGATGCGGCGCTCGAGACCAATACCGCGATGTCGCCGGAGTTCCTGATGGAGCAGATGGAATGGCGCGAGGCGGTGTCCGAAGCCCATCAGGCGGGTGACGTCGATGAGCTCGAACATCTGCACCGCCGCCTGCGCAGCGCCGCACTCACGGTCGAGGACGAACTGGCGGTGTTGTTCGACGATCGGCCCGATCTCGACGCCGCAGCCGAGACCGTTCGCCGGCTGATGTTCCTAGAGAAACTGGATCAAGAAATCGACGAAGCCCTCGCGGCGCTGGAGTCCTGATGGCATTGCTGCAGCTTTCCGAACCCGGCATGTCCGCCGAACCGCACCAGCACCGGCTGGCGGTCGGCATCGACCTCGGAACCACCAACTCGCTGGTCGCCACCGTGCGCAACGGCATCAGTGTCTGTCTCAACGATGCCGACGGCAGGGCGATGCTGCCCTCGGTGGTGCGCTACCTGGCCGACGGCGGCGTGGTGGTCGGGCGCGAGGCGATGCAGGCCCAGTCGATCGATCCGCGCAACACCATCACCTCGGTCAAGCGCTTCATGGGGCGGGGTCTCAAGGACGTCACCCATATCGAGTCCACGCCGTATGACTTCGTCGACGCCCCGGGCATGGTGCGGCTGCGCACGGTACAGGGGCCGAAGAGTCCGGTCGAGGTCTCGGCCGAGATCCTGAAGAACCTTCGGCAGCGCGCCGAGGCCAGCCTCGGCGGTGAGCTGACCGGCGCGGTGATCACCGTGCCGGCCTATTTCGACGACGCCCAGCGTCAGGCCACCAAGGACGCCGCCGGACTCGCCGGGCTCAACGTGCTGCGGCTGCTCAACGAACCCACCGCGGCCGCGATCGCCTACGGCCTCGACAATGCCGCCGAGGGTGTCTACGCGGTCTATGATCTTGGCGGCGGCACCTTCGACATCTCGATCCTGAGGTTGACGCGCGGCGTGTTCGAGGTGCTCGCGACGAATGGCGACGCCGCCCTCGGCGGCGACGACTTCGATCACCGGCTGTTCTGCTGGAGCCTCGACCAGGCGCGCATCCAACCGCCGAGCGCCCAGGATCTGCGCCGCCTGCTGGCGCGCTCGCGGGAGGCCAAGGAGTTGCTGTCGCACGCCAGCGAGGCGCCGATCGTCTGCAAGCTCGGATCGGGCGAGGAAGTGAACCTGACGGTCGGGCGCGACGAGTTCGCGTCGATCACCGACAACCTGGTCAGAAAGACCCTCGCACCGGTGCGCAAGGCGCTGCGCGACGCCGGATTGCGCGCCGAGGACATCAAGGGCGTGGTGATGGTCGGCGGTGCCACGCGAATGCCCCACGTGCAGAAGGCGGTGGCCGATTTCTTCGGGCAGGAGCCGCTGACCAACCTCGATCCGGACAAGGTCGTCGCACTCGGGGCCGCCAAGCAGGCCAATGCGCTGGCCGGCAACCGCAGCGCCGACGAGGACTGGCTGCTGCTCGATGTGATCCCGCTGTCGCTGGGGCTGGAGACCATGGGTGGTCTCGCCGAGAAGGTGATTCCGCGCAATTCGACGATTCCGGTGGCCCGTGCGCAGGAATTCACGACCTACAAGGACGGCCAGACCGCGATGGCCTTCCATGTCGTGCAGGGCGAGCGCGAACTGGTCAGCGACTGCCGATCGCTGGCCCGCTTCGAACTGCGCGGCATTCCGCCGATGGTGGCCGGCGCGGCGCGCATCCGCGTGACCTTCCAGGTCGATGCCGACGGGCTGTTGTCGGTCGCGGCCCGCGAGATGTCGTCCGGCGTCGAGGCCAGCGTGACGGTCAAGCCCTCGTACGGGCTGACCGACGACGAGATTGCCGAGATGCTGAAATCCGGCTTCGACCACGCTGGTGACGACATGGGTGCCCGGGCTCTGCGCGAACAGCAGGTCGATGGCGAGCGGCTGGCGGAGGCCACCCGCCACGCCCTGGCAGCCGATGGCGAACTGCTCGAGCCGGCTGCGCGGGAAAAGATCGAAGGCCTGCTCGGCGAGCTCGATGCGGCCGTCGCCGGCAGCGACGTCGGCAAGATCAAGCAGGCGCTGACCGCGCTCAACCGGGGCACCGAGGATTTCGCGGCGGCCCGCATGGACAAGAGCATCCGTTCGGCGCTGGCCGGGCAGAAGATCGATCAATTGGAGGTTTGACCCGCAGATGACCCGGATCATCGTATTGCCGCATGTCGACTTGTGCCCGGAGGGCAGCGTGATAGAAGCCGACCCCGGGCAGACCGTGTGCGACGCCTTGCTGGCCAACGGCATCGAGATCGAGCACGCCTGCGAGAAATCCTGTGCCTGCACGACCTGTCACGTGATCGTGCGGGAAGGGTTCGGCAGCCTCGGCGAAGCCGACGAGGACGAGGAGGATCTGCTCGACAAGGCCTGGGGCCTCGAGCCGACCTCGCGCCTGTCCTGCCAGGCCCGGCTGGCCGATCAGGAACTGGTGATCGAGATTCCGCGTTACACCATCAACATGGTCAGCGAGGGCAAGCACTGATGAAATGGACCGACGTCACCGACATCGCGATCGAACTCGACGAGGCGCATCCCGAGGTCGATCCGACCCGGGTCAATTTCGTCGATCTGATGAACTGGGTGCTGGCGCTGCCGGCCTTCGACGACGACCCCGGCCATTGCGGCGAGCGCATCCTCGAAGCGATCCAGCAGGCCTGGATCGACGAGCGGGAGTAGCCGCCGCTCGTGCCTCAGATGCCGCTGGCCGGCTCGTTGAGCGATAGCCAGTAGACCCCGAGCTGGCCGACTGCCTGGATGAATCGCTCGAAATCCACCGGCTTGCGGATGTAGCTGTTGGCGCCGAGGCGATAGGCCTCGCTGATGTCCTGCTGCTCCTTCGAGGTGGTCAGCACCACCACCGGCAGCAGCGAAGTGTGTTCGCCGGCGCGAATGCGGCGCAGCACCTCGAGGCCGTCGATGCGAGGCAGCTTCAGATCCAGCAGGATTACCGACGGCATCACCGAGGTGTCGCGACCGGCATGGGCGCCGGTACCGAACAGGTAGTCGAGCGCTTCGACACCGTCGCGAGCAACCACCACCGGGTTGCTGATCTTGTTCTTGCCGAAAGCCCGCAGGGTCAGCGCCTCGTCGTCCGGGTTGTCTTCCACCAGCAGGATCGGGCGTTCGTTTGCCATTGATTCCGTTCTCCGTTGCCGGCCTGCATGCAGGCCGGCGCCCCTCAGGCTGCGTCGGTCAGTTGCTCCCGCCTGAGCAAGAATATCTTGTCTTCGCCCTCGTCGGTACCGATCCACGTCAAGGGAAGTTGCGGAAAGGCGGCTTCGACCAGCGGCCGATTGTGACCCACTTCTACGGCGAGGACACCCCCGGCGTTGAGGTGGTCGGCAGCCTCGGCGAGCAGGCGGCGCACCAGATCGAGCCCATCCTCGCCGGCTTCCAGGGCAATTGCCGGCTCATGCAGATACTCGGCCGGCAGGGTCTCCATCGAGTCGCGGGTGACGTAGGGCGGGTTGCAGATGATCAGGTCGAAGCGCTGCCCCTGGAGCGCACCGAAAAGATCGGATTCGATCAGCTCGATGGTGCCGTCGAGGCCATAGTCGGCGATGTTCTCGGCGGCGACGTCGAGTGCGTCCGGCGACAGGTCGGCGGCGGTGACCCGGGCATGGGGAAAGGCGTGGGCCATCAGCACGGCGAGACAGCCTGAGCCAGTGCATAAATCGAGCGCCGAGGTCAGTTCGTCGGGCTCGGCGATCCAGCCCCGCATCCGCTGTTCGAGCAGGCGCGCGAAGAACGAGCGTGGAATGATCACCCTGGGGTCGACCCGGAACGAATACGCGCCGAGCCAGGCTTCTCCGGTGAGGTAGGCCGCCGGCACCCGGTCGTCGGCACGACGCTCGACCCGTTCGAGCAGGGCCGGGCGTTCCTCCGATGTGATGCAGGCGTCGAGGAACAGTTCCAGGCGGTCGGACGGGATAGTCAATGCATGGGTCAGCAGATAGACCGCCTCGTCGAACGGGTCGAGCAGGCCGTGGCCGCAGAAGATGCCCGCACGGTTGAATCGGGTCAGCGCATAGCGCAGCCAGTCTCGCAGGGTCACCAGTTCGCCGACCGGGCCACCCTCGAATTCGCCGTGGTCGTGGTCGTGAGGGCCGGCCGACAGTTCGGCCGCAGGGTCGCTCATGGATGCTCTCCGGCGGAATTCCGGCTGCCGAGCAGCCGGTCAAGGGTGTCGCGGTAGATTCGGGCGAGCGGCGCGATCGCGTCGAGCGCGACGCACTCGTCGATCTTGTGGATGCTCGCATTGACCGGGCCGAACTCGACGACCTGCTCGCAGATGCGGGCGATGAAGCGCCCGTCCGAGGTGCCGCCGCTGGTGGATAGCTCGGTGTCGACGCCGGTGGTGTCGCGGATCGCCGCGGAGATCGCGCCGACCAGGGTGCCGCGCGGGGTCAGGAAGGGCATGCCCGACAGCGACCAGTCGAGCTGGTAGTCGAGGCCATGGCGATCCAGGGTCTGGTGCACCGCCGCCTTCAGGCCATCCACGGTCTGCACCGGGGCGAAGCGGAAGTTGAACAGCAGCTCGACCTCGCCCGGGATCACGTTGTTGGCACCAGTGCCGGCATGGATGTTCGACACCTGCCAGCTGGTCGGCGGGAAGTATTCGCCGCCCTCGTCCCAGACCCGCTCGGCCAGCTCCGCCAGCGCTGGCGCGAGTTGATGGATCGGGTTGCGGGCGAGCTGGGGGTAGGCGATGTGACCTTGCACGCCGCGCACCAGCAAGCGTCCGGAAAGGCTGCCCCGTCGGCCGTTCTTGATGGTGTCACCGAGCGTCGTGGACGAGGTCGGTTCGCCGACGATGCAGTAGTCGAGGCGCTCGCCGCGCGCCTCGAGCAGGTCGACGACGCACACCGTGCCGTCGGTCGCCGGACCTTCCTCGTCACTGGTCAGCAGCAGTGCGATCGATCCGGCGTGGTCGGGCTCGGCGGCGACATAGTCCTCGATCGCGGTGACGAAGGCGGCCAGCGAGGTCTTCATGTCCGCGGCGCCACGGCCGTAGAGCATGCCGTCCCGGCGGCTCGGCACGAACGGATCGGACTGCCACTGCGCGAGCGGGCCGGTCGGCACGACATCGGTATGGCCGGCGAAACAGACGATCGGTGCCGCCTGGCCGCGCCTCGCCCACAGGTTCGAAGTGCCGCCGCGGTCGACTCGTTCCAGCGTGAAGCCTAGCGCGCCCAGGCGTTCGCCGATCAGCTCGAGGCAACCCGCGTCCTGCGGGCTGACGGACGGGCGAGCGATCAGCTCGCATGCGAGCGCCAGCGTGCGCTCGCTCAGTTGGTCATGTGGCATGGCGCGATTATCGCCGGTTCGGGCGACTCGCGCAGCGGCGCGTGCTCGGCCTGTGGCGCGCCGGCGCAGACCGCAGCCCGCCGGCTGGCGCAAGCCGGCACTTCAGCGTCGGCTCCGCTTGCGGTCGAGGCGCCAGACGAAATCCTCGATCACCGTGGTGTACAGCTTGTCTTTCAACACCACGTCCTCGACGCCGGCATCGATGTTCGGGTTGTCGTTCACCTCGATCACGACCACGCCCTTGTCGGTCTGCTTGAGATCCACGCCGTAGAGCCCGGAGCCGATCAGTCCCGCCGCCTTCAGCGCGGTGCGCACCACCTCCACCGGCGCGTCTTCCACCGCGAAGGTCTTGAAGCCGCCTTCCGAGAAACGGCCGTCGCCCTTGTGGTTGACGATCTGCCAGTGCTTCTTCGACATGAAGTACTGGGCGGCGAAGATCGGCACCTTGTTCATGATGCCGATGCGCCAGTCGAACGGCGTGTACATGAATTCCTGGGCGAGGATCAGATCCGAACTCTTGAACAGCCGGGCCGCCGTCTCCATCAGCTCGGTGCGATTGGCCACCTTGAACACGCCGCGCGAGAACGAGCCGTCCGGGATCTTGAGCACGATCGGGTAGGGGATACGCGCCTCCAGGCCGTCGAGGTTGTCGCGCCGGACGATCTCGGTCAACGGCGTGCGGACCCGCCGCGCACGCAGGAGTTCGGCCAGATAGACCTTGTTGGTGCAGCGTAGGATCGAATCCGGGTCGTCGATCACCACCAGCCCCTCGGCTTCCGCCTTCTTCGCGAACTGGTAGGTGTAGTGATCGATGCCGGTGGTCTCGCGGATGAACAGGGCGTCGAATTCCGCCAGCCGGCCGTAATCCCGCTTGCCGATCAGCTCGACATTGACGCCGCACTCGCGCCCCGTCCTGACGAAGTGCTGCAGTGCGCGCGCATTGGACGGCGGCATCACCTCGTCCGGATTGCACAGGATCGCCAGGTCGTAGCGATGGCCGCTCTCCTTCGGCCGGCTCTGGCGCCAGCGCTTGCTGAGGTAGGTGTTCAACGCGGCGACGAAGGCTTCCTGCTGGTCGGCTGCGAGCGTGTTGAGTGCCAGTGCGCGCAGGCCGGCGATGCGCCACTTGCCCTGCAGCCGGAACTCGACTTTCAACAGCGGCGAGCGGAAGGTCTCGAACAATTGGCGCGCGAGATCCTGCAGGCCCTTGACCGCACACTGTCCGAAGAACACGTCCAGTTCCATCGCGGTGGCGGTGAAGCCCGGCGACGGCACGCCCAGGGTTTTCTGCACCCGTTCGTCGAGATCCTCGATGTCGAGGCTGTAGATCGAGCGGCGCGACAGGTCGTTGATCGTGCGTACGCTCGGAATCACCCGGTGGCCCCGCGCCTCGGCGAGCAGCGAACAGTAATAGCCGACCGACAGATAGCGGTAGCTGCGGCACAGGTTGAGCACGCGCAGGTTGCGCGCCCGCGAGTACTCCGGCTTGGCCAGATAGTCCTTGGCCGCGATCACCTGCATGTCCGGAAAACCGGGCTTCCAGTCGGCCCTGTTCTCGACCAGCACCACATGGTCGGCCATGAGATTCTCTCCTCAGTCTCCGGCGTGTGCCCGCCGGCGCAGGACCAGCACCGCCTTCTGGCCGGCCTTGCCGTAGCGCACCATGCGCTGGAACAGGCGCCGCGGCACCGGCATGTGCAGCGAGTCGGCGAGCGCTTCGCCCTTCTCGTACTGCACCAACGGATCGTGGATGTAGATGAAGCGCTCGTCGAAGCCAGTGACGACGACCCAGTGGGGAAAGCGTTCGCGGTAGATCGCGTAGGAGCTGATCAGCACCAGCAGCATGCCGCCGGCGTCGAACTTGGCCTGCAGGTCGCCGACGTCGAGGGCGCCGTGCTCGATCGGGATCGGCAACTCGGCCAGTTCGTCGAGGAAATCCTCCTGCACCAGCCGCATCACCTCCTTCTTCTCGGCGCTGCGTACCGAATCGCCGAGAAAGACGCCGTCGTCATTGACGTGGATCGCCAGCTCGAAGCCGCGCCGCCAGGCCGACAGGGCGAGGCCGTATGGCCCGCAGCCGCCGTGGCCGGAGGTCATGAACACCGTCGTCGCCTCGCGCCAGATCCGCAGTTCCAGCTTGCGCGACAGTTCCAGGTCGGGGTCCAGCGTCTTCATCGCCATCATCAGCGACGACGGTCCGCAGGTGAAGTCGAGCGTCTGGCGGTAGAACGGCACCTTGCGCAGCTCGGGCCGCGACTGCGGGACCAGATGCTTCTCGAAGCGCAACGCATCCATCTGGTCTTCGTAGTAGCGCAGCACCTCGGTGAATTGGCGGTAGCCGTGGCGCGCGAACAGCGCCAGCGAAGCGGCATTGTCCTTTCGGATCTCGAGCCGCATCGAGACGCAGTCGTGCTCCAGCGCCTCGCGCTCGGCCGCCTCGATCAGTGCGCTGCCGAGCCCCTGGCCGCTGAAGCCCGGGTCGACCGCGATCGAATACAGCCGCGCCATCGAACAGGCGTTGGAGTAGAGCAGCAGCACGTAGGCCCGCATCCGGTCGCCGTCGACATCGACCAGCACCGAGGCGTTGGCGCGGGTCAGCATGTAGCGGAAGTTGCGCCGGGCAAGGCGGTCGCTGACGAAGCAGTGATTCTCGAGGGACACCAGTGCATCCACATCTTCGAGTACCGCCTTTCGCAGCATGCCATCTCCGTGCCGATTGTCAGGCAGGATCATTACGCGAAGCGGGTCAGGTCGCAAGTGGGCTGGCGGGCGAAGTCAGTGGCGAGCAACAGGCATTCCGGGCGATGTCGACGCCTGCTCACGCGGGCATGTGGCGGATCGAGACGAGGCGGAATTGCGGTGCAGCGTCGTCGGCAGGGCGAGCGATAGGGGATCGCAGCCGGCCCCGCTTGGACGGTGGAGGCCCCGCCGGGAGTCGGCCCGCCGGATCTTCCTGAATGGCCGCCTTACGATGGCGAACATGAACCCCGCTCCGGCCCGACGCGCCCTGGAGTGGCTGTTCGAATGAGACCGTGCCGGGCATTCCGTGCCCCGTCTGCTGCGAGCAGGGTCATGCGCAGGGAATGAAGCCGAGGATAGGGCATCCTGAAATCTGGCCGAGGGTGTCGTCGGTCGCGAATTGGCTATGGCGCCGGTCGGGCCGTGTGCCGTTGAATTGAGGTGTCCACCATGCCCTCCTTGCTTGGTGGCACGGAAAAGATGGCGTGGGCGGAATCGGGCATGTAATCGTCCGTTCGTTCATCCAGGTATCTGCTGCCATGGGCGTTGGTGCTTGCGATCGCAAACCCTGTGCACGCGGCCGAGTAAGGGCCCACTTGGGCCTATCCGGTCAATCCGCCAGGCTTCAAACTAGAATCCGACGACGGCACCATCCGCCGCGTGCCCGGCAGCACGGCGGGCGACACCTTGACCCAAACCCGCGACTTCTTCATCACTTACGCGCCGGTGGGCAGTGTCAGGAAAGGCGAAGTGCTGGTTGTCGATGGCGGTGGCGGCAAGACCACCCCGTGTGCCGCTTGCCATGGCCCGGACTTGAAGGGTGCGGCAGCGATTCCGCCGATTGCCGGACGCTCACCGAGCTATGTGGTGCCGCAACCCTACGATATCCAGAGCGGCGCGCGCGCCGGCGAAGCTGCCGCGTTGATGAAGCCGGTGATTCAGAAATTGACCGTGGACGATATGGCTGCAATCGCTGCGTACCTGGCCACCCGCGCACCATGAGTTCAGACAGTGGGCGGTCCCGGCACACAAGTAACGAGTCCCCGTGCCGCTCTGACAAGGATCAGTCGCCAGAATCCGCGGCAACGGGGTTCTGTATTTCTGGGGTGACCGCTGGCTATCGATCGGGAGGACTCATGAGGGAGCGGCAGCTTGCGGGCAGCGAAGCTCCAGCGGCGGCTTTTGGGCGATGAATTCGACGAGGTGTCGGTCGCAATTCGACCCGAAGTTGCCGCATGAGTCTCTCGGGCTCGTGCGGCAGGTGTACGAGTTGAGCAGCCGCCCGCGGGCATGCTTGGCTCTCGGCCTGGGCCTCCGCCGGAGGAGCCGTCCATCCCGTAAGACCTGAAAGTCTGCATCATTGCCGATAGCTGCAGGACGATTGTCAAGCAATTCTGCTAGAGAACCAGAAAATAACATCTGCATGAGTTCAAAATCCGACAATTTAGCTAAGCGTGACAGCGGTCAAGACGTGCTCCTACAGCCTCGCCCGATGGTGCCGCTTGGGCAACGTGCCGAAATGGCCGACGGTCGATTTAATGGCTGATGGCGGGCAGCCAACGCGAAGTCAGATCACCATTTTCTCTGAGAGCCCAGGTCATCGTCGACCTCGAAGCCGACGAGATGGCGCACTGCCGGCCCAAGCTTGAAATGACCGAGCAGTACTTACACGGCTCGCAGATTCTTCGTCCGAATGTAGGACAGCGTCGCCTTCGCCCAACGCATCGAATGCGAGCCGTAGGCTCAATGCCATTAACTTAAGGTCAGGCCGCCTTGTACGCCCAGTGGAAATCGGCGATGCGCACACCTGAGCGGCGAGCGGCATGGCGATCGGGCCGTGTGCACTCGATGGCGCCGGGCGCGCGCAGGCGCTCCAGCAGACGTTCGATCACCGAATCGAGCGCGATGCCGAGCAAAATCCGTGGCAGGAAGTGACGCAGGCTCTTGATCACCCGGCTGCGATTGAGCCGCTGTCGCCATCCGCGCCGATCGAGTCCGCGCTCGGGATCGACGCAGGCCTCCTCCGGCCGAACCTCGCAGGCGATCACCGCGGCGCAGTTGGCGCGCAGCAGATTGGCGTAGAAATCCTGTTCGACGGTGTGCGGAAGCAAGCCGCTCCAGTTCTCGACCTGCAGGCGCGCCTTGATCAGCTTGAATCCTTCCTCTATGCACCATCGGGTTCGGTACAGTTGCTCGAAGTCTCGGCGTATCACTGCGCGATCGAGGACGGTCGTCGCCAGGATCAGCGGCTCGCCGCCGGGCCGGTCCAGACGCAGCAGGCGAAGCGGCAAGGGCGCGCCGGCTTCGCCGAGATCGACGACGGCGTCGTCCAAGTCGCCATCGGCGAACCGCGCCACCGCGGACCAGCTCGCATCGCTGATGCGGGCACAGAAGTCGGTGCCCCGGCGGATCAGTGCATGAAAGAACTCACGGGCAGGATAGCCACGGTCCATCAGCAGCAGATCCCCGGCGCCCATTTGCGGCAGATGCTCGCGTGCGAGCGAACGCTCGTCCTCGTCATATCGGCCGATCCGCGCATCGACAAAGGCGCCGCGGGCAACGTCGAACAAGCCCGAAGCCCTCGCCAGCGGCCGGAACCCGCCCGTCGCCATGTGCATGCCACCGAAGAACGACGCGCATTCGGGCACCTTCGGCACCCGCAAGGTGGTGCCATCGACGGCCAGCACCCGACGGCCATGCCAAGGCTGCGCCTGCGTGTGCGCAGTGAACACGTCGGCGCTGTGGCTCAGCAGCGCGCGCAGTGCGGCCGGCTGCAGTTGCCGGCGAGCCTGGCACAGCGCGCTCTTGGTCAGCGGCCTGGAGGCGTCCGTGTCCAGGGCATGATCAAAGAAGGCATCGAGTTCGGACTGCAGGCCGCTGCGCGGCGCGTTGAGCAGGAAGGCCACCAGTCGCGGCAGCGGAAGCTTACGTTCGCGCACGAAGGCGGTGGGCGAGACGCGCGCCAGCTTGGCAAAGGCGTCGGAGTGAAGAAACTCGCCGAGTTAGGCGAAGATGGCACGGGCTTTGCAATGTCATGGTCATTCTCAGAGTCAACATTGCGATCGAAGGATTATACCCTAAGTCATTGTTGTATAAAGCGTATGCGGCTAACTTAATGGCATTGGCCGTAGGCTGCTGGATCCAAAACAGTCACCACTGCCGAAATTGCCATTCGCAAGCGCCGAAGTCCGCGTCTCTGACCCAGGCAAAGAGCATTGCAATCTCTCGTTGCATTCTCGCCCATCCAAAAGGCACCTTCTTGGTGCAAGTAGCTATGCCAAAAAGGCTATCTGATTGGCATCAGGCAGGTTAAACTAACATAGGTTCGCGTCTTGAGAATTCTTGGTTTCAAAACGCGCCCCACGAGTAAGCACACGACCGCGATCAGCAAGCCGTATATGGACATGCGTTCGGGCCAATAAACAATGGGCATAAGAGTGATGAACGATATCTTGGTTTCAGAATGGAAGGAAGCGAGGCATACAATTGCTAGGTTTGATGGGTATCTATTGAAGCTTAGAATTCTCGCTGCTTCTGCATTTTCTATCTTCTTGGTCGCAGCAGCTGGAGTATTAAAACTTGATCCAACGAATGGGCACTTAGAGGAACTTGTCCTGGTTGCGCTCGGACTGTTAGCCTTCTATATATCTGTTGTGTTTGTACTTGATCGATACTATGAAAGAATGTTAATGATCGCTGTCAATAGGGCGTCAAGATTGGAGGCTGTGCGCCTGAGAGGCTTTAAGATCGGACTAACTACAGAAATAGAGGACGGCAAGCGCGGACGAGCGACTCGGTCGAGCTTCAAGGAGGCGCTAGAAAAATACTTGTCATCATCATCCGAAATGGTTACTGGTGTCTATCAGTTCGTCTATCTGGCTATTTGCGCTGGTTATGTTTTTGTGCTTTTTAGGGCAAGTTTTGATTTGGCTAGTGGCAAGGGCGTCGCCTATTTGCTTGCAATTGTATTTCTAGTTATTCTTGGCGAGCGGCTGCACGATTTCTCGAAGAAGGTGATGCTCAAGCCTCTGGCAGACGCCCGGCGGCGTGCGCGTGTTGCACAGTCCCCGGAGATTTTGACGCAGTCCGATATTGAGAGCTGCATCAAGCGGATGTCGGCTGAGATAATCGATTGGCTAGAGCAAGAAAACGCAAAGAGCTTGACCGTTATCTGTGTTCTGAATGGGGCGAGAAAAGTATGTGATGCCTTGGTTGGCGAACTTGAGCGGAACAACATATCCTGCGGTGTCTTTTTCATTAAAGCAACAGCAACGCATGCCCAGCGACAAGCCAAGGAGTTCTCTATAGACTACGGAAACATTTCCGGCCCTTCTGGAAATAGGAGTCTTGCGCTGATCGTTGATGACTTGGTTGACTCCGGGAGAACTCTCGAGATGCTGACCAAATATGTACAGGAGCGCGGATATGGGACGGTAAAGTCTGCTGCGCTTCTAAGAAAATATAGCGAGGTAGGCAGGGCCGATTTTATCGGATTTGATCTTCAGCTGTCGCGTGACGAGATGGCGCGGAAGGGTATCGACGACTACTGGCTGTTTGGCTACGGCATGGATTATGATGACTACTATAGGCACCTTGACTACATTGGCTGGTTGGAAATTCGTTCAGATGAGTCCGATGGTAACTAATTTGTATTGCGTTTCGGAGCCTGACGCAATATTTTTGCAAGTTCCATGCGACGAAATTTGAAGTGCTACAGATCGGGGTGCAAGAATGAACTTGGTCAAGTCGCGAAGTAGTGCACCCCCATCATAATGCGGTCTTGTTGTAGCGGATCTTACTTGATGGCCATCCGGCTGCTGTTCGCCGCGCCGCTGGCGCTCAACTGTCTGCGCCAGGAGGGCTGTTCAGGCCGAGTCGCTTCCGCTGGTGGACCGACAGCTTCCGAAGTTGAGCTGCCCCGCCAGTGACAGCTCTCTCCGGTTTCCGAGCGGCGGGTCATGGCCGATTGTGTGAGTTCGCGAACGACCGCTTAGAAGCAACGAAGCGCGCAATCATCCAGCCAGCCTGAAGCGCGGCCAATGAGGGGTTTCGACGGCTGATTTGGTCCAAGGGCTGTCAGCCGTCGCTCAAGCCGGATCGTTGCCGGAACTCGGCGCCGCCCCGCGTGCGCGGCGCGGCATTGCGTGACTGGGTGCCCGCAGCAACGCGATGCAGGGGCATCCGCTGTTCGCAAGGTGCCTGCCGCAGGGCGGTATGGCGCGCGGCCCGGTCAATCCCGGGGCGACGGCGCCAATACCCCGTGTCGGGGCGGGGAATGGCCGATGCCCGCGCGCGGCGGGAGGTCGGCGTCAGTCGTAGCTCGCGTTGCTGTCGATGTGCAGCGTGAATTCCTTGAACGAGGCTTCGCCGTCGCCGTCGGCGCTGTCGAGTTCGATCACCGGCGGACGGGCCTCGTCGATTTGCTTCGACGGCTTGCCGGCGCCGAATTCGGAGTTGTTGATCAGCCACGACAGGTTGGTCGGCGAATCGGCGTGGGACAGGGCTTCCTCGAGCGAGATCGTGCTTTCCTTGTAGAGCCGGTAGAGGTCCTGCTCGAAGGTCTGCGAGCCCGGCGCCAGGGATTGCTCCATCGCTTCCTTGATTTCCGACAGATCGCCACGCTCGACCAGCTCGGCGACGTGGCGGGTGTTCATCAGGATCTCGACCGCCGGGATGCGCTTGCCGTCGGTCTTGCGCACCAGCCGCTGGGAGATCACCGCCTTCAGCGCGACCGCGAGGTCGAGGTAGAGCAGTGGCCGGTTTTCCAGCGGGAAGAAGTTCACGATGCGGTTCAACGCATGGTAGGCGTTGTTGGCGTGCAGGGTGGCCAGGCACAGGTGGCCGGTCTGGGCGTAGGCCAGCGCCGCCTGCATGGTCTCGCGATCGCGGATCTCGCCGATCAGGATGCAGTCCGGTGCCTGCCGCATCGCGTTCTTCAGGGCCTCGTGCCAGCCCTTGGTGTCGAGGCCGATCTCGCGCTGGTTGACCACCGAGCGCTTGTGCTTGAACAGGTACTCGATCGGGTCCTCGACGGTCAGGATGTGACCGGTGCGGTTCTCGTTGCGATGGTCGAGCATCGCCGCCATCGTCGTCGACTTGCCGGAGCCGGTGGCGCCGACCACCAGCACCAGGCCGCGCTTCTCGAGCACGATTTCCGACAGCACCTCGGGCAGGCCGAGGTTGCCGAGCTTCGGGATGTCGCCCTGGATGAAGCGCACGACGACGCCGATGGTGTTGCGCTGGTAGAAGACGTTGACCCGGAAGTTGCCCAGATCGCGGCGGCCGAACGACAGGTTCAGCTCCTTGTCGCGCTCGAACTGCGCGATCTGCTCCGCCGCCATCATTTCGTACACCATGCGCTGGATCATGGACGGGTCCATGACCTGCTGGTTCACCGGAACGGCGTTGCCCTCGATCTTGATGTGAATCGGTGCGCCGGCCGAGATGAAGATGTCCGATGCATTCTTTTCGGCCATCAGCTGGAACAGCTTGTCGAGGATCATGGGCGGGCTCCGGTCGCGTGCTCGTCAGGTGCGCAGCAGTTCGTTGATGCCGGTCTTGGCGCGGGTCTTGGCATCCACCTTCTTGACGATTACGGCGCAATACAGGCTGTACTTGCCATCAGCCGACGGAAGGTTGCCTGAGACGACGACCGAGCCGGCCGGCACCCGCCCGTAATGCACTTCGCCGGTCTCGCGATCGTAGATCTTGGTGCTCTGGCCGATATACACACCCATCGAGATCACCGAATTCTCCTCGACGACGACGCCTTCGACGATCTCGGAGCGGGCGCCGATGAAGCAGTTGTCCTCGATGATGACCGGGCCGGCCTGGACCGGTTCGAGCACGCCGCCGATGCCGACTCCGCCGGACAGGTGCACGTTCGCGCCGATCTGGGCGCAGGAGCCGACGGTGGCCCAGGTGTCCACCATCGTGCCGCGGCCGACGTAGGCGCCGATGTTCACGTAGGAGGGCATCAGCACCACATCGGGGGCGATGAAGCTGCCGCGGCGGGCGGTTGCCGGCGGCACCACGCGGAAGCCGCCGTCGCGGAAGCGGGCTTCGTCGTAGCTGGCGAACTTGGTGTCCACCTTGTCCCAGTACTGGGTGGCGCCGCCCGCCATCAACTGGTTGTCGCGCAGCCGGAACGAGATCAGCACGGCCTTCTTGACCCACTGGTTGACGACCCACTGGCCGTCCTTCTTCTCGGCGACCCGCAGCGTGCCGTCGTCGAGGCCGGCGATGACCTGCTCGACCGCGTCGCGGACCTCGGCCGGCGCGGACGTGGGGGACAGCGTGGAACGGGCCTCGAAGGCCTCTTCGATGAGGTTTTGCAGATTGGGCATGGGATCGGTCCAGGTCAGAGTTTTTGACAGAAATCGACGATGCGGCCGGCGGCCTCGAGACATTCCTCGAGTTCCGCCACCAGCGCGATGCGCACGTAGCCGGCGCCCGGGTTGGCACCGTCGTTGTCGCGCCCGAGATAGGTGCCGGGCAGAACCGTCACATTATATTCGGCCTGCAGAGCCCGGGCGAAAGCGGTGTCCGCCACCGGTGTCCGCGCCCACAGGTAGAAGCCGGCGTCGGGCATGGTGCAGCCCAGGTGGGGCGAGAGCATCGGCACCAGCCGTTCGAACTTATCGCGATAGCGGCGCCGGTTGTCGGCGACATGGGCCTCGTCGTTCCAGGCAGCGATCGATGCGCTCTGGTAGGCCGGGCTCATCGCGCAGCCATGGTAGGTACGGTACTGCAGGAATTTCGCCAGCACACCGGCGTCGCCGGCGACGAAGCCGGAGCGCATGCCCGGCACGTTGGAGCGCTTCGACAGGCTCGAGAACATCACCAGGTTGCGAAAGTCGTCGCGGCCGCAGCGGCTGGCCGCTTCGAGCCCGCCCAGCGGCCTGTCGGCCTCGTCGAAATAGATCTCGGAATAGCATTCGTCGGCGGCGATGACGAAGCCGTGGCGGTCCGACAATTCGAACAGCGTGCGCCAGTCGTCGAGCCCCATCACGGCGCCGGTCGGGTTGCCCGGTGTGCACACGTACACCAGCTGGACCCGGGCCCACTGGTCGTCGGACAGGCGCCCGAAATCCATCGCGAAGCCGGTCTCGGCAACGGTGTCGATGAACGCCGGGCGGGCGCCGGCAAGCAGCGCGGCGCCCTCGTAGATCTGGTAGAACGGATTCGGGCTGACCACCAGCGCCCCCGGCCGGCTGCCATCGACGATGCATTGGGCGAAGGCGAACAAGGCCTCGCGCGAGCCATTGACCGGCACCACCTGAGTCGCTGGGTCGATTCTCTGGAGGCCGTAGCGCCGGCCGAGCCAGGCCGCGATCGCCTCGCGCAGGGCTTCGGCGCCGAGGGTCGCTGGGTAGTTGGCCAGCGAGCCCAGGTGAGCAGCCACCGCGTCGAGGATGAACTGCGGCGTCGGGTGTTTGGGCTCGCCGATCGACAGGCGGATCGGCGCCAGTCCGGCCGGCGGGCGAATGCCTTCGAACAGCTTGGCGAGCTTCTGGAAGGGGTAGGGCTGGAGCTTGTCGAGATTGGGGTTCACGGTGATGACGGGCGCGTGGCGGCGGGCCGCCGTGGCCATGGGCGGAAAAGGAAAAATGCTATCATGCCGCGCCTGCGAGACGGCCGAGAGCGGCCGCCCGCGACGATTGCCGCCCCCAAGCCCACGTGCGCCTGTCCAAGCTCAAACTCGCCGGTTTCAAGACCTTTGTCGACCCGACCACGGTGCACGCCCCCGGCAAGCTGGTCGGCGTGGTCGGGCCCAACGGCTGCGGCAAGTCGAACATCATCGACGCCGTGCGCTGGGTATTGGGCGAGTCGCGGGCATCGGCGCTGCGCGGCGAATCGATGCAGGACGTCATCTTCAACGGTTCGACCACCCGCAAGCCGGTGTCGCGGGCCAGCGTCGAGCTGGTCTTCGACAACGCCGAGGGCAAGGCCGCGGGCCAGTGGTCCCAGTACGCGGAGATCTCGGTCAAGCGGGTGCTCGACCGCAGTGGCGAGTCGAGCTACTTCATAAACGGGTCCAAGGTCCGGCGCAAGGACGTGGTCGACCTGTTCCTCGGTACCGGCCTCGGCCCACGCGCCTACGCGATCATCGAGCAGGGCATGATTTCGCGCATCATCGAGGCGCGGCCGGAGGAGATCCGCGGCTTCCTCGAAGAGGCTGCCGGCGTCACCAAGTATCGCGAGCGCCGGCGCGAGACCGAGGGGCGGCTGGCCGATGCCCGCGACAACCTGGCGCGCCTCGACGACATCCGCATGGAACTGGGCGAGCGCATCGAGCACCTGGCCGGCCAGGCCGAAGTGGCGGCGCGCTACCGTGAGTTGCGCGACGCCCACGCCGAGCGCCAGGACCTGTTGTGGCTGCTCAAGCGCAACCAGGCCCGTGACGAGGCCGGGCGGCTGCAACAGCAGGTGGCCGACACCGGCCGCGCGATGGAGGCCGGCAGCGCGCGGCTGCAGGCGCTGGAAGCCACCGTTGAGGCCGGCCGCGAGGCCCACATGCTGGCTTCCGAGGCAGTCAATGCGGCGCAGGGCGAACTCTACGCCGCCGCCGCCGAAGTCAGCCGGCTGGAGTCCGAGGGCCAGCGCCTGCGCGACAACCGCGATCGCATCGAGCGCCGGTTGCGGGAACTGGGCGACGAGAACGGCCACTGGCAGCGCCGCAAGTCCGACCTGGTGAGCGAGAGCGAGCGCTGGCGGGAACTGCTGGAGAACGCGCGCCTGCGCTCGGAAGAGGCGCGGGCGCGCCATGACGAGGCTGCCGAGCGCCTGCCCGAACTCGAGGACATGGCGGCCGGCGCCGAAGCCACCACCCAGGCGGTGCGTCGCGAACTGGCCCAGGTCGAGCAGCAGCTGCGGGTGCAGGAGGCCCATCGCACCAGCGCCCGCCGGGCGCTCGACGCGCTGGCCGAGCGGCGCGCACGACTCGGACGCGGCGACCAGTCGGCACTGGCCCCCGACGACCTCGAGATCGCACGCATCGAGGGCGAGATCGCGACGCTGGACGCCGAGCGCAGCAGCCTCGACGAATCCGTCGCCGGCCTCCAGCGTGACTTGCCGCTACGGCAGTCGGCGCTGCGCGAGGCGGCCGAGGTCGAGCGCGGCGCCCATCGGGCCTGTACCGAGGCGCGGGCCCGGCTGCAGGCCCTCAGCCAGTTGCAGGCACGGGTGCGCGAGCGTGGTGAACTCGGTGCCTGGCTTGCCCGCCACGGCATCGACGCCGGGCGCCCGCTGTGGCAGCTGGTGCATATCGAGGCCGGCTGGGAGGCCGCCTTCGAGGCGGTGCTGCGCGAACGGCTGTCGGCGCTGGCGGTCGAGCGCCCGGAGCGCCTCGCCGAACTGATCGCCGATCCGGCGCCGGCCAGCGTCAGCCTGATGCTCGAGCCGCGCCCGAGCACCGATGATGTCGCCTGCCCGGAGGGCTGCCGACCGATGCGCGCGCTGGTCGGCAGCGACGACCTGCGGGTCGGCGCCGCGCTCGACGACTGGCTGCGCGGCCACCTCTGCTGCGACGATCCGGTGCGCATGACCACCTTGCAGGCGACGCTGCCGCTCGGGCAGCGGCTGGTGTCGAAGGAAGGCCAGGTGGTCGACGCCACCGGGCTGACGCGACATGCCGGCGACGCCCGCACCCACGGCGTGCTCGAGCGGCAGCGGGAGATCGACGATCTGGAGACCCACCTGGCCGCCCTCGACGAATCGGCGGAACTGGCGCATCAGCGGGTGCAGGAAGCGGAACGCGGGGTCGCGATGCTGCAGGAGTCGCTATCCGGTCGGCGCCAGCAGGCCCAGGCCCTGCAGCAGCGCACCCATGCGCTGCAGGTCGAGCACCTGAAACTGGTGCAGGCGCGCCAGCGCGCCGAGGAGCACGCCGCGCGCGTCGCCCACGACCTTGCCGAACTCGGCGAAGCCGAGGCGCGCGAACAGCAGCACCTGCAGGCGGCCGAGGCGGAGCTGGCCCGGGCCGGCGAGATGGCGAGCCTGCAGGGCGAACGCCTGGCAAGCGCCGAGCAGACTCAGCGTGACCGCCACGAGGCCCTGCGCGCCGCGCGGGCGAGCGAGCAGGCCGTGGCCCGCGAGGTGCAGGAGCTGGGCTTCACCGAACGCGAATGCGCCGGCAAGCTCGACGACAACGCGCGCAATCTGGCGCTCGCCGACGAACAACTGGTGCGCATCGGCCACGAGCGCGACGCCCGCAGCGCCGAACTCGCCGGCTGCGACGACGCGGCGTCGAAGGCCGCGCTGCAGCAGGCGGTGGCGCTGCATGCCGCGCGTGAACAGACTCTGGCCGGCGCCCGCGACCGCCTCGCCGAGGTCGGCCAGCGGCTGCGCGATGACGAGGCGATGCGGCTCGGCACCGAGCAGTCGGTGGCGCCGCTGCGCGAGCAGCTGTCGGAATTGCGGCTCGCCCTGCAGGCGTCGGAACTCGCCTGCGGGCAATTCCAGGAACGGCTCGACGAGAGCCACGCCGACGAGGCGCGGCTGGCGCCGCTGCTCGCCGAAGGCCCGCGCGAGGCGTCGCTGGCGCGCGAGGTGGCGCGGCTTGCCCGCGAGATCGAAGGCCTCGGCGCGGTGAACCTGGCGGCACTGGACGAACTCGCCGGCGCGCGCGAGCGCAAGGATTACCTGGATGCCCAGAACGACGATCTGGTGGCCGCGATCGAAACGCTGGAGAACGCGATCCGGCGCATCGACCGCGAAACCCGCGAGCAGCTTCAAAGTACCTACGATTTCGTCAACCGCCATTTCGGCGTGCTCTTTCCGGAGCTGTTCGGCGGTGGCGAGGCGGGGCTGGTGCTGACCGGCGAAGAGATCCTGGATGCCGGCGTGCAGATCGTCGCGCAGCCGCCGGGCAAGAAAAATGCAAGTATTCATCTCCTGTCCGGAGGCGAAAAAGCGCTCACCGCAATCGCGCTGGTATTCTCCATGTTCCAGCTCAACCCGGCGCCGTTCTGCATGCTCGACGAGGTGGACGCACCGCTGGACGACGCCAACACCGGCCGCTACGGTGCGATGGTGCGCAGGATGTCGGCACAGACCCAGTTCGTGTTCATCACCCACAGCAAGATCACGATGGAGATCGCGCAGCAACTGGTCGGGGTGACGATGCAGGAGCAGGGGGTCAGCCGGGTGGTCGAAGTGGATATCGAAGAAGCATTGCGACTGGCCGATGCGGTGCCGGCCTGAGTCGAGGGAAGGGAATGGCAGTCAGCGAATTGCAGTGGGCATTGATCGCCGCCGGCGGGGCCGCGGTGGTCGCCGTGGTGGCCTACAACAAGTGGCAGGAGAGCCGCCATCGCAAGCGCGCCGAGCAGGCCTTCGGCGGCGAGCAGCCGGACGTCCTGCTCGAGCCGGGCCTGCACGAGCCGCGGATCGGTGACGGCGAACTGCCGATCGACAGCGACGAACCGCCGGCGAGACCGGTGCGTGAGCAACCGATCGGGCGCGGCTCGCCCTCGTGTCCGCTCGATGCCAGCGAGCTGGCCGATTGCGTCGTGCGCATCGAGGCGATCGAGGCCCTGTCGGCCTCGCGGCTATGGACCGCCTGTGCCGAATCGATGGGCGACGTCGGCAAGCCGCTGCGCTGGTACGGTTTCGAGGACGCCAGCAACCTGTGGGTCGAGGTCGACAAGAATTCGTCCGGCGCCCACCACTGGTTCGCCGCGGCGCTGCAACTGGTCGATCGTCGCGGCCCGGTCGGCGAGACCGAACTGGTGCGCTTCTTCCACGGCCTGCAGCGGGTCGCCGATCAGTTCCTGGCGGTGCCGGCGGAACTGCCGCCGCGCAACGAAGTGCTGGCCAAGGCGCAGGAGCTTGACAGCTTCTGCGCCAGTGTCGACGTCCAGATCGGCCTCAACGTGGTTGCCCGCGAAGCGCCCTTCGTCGGCACCAAGATCCGGGCGCTGGCCGAATCCCAGGGCTGGGTGCTGGCCGAGGACGGTGGTTTCCACGCGGTCGACGGCGATGGGCGGGAGCTCTTCTCGGTGTCGAATCTCGATGGCGCCGCGTTCTCGCCCGAGGAAATGCGCTCGCTCAGCACGCGCGGCATCACGCTGCTGCTCGATGTGCCGCGCATCGCCAACGGCGTGCAGGCCTTCGAGCAGATGCTGGTCAGTGCCCGCCAGCTCGCCGAGACCCTCGGTGGCACTGTCGTCGACGACAACAACTCGCCGTTCGGCGATCAGGAAGCCCACGTCATCCGCGGCCAGATCGACCATTTCCAGGGCCGCATGAACAGTCGCGGGCTGGAGCCCGGCGGCGAGGTCGCGCGACGCCTGTTCGCCACATGAGCGATTCTCCGGCCGAGCGTGCGGCGTGGTTGCGCCGGACGCTGGCGCGCTACGAGCACGCCTACTACGTACTCGACGACCCGCTGGTGCCGGACGCCGAGTACGACCGCCTGTGCCGGGAACTGGAGGCGCTCGAGCAGGCGCATCCGGCACTGGCCAGCGACGACTCCCCGACCCGTCGGGTCGGCGGCACACCGGCGCCGATGCTGGCGGCGGTGCGCCACGCGGTGCCGATGCTGTCGATCCGTACCGAGACCGACACCACCGAACAGGGCGCGCGCAACTTCGACGCCCGGGTGCGCAACGCGCTGGGCCTCGGCGACGGCGATCCGCCGGTGGTGTATGCCGCCGAGCTGAAGTTCGACGGCCTTGCGATCAGCCTGCGCTACGAGCACGGGCGACTGGTGCGGGCGGCCACCCGCGGTGACGGCCAGACCGGCGAAGAGGTGACCCACAACGTCCGCACGATCCGCCAGGTGCCGCTCGCGCTTACCGGGCTGGCGCCGGCGGTGCTCGAGGTGCGGGGCGAGATCTACATGCGCCGCGACGCTTTCGAGCGGCTCAACCAGAGCCGTCGCGAGGCCGGCGAGAAGACCTTCGTCAATCCGCGCAATGCGGCCGCAGGCGCGGTACGTCAGCTCGACCCGGCGATCGCTGCGCGTCGGCCGCTGTCGTTCTTCGCCTACGGCCTCGGCGAGGTCGTCGGCTGGGCCCTGCCGCCGACACACAGTGCGATCCTCGACGCATTGTCCGCCGCCGGGCTGCCGGTTTGCGGCCACCGTCAGAGCGCGCCCGGCGTCGAGCCCCTGATCGCTTTCCACGAGCGCATCGCCGCCGGGCGCGACGCCTTGCCCTACGACATCGACGGCGTGGTCTACAAGGTCGACTCGCTGCAACTGCAGCAGGAACTCGGCTTCGTCACCCGCGAGCCGCGATGGGCGGTGGCCCACAAGTACCCGGCCCAGGAAGAGATCACCCGGCTCATCGACATCGGCGTGCAGGTCGGTCGCACCGGCGCGCTGACGCCGGTGGCAAGGCTCGAGCCGGTGTTCGTCGGTGGCGTCACGGTGACCAACGCGACGCTGCACAACCAGGACGAGATCGACCGCAAGGACGTGCGCGTCGGCGACTGGGTGGTGGTGCGCCGCGCCGGCGACGTCATTCCCGAGGTGGTCGGGCCGGTGCTCGAGCGGCGTGACGGCGAGTTGCCGCGCTTCGACCTGCTGGCGGCGTATCCCGAGTGCCCGGTGTGCGGTTCCCAGGTGCATCGCGCCGAGGACGAGGCGGTGGCCCGCTGCAGCGGCGGGCTGGTGTGCCCGGCCCAGCGCAAGCAGGCGCTGCTGCATTTCGCCGGGCGCCGGGCGATGGATATCGAGGGCCTCGGCGAGAAACTGGTCGATCAACTGGTCGATGCCGCGATCATCAAGACCCCGGCCGATCTCTACAAGCTCGGCATCAGCGCGCTGGCGAACCTGGAGCGCATGGCCGACAAGTCGGCGTCGAAGCTGCTGGCCGCGATCGAGAAGAGTCGCGACACCACCCTTGCGCGCTTCGTCTATGCGTTGGGTATCCGCAACGTCGGCGAGACCACGGCCAAGGATCTGGCCCGCCACTTCGGTTCGCTCGACGCGCTGGTCGCTGCCGAGGTCGAGGCCCTGCAGCAGGTGCCGGACGTCGGTCCGATCGTCGCCAAGAGTGTTGCAGAATTCTTCGACGAGCCGCACAACGTGGAAGTCGTGGAACAATTGCGCGCGGCAGGGGTGCATTGGGTCGAAGGCGCGCCGCGCGACACCGCCGGCGTTCTCGCCGGCAAGACCGTGGTGCTGACCGGCACGCTGCCGGACCTGAGCCGGGACCAGGCGAAGGAACTGATCGAAGCGGCAGGGGGGCGGGTGACCGGCTCCGTGTCGAAGAAAACCGATTTCGTGATCGCCGGCAGCGAGGCCGGCAGCAAGCTGGACAAGGCGCGGGCGCTCGGCGTCGAGGTGCTCGACCAGGCCGGGCTCCAGGCCCTGCTGTCCGCGCCGAGCGCTGCGTCCGAGTGAGCCACGAACCAGGAGAACGCAAGCGATGAAGAAACTCACCAAGGCGGTGTTTCCGGTGGCAGGCATGGGCAGCCGGTTCCTGCCGGCGACCAAGGCCAGTCCCAAGGAAATGATGCCGATCGTCGACAAGCCGCTGATCCAGTACGCGGTCGAGGAGGCGGTGGCCGCCGGCGTGACCGACCTGGTGTTCATCACCGGACGATCGAAGCGGGCCATCGAGGACCATTTCGACAAGGCCTACGAACTCGAGACCGAACTCGAGGCGCGCGGCAAGGACGCGCTGCTGAAGATCGTGCGCGACACCGTGCCGAGCGGCGTCAATTGCATCTACATCCGCCAGCCGGAGGCCCTCGGCCTCGGCCACGCGGTGCTGTGCGCCGCGCCGGTGGTCGGCGACGACCCGTTCGCCGTGCTGCTGGCCGACGACCTGCTCGACGGCGCCGGCAGCGGCCCGATCATGAAACAGATGGTCGATGTCTTCGATTACCACCGCTGCTCGGTGCTCGGCGTCATGAACGTGCCGCGCGAGCAGACCGGCAGCTACGGCATCGTCAGCACCGAGCGCGACAGCGGCGAGGTGCAGCGGGTCACCGGCATCGTCGAGAAGCCGAACCCGAAGGACGCTCCGACCACCCAGGCCGTGGTCGGCCGCTACATCCTGACCGGCAGCATTTTCGAGCACCTGCGTCGCATCGAGCCCGGCGCCGGCGGCGAACTGCAGCTGACCGACGGGATCGCCTCCTTGCTGCGCGAAGAGGCCGTGCTCGCCCACCAGTTCAAGGGCGTGCGCTACGACTGCGGCTCCAAGCTTGGCTACCTGCAGGCGACGCTGGAGCTGGGCCTCAAGCACCCGGAGGTCGGCGAGGCCTTCGCCGCCTACCTGTCTTCCCGCGATCTGCGCGCCAAGCCAGCGCCGAAGGCGGCCTGACGCCGACGGCCGTCAGCGCGCCCTGCGGGGCGATCCGCGCGGCGCGACAGAGGGACTCGGTCGGGCGGTCGGTGTTCCAGATGTGCCTGCAGCCCGGCCGGCAGACGACGCGTGCCGCGTTCGTAGGCGGGCCGCACCAGCTGCGGATCTGCCCGTCGGCCGAATATCCCGAATCGAACCCGGTACTCCGGCGCTACCCTGCGGTGTCGCTCGTGGTGCCGGCTTCTGCCAGCAACAGCGTGTCCAGCCGCGCGTATTCCTGCTTCAGGTCTGCCATCAACGGTGCCGCCGCGAGCAGGCGACTCTCGTGTCCGAGGATTTCCAGGCGCTCGCAGATCGTCGACATCGCCACGCCGCCGACGTTGGCGCTGCTCGATTTCAGGCTGTGCGCGGCGAAGCGCAGACCCTCGCCATCGCCCGCCGCCAGGGCCCTGGCCATGTCGTCGATCAAGACCGGCGCATTGTCGCGATAGATCCGGATCACCCGGAGCAGGAGATCGGGCGCGCCGGGCCTGCGCAAGGCGCGCAATCTGTCCAGCACGCGGCGGTCGACCGGGCATTCGTCGACCGTGTCCCGGGACGCCTTGGCGTCGATCGGGCGGGGGCGCTGCGCATCCGGATCGCCATCCGTTGCCGGCAACCATTTTTCGAGCATCGCCTGCAACGCGTTCTGCGAGAATGGCTTGCTGAGGCAATCGTCCATGCCGGCGGCATGACACCGTTCCTGCACGCCCTTCTGGACATCGGCGGTCAGCGCGATGATCGGCACGCGTCGATCTGCCGGCTCCTGCGCGCGAATCGCCCGGGCGGCTGAGAATCCGTCCATTTCGGGCATGTGGCAGTCCATCAGGATCAGGTCGCAATGCCCTGCCTGCACGAAAGCAAGCGCTGTGCGGCCGTTTTCGGCGAGGTCCGCGCGGCAGCCGAACAGTTCCAGCATGCCCAATGCCACAGCCTGATTGACCCGGTTGTCCTCGACCAGCAGGACATGGCGGTCGAGCAGGCGTCCGGCCGCTGTATCGGGCAGAGCCTCGTCCGACGCCTGAGCCGTCGCGGTCTCGACCGGGTCTTGCGACAACAGACGCGACAACTGGTCGTGCAATTCGCGCAGACGCGCCGGCTTGCTCAGATAGGCCTCGATGCCCACCTCCTGCCAGAGTGTGTCATCGGCCTCCGCATGCAGGGCCGAGTACATCAGCAGGCGGACATCCGCCACGGCCGGATCCGCCTTGATCGTGCGCGCCAGGGTGATCCCGTCCATGCCCGGCATCATCCGGTCGAGTATCGCCACCGCAAAGGGTTGGCGCGCAGCGGCTGCGGCCCGCAGCAGGCCCAGCGCCTCGTTGCCGCCCGCTGCGCCACTGGCCTGCAGGCGCCAATCCTCGAGCCGCTTCAACAGCAGGCTGCGGGAAGGCAGGTTGTCATCGACCACCAGGACCCTGGCACCGGCAAATCGTTCGAGTGATGCGGCCGGCGGCCTGGCGGCCCTCGTCGATCGGCCGAATCGAGCCGTGAAGCGGAAGGTGGAGCCGCCGCCCTGTTCACTCTCGACGCCGATCTCGCCACCCATCAAGGCCACCAGTTGCCGGGATATGGCCAGGCCGAGACCGGTGCCGTCGAAACGTCGGCTGCTGGAACCATCGGCCTGGGTGAACGGGTCGAAGATGCACGCCAGCTTCTCCGCGTCGATGCCGATTCCACTGTCCTCCACCTCGAACGAGATGCAAACCCCGTCAGGGTCTTCCGTCACCGGGCGCAGCCGAATCACGATCTCGCCGTGCTCGGTGAACTTGACTGCGTTGCCGACGAGATTGAGCAGTACCTGGCGCAGTCGGGGGCCGTCGCCGATCAGGTGGCGGGCCAGTCCGGCCGGAATGTCGCTGAGCAACTCCAGCTGCTTGCCTCGCGCCTGTTCCGCTACCATCTGCAGCACGTCCTCGACGATCTCCTGCAGGTCGAAGGGCGCTTGGGCCAGTTGCAGCTTGTTGGCCTCGATCTTGGAAAAATCCAGGATGTTGTTGATGATGTCGAGCAGCGCCCGACCGGAGCGGTGGGCCGTTTCGGCATAGTGCCGCTGCTGCGCGTTGAGCCCGGATCCCAGCAGCAGTTCGGTCATGCCCAGTACTCCGTTCATCGGGGTGCGGATCTCGTGGCTCATGGTGGCCAGGAATTCGCTCTTGGCGCGGCTGCCTGCCTCCGCGGCTTCTTTCGCCTGCTGCAGTTTCGCCTCCTGCGCCTTCTGCGCCCGGATGTCGCGAATGAACACGCTCTGCTGGTAGGTGTCGCCGCTCTGGGTTTCCGATATCGCGACTTCGACCGGGAACGCGGTGCCATCCCGGTGGTAGGCGATGGTCTCGATGTACTCGCGGGCGGGCGCGCCGGGCTCGGCAGCTTCGGCTGCCGCATCGCACGCCGGGGTGCTACGGCGCGGAATGATCTCGGCCAGCTTCGCGGTGCCGATCGCTTCGTCGCCGCGCCAGCCGAACAAGCGCTCCGCCTGCCGGTTCCAGGTGGCGATCCTGCCCTGTGCGTCGGTGGTCACCACGGCATCGAAGGCAGTTTCGACGACATTCCTGAAGCGTCGCTCGTCGTTGCGGATGGTCTCCTCGATCTCCCGTTCGCGCCGCTGTCTGATGCGCAGATTGCGCCAGGCCAGGCCGACCGCGACGATCACCAGGAGGGGGCTCACCAGGGCCATCAGCAACCAGCCGACGGCGATGTCCTCCGGCTCGGCCTGTTGCGTGATCTGCAGGGCGACCGGCTGGCCATAGACGTCCAGCATGCGCCGATAGGTGAATACCGGCAGCGGCGAGTCCGCTTCGGCGGCATCGCCGGACAGCGGCTTCTCGGTCGTCAGCCCATCGGGCGACGCAGCGACCTGGAGCAATGCAATCCTGGTCCTGCTCGATACCGACACGAGGTCCCGCAGCAACGCTTCCGGATCGAGGTCGATGGCAATGGCGCCATCCAGCATGGCCATCCGCTCGTCCGCCGTTCGCGGAGAATAGCGCCCCTGATACCGCGCCTTGAAGATCAGCACGCCCGCCGCGTCTCGCATCAATCGGATCGGCGGCGACGCCGCGACCTCGCCGCTGCGGGTGGCATGGCCGATTGCGTCGGCGAGAACCGGATCCGAACCGGCGTCGTAACCCAGCAAGCGGCCGGTCCGGGGCTCCAGCGGGTCGATCAGGACGATGGGAAGGTAGCTGGGCCGGGCGGATGCCGCTGTGAGTGCCTCGTGCTGGCCGGGTTCGGTGATCCGAAACTGGACGTAGCCGTTCTCCTGCATGGTGCGTTCGAGCCGTTCGCGCCCACTGCCGTCGACCCGCTGCAGTGAAATGATCGAACGGATATAGGGATAGGCACGGAGCAGTTCTTCGGACAGCGTGGACAGCTGTACGTGACTGACCACGTCACTGGCCTGATGCAGTCCGACGAGGCCGGTCAGCACCACCTCGAGCGCGCCAATGCGTCGCGACAGCTCACCCTGTATCAACGAAGCCGCGTTCGCAAACTCGTGCTCGGCCCTAGACAGGTCCATCCAGACCGAGAAGGCGCCGCCGCCCAGGCTGAGCAGCAACGCCGTCAGCCAGAGCAGCAGTCTCTCCCGGACGCGCAAGGCGGACGGGGCCCGGGGTTCTGCGTCGGTCATCGGATCACGTCACCGGCCGAGCGCCGGCCCGCGCGATCGGGCCGGCCGCGCGGTGCGCGACCGGCCCCGGTACAGGATCGCGTCGTCGGCGCCTGGATCGTCGTCACGGGATCTTCTTGGATTTGCCGAGCAGGTGATCGGGCAGCGTGATGCCGCTCGCCGTCAGCAGCGCGGTATTCGTCCAGATGTCCCACTTCTTGTTGGGCACGATGGCGATGTCGGATGGCTTGGTGCCGTCGAGAATGCTCAAGGCCGCCTTGCCCGACCACTCGCCCTGTTCCTCCGGCACCTTGGTGTATCCCAGCATGGTGTAGGGCATCATCCAGCCGTGGCTCGTGATGCTCAAGCGCTTCGACTCCGGGACGATGGCCGCGGTTATCCGTTCCTCG
Source organism: Rhodocyclaceae bacterium (assembly GCA_020445765.1). Taxonomy (GTDB): domain Bacteria; phylum Pseudomonadota; class Gammaproteobacteria; order Burkholderiales; family Rhodocyclaceae; genus Cognatazoarcus. The sequence goes on along the minus strand of JAGRFY010000009.1, from coordinate 27,902 downwards.
TTCCACTCGCGGATACCGGAGTTGCTGCCCATTACGATGAAGTCGTACTGCTGTGCCGATCGATAGGCTGCCAGCCACTCGTCGGCGGTGTCCACCAGGCGCGCATCCAGCTCGATGCCATTGCGCTTCGCGGCGTCGGCAAAGCGGGCCAGATTCTTGGTTTCCGTATGGGTGTTGGCGCCGATATAGATCGCCCGGCCGTGCTCGGCCTGCAATGCCTTGACCTTGTCGAGCAATGGCTGGATCGGGGCGATCTCGACCATCCCGGTCACGTTTCGGTAGGGAAAGCCATACTCCTCGACCGTCCAATTGACGCCGCAGAAGACGAAGGGCGTCGCATGATCCTTGAAGTAGGCCTGGATGACGAACTTGGCGGCGTTGTCGTCGGCTGTGATCACGACGTCGGGATGCCAGCTCTCGATCAGTTGCTTGGCCTCCAGGGCCTTCGCCTGCTGGTACTCGAGTTCCTTGTGACGCTTGGTGTCCATGTCGAACTGCTTCAGTTCGCACTTGCCCTCGAGAACCGATCGCAGCCCCCGTTCGACGCCGTCCGACCACTCGTATCCCCTGTGGTAGGACGAGATGAACAGGCATTTCGCCGCATGCGCGATGCCGGGCGACAGTGACGCCAGGCCCACCACTATTGCGATCACGGCGCGCGCCAGCAACGTTGCAGACGCGCCGTGAACGTCATGACGCGGGGCGGGTCGATGGCGGAATGGAGTCATATCGATCATGTCCAGTTACCCTCTCTAGGGATTGCTCCAGTCGACGCGGCGGGCAGAACGCCTTTCATGTCGCCGCAAGCGGCCTGTCCGCCGAGCGCTCGGCTCGCGTATGCCGGTCGCCACGCCCGTACCTTCTCGCCAGCCGACGGTCTGCGCCAGCGCGATGATCCGGGCGCCCGCGCTGTTCCGATCACGGGCGTGGCGGTGTGCGGCGAGTGCCCGCCGACGCCATTGCCGTCGCGCGTCGACGGGGCGCTTCGGTCGCGATGCCGCAGGGGCCCACATTCTACGAATTGAGTATCGGTCGCCGGCATCAAGCCGTCTATCGGCCCTTGGCAGGCGTCCTTGAGTGGAGACGCTGGCCGGGCATGGCATCTTGCGCAGCCGCGTCGCCTTGGTCAGCCCGAACGCCAGCCGAATCGTCAGCCCAAGCCGACATCCGGACCCGCAATCCGTCCTTGCCCCGGGGCGGGTTCTGTCACGGCACGATCACCCGCCATCTTGCCGGCACGTTCAATTCATCCGCGCCTGCGTTGCTGACCAGTATCACCTCGTCCGCCTGGTCGAATGGCGCCTTGCCCGCACGCGCCTTCAGCGCGTCTAGGTTGCGCGGGGCGTAGGCATCGAGGCGTCCGGGCCGCAGGCGCTCCGAGAAATCGTGGATCGGCGCCTTGTCGGTCTCGAGTGCATAGACCGTGTAGCGCTGTCCCTCCAGGCTGCGCAGGATCGCCGGCAGCCGAGGCAGGGCCTCGCGCATCGCGAACGAGGTGTCGATCAATACCAGCACCTTGTGGGGCGTCTGGCGCAGGTAGGCGTGGTAGCTGCCGGCGAGAGCGCCGAAGGCGGCGACGGCGAGCAGCAGCCAGCGGGTCAGGGGTCCCATGGCATCACATCTCGGCGTTCAGCAGGGCACCGATCTTGTATTCGATCTCGCCTTCGCCGGCATTCAGGCTGGCGGCCTCGACCAGCGACGAGAGCTGTTTGAGCTGATCGATCTTGGCTTCGTATCCGATCGTGTAGATCGGGATGCCGAGGCCTTCGAAGACCTCGGCGCTGGCCGCGAAATCGAACCCGCGATTGGTGTCACCGTCGGTCAGCACGAACAGTACCGGCTTGATCTGCGGATCGCGTGCCTTGGCGTCGAGCAGCATGTTGAGGCCGACCACGGCGCCATCGTACATCGCGGTGTTGCCCTCGGCCTCCATGCGCTTGACAGCGGCGTGGAAGGCCGCCTTCTGGGTGATGTCGAACGGCCGGATCGGCAGCACGGTGGTGACCTGGTGGTTGAACACCACCAGGCCGATCGAGTTGTTCGGGCTGATGAATTCGGAACCGCCGAGCAATGCATTCTTGAGCTGCGACAGCCGGGCGCCGCGCATCGAGCCGCTGACGTCGCAGACGAAGACTGCCGCGATCGGTCTGCCCGCATCCTTCTTCTCCTTCCACAGGTGCTGGGCCTGGACCAGCAGATCGCCCTCGGGCACCGGATAGGCCGCCTTGTAGTCGATGTCCGGGTCGAATCCGTATTCCTTCGCCAGGCGCCGGTATTGCTGCCTTTTGCCGAATTCGGCAAAGGCGGCCAGGGTCTCGCGCTGGTCGGCGTTGAGCGTGCCGATACCGACCAGCGGATTGTCGTGGCGCACGCCGAACGGGATGAACTCGTAGCCGGACTTGAGCGACGCGGTCTGGACGTAGGTCTGGTATTCCATGACGAAAGCGTCGAGCGAGCCGTTGCGTTCGACCGATTCGCGCATCTGCAGCGTCGTCAGCGCAACGAAGGGCACGCCTTTCTGGAAGCTCTCGAACGCACTCACGACCGCCGGTGAGAGCATGGCCTGGGGCTGGTTGTCGCTGAAGCGGTTGAGCACCGTGACCAGAAAGTTGAGTCCGGTGCTGCTGGCGAACGGGTCAGTGTACCCCATCACCAGGCTGCCTTGGACCACTGCGTCGACCAGGGTCGGCACGTCGATGCGGCCATATTTCTCGCGCAGCCGGGAGGCCACCGACTGCTTCATGACGATGCCGGCGACATTGCCGACGGTGCGCTCGGCGATCGGCTCGACCGCGATGCCCTCGGCCCGGATCATCGAGATCCAGAGTTCGTTCGACGGGGTGTAGCCCTGTGGCAGGTGCTTGCGCGAGGCAATGAAGTCGTGGCCGGTGCCCGAGGCGATCTTGCGGATCGTCACCTGTGCCGGGCGGCCGCTCTTCAGGCGCAGGCCGGCGTTGTTGAAGTCCTCGGCGACGCGCACCATCCAGCCATCGGTGCCGGTACCGGACTTTTCGGTGGAGGCGAAGATCTCCACCACCGCATTGCCGGCGCCGCCGGCCGGCACGACGACCAGTGGAAAGGTGTCGATCGCCGGCAGGCGCTTCTTGAGGTCGGTGCCGCCGGCCAGTTCGATGCGGGCGCGCTCGGTGACGATGTCTTCGTGCCAATCCACCTGCTCGCGCATCCGCCGCAGTTCGTCCGCGGCCCGCTCGAACGGCATGGCGCGGCTGTGGCTGCCACTGTCGCCGTCGAGCGAGAAGCTGCCGTCCGGGCCGAGGAACCGGGTGGCGACAACCGCTCCGACCACCGCCAGCACCACGATTACCAGAAATCCGCGCCTGCCGGCATTTCCTTTTGCCATCGTCACTCCCCGGTGTGTGCGCGCCTGTGCGCGTTCGCCATGTCGCTTGCGGTTGGGTTCATCGGCCGGAGGCGTAGCGCCCGGTGCGGCCGGCCAGCGCCTCGAGTTCGCGGATCGCTTCCTCGGCGCTGAGCTTGGCGTGGCCGCCGCGGGTGCGGGTGCCGGCCAGCGCTGCCGACGTGTTGTCGAGCACCGCCAGCGCCCGTTCGTTCTCGCCCAGCAAGTCCTCGACCTTGGTGCGTTGCTCGAGCAGCACCGCCTGTCGCTGGCGGATGGTCGCGAGTTCGATCGCCTCCTTGTCGGTGACGCCGTCCTTGGCGATCTCGGCTTCGCGCCGCCGAAGGTAGCTCTCGTCGATACCTGCGAGGCTGGTCAACGTCACCACGACTTCGTTCAGATTGTCCAGCGCGGCCAGATAGACCTGCTCCGCGGTCCCGAGATAGCGCCCGTAGGTGACTTCGCCTTCGTCGAGCCGATGCCGCAGCACCTCGACCAGGCGCTCGAGCTTCTGTCGCAACAGGTGCAATTGGGCGACCCCCTGGTCGGCGCCGAGGCGGTCGAGGGCGGCCTCGAGGCGCTGCACCTTGGCTTCCCCGTCGGCGTCCAATTCGCCCGGTCCGCGGACCAGCTTGCCGGCAAAGTCCGGGTCGCGCAGCTTCAGCAGCGGCCAGGCTGCGAGCAGCAGCAGTGCCACCGCCAAAGACGCCGCGCTCATCATCAGGCCGGGGCTGAACCAGAAGTGGAACAGCCAGACGCCACCGGTGCTGACGGCGAGAACCAGCCAACTCGACGGATCGGCGGCCAGGGCGGCGAATACCCGGCGTGACAACATGATGGCGTGTGCTTCCTGTCGCTGCAGTTCCAGCGGATGTTAGCGCAAAGCCATCCCGGGGTCAGTCGGCCGGCACCGTGCGGGCGGCCGCCCAGGCGCGCAGACGGGCGATCTTCTCGGCCATCAGCACCGACAGTGGCCGCGTGCCGGCCAGTTCGGCAAGCAGATCGGCGTCGGCCAATGCGGTGCCGCGGGCGTGGGCAGCATACAGCGAGGCCACCACCGCCTGCTCGATCTCGGCGCCGGAGAACCCCTGGGAGGCGTCGGCCAGCGCGTCCAGCGCAAAACCGCCGCGCGGCTGGCCGCGCTTGTCGAGATGGATCGCGAAGATCTCTGCGCGCACATCACGCGCAGGCAGGTCGACGAAGAAGATCTCGTCGAAGCGCCCCTTGCGCAGCAATTCCGGCGGCAGCGACTCGACATCGTTGGCGGTCGCCACCAGGAACACCGGCTCGACGCGCTCGGCCATCCAGGTCAGCAGGGTGCCGAGCACCCGGCGCGACGGCCCGCCGTCGCGGTCGTCGGCGAGTCCTTTCTCGATCTCGTCGATCCACAGCACGCAGGGGGCCATCTGCCCGGCGGTGGCCAGTGCCTCGCGCAGATTGCGCTCGGTCTCGCCGTAGTACTTGTTGTACAGGGTGGCGAAGTCGAGCCGCAGCAGCGGCACGCCGAAGGCGCCGGCACAGGCCTTGGCCGCGAGGCTCTTGCCCGCACCCTGGACGCCGAGCAGCAGCACGCCTTTCGGCGCGTCGAGGCCCGGCGGCGGGCTGTCGGCGACGAACACCGCGCGCCGCATCTCGAGCCAGGCCTTGAGGCGGGCGAGTCCGGCGACGTCGGCCATGCCCGCGGTCTCGAGTTCGAACGAGAGCACGCTGCCGCTGTCGAGCAGGCGGTACTTGGCCTGGGCCAGCGCCGGCAGATCGGCCTCGGTCAGGGCGCCGTCGTCGTGGATCGCGTTCCTCGTCAGCCGGCGCACGTCGGCCGCAGTCAGGCCGAGCAGGTTGCGGGCCAGCGCATCGACCACGGCACCGCGGGCCTGCAGCCGCCGGCGATGGCGCTGGCCCCAGGCGGCGGCCTCCTCCTCGATGATCGTGCGCACCGCCGCCAGGTCGGGCAGGCGCAGTTCGAGTCGGGCACTCAAGTTGCGCAGTTCGTCGGGCAGCGGCACGCGGGGGCCGATCAGCGCGAGGGTCGGCGCCGGAGCGTCACGCTGGGCGATCTCGCGCAGATGGCGAATGGTCAGGGGATCGTCGAGGTAGGGGTGGAAGTCGAGCAACAGGTAGATGCCGCCGCCCTGGCTGGCCCGAATGTGGGCCAGCAAGCGATCGGGCTCGGCCAGCGAGCGCTGCGGCGCCTGCTCGAGATCCAGCCGCGCCAGGCCATCCACCGCACTCCAGCGGTAGAGCGGCTGCCCGCCACCGAGGGCGGCACGGCGAAACAGGTCGATCGCGCGATGTTCTTCGCGGGTCTCGACCGCAATCAGCGGCGTGCGCGTGCGCAGGATCAGTTCGACGTCCTTCAGATCGGTCACGGCCGGGCTTCGGTGCGTAAGGAGCGTCGATTATCGTCGGCTGCGGCGCCGGCGGCCAGTGGGAATCGACCACTTCGCGCCGGCACGGCCGGCGCCAATGGCTGCCGGCCGTGCCTCGCGGGCGGCCGCTCGGCGTTCATTGCCGAATTCATCGAAGGCTGCAGGCGGTCGAAGCCGGTTTCTGGGGTTATCCTGCCCTCCTGGCCGAATTCGCGTTTCAGGAGACAGCATGAGCGCCGACACACAGAGCCTGGTCTTCGCCGACAAGGAAGCACTGAAGAAGGAACTGAAGCTCGCCGATCCCGCCCGGATCGCGGTCGATCCGGCCGCCGACGCCGACCTCGAGGCCCAGGCCGATGCGCTGGTCGGCCGCCTGGTCGACATCGGGGCCGACGACCAGGACGGGCAGACCCAGGCCAAGGCCGCGGTCGAGACCATGGGCATCCAATTGCAGAAGGAGGCCGCGCGGCGCAGCCAGATGCTGCAGCAGCCGGTCAGGAAACTGGCCGACCAGAGCGGCGACGGAGGCCAGGTGGCCAATGCGCTGATCGACCTCAAGGTGCAGGTCGAGGCGCTGGATCCGGCCAAATTCGATCTGGAAGCGGGCTGGTTTTCGCGGGCCCTGGGCTACCTGCCGGGCATCGGTACCCCGATGAAGCGCTATTTCACGCGGTACGAGGCGGCATCGACGGTGATCGATGCGGTGATGAATTCGCTGAAGGCCGGGCAGGATCAACTCAAGCGGGACAACATCACGCTGGCCGACGACCAGACGCAGATGCGCGCGCTCGGCCACAAGCTGGAACGGGCGATCAAGCTCGGCGAACTGATCGACCGCAAGCTGCAGGACCGGATCGCGACCGAACTGGTGTCGGACGATCCGCGCACGGTCTTCATTCAGGAAGAGCTGCTGTTCCCGCTGCGCCAGCGCATCCAGGACCTGCAGCAGCAGTTGCTGGTGAATCAGCAGGGCTTCCTGACGATCGAGATGATCGTGCGCAACAACAAGGAATTGATCCGGGGTGTGAATCGCGCGCTCAACGTCACCGTCAGCGCACTGCAGGTGGCGGTCACGCTGGCGCTGGCGCTGGCCAACCAGAAGATCGTGCTGGAGAAGGTGCAGGCGGTGACCAAGACCACCGAGACCCTGATCGCCGGCACCGCCGAGCGCCTGAAGACCCAGGGTGCCGAGATCCACAAGCAGGCCGCCGGCACCGCGCTCGACCTCGACGTGCTGCGGCAATCGTTCGCCGACATTCGCGCCGCGCTCGACGACGTTTCGCGCTATCGCCAGGAGGCGCTGCCGAAGATGGCCGAGAACATCGTCGAGATGGACCGCATGGCCGCCGAATCCGAGCAGACCATCCAGCGCATGGAAGGTGCCGCGGCGTCGGCTCGGGATTTCCCGATCGAGATCATCGACTGAAGCGAGAAGCGACCGCCCGGTCGCGAACCATCGCGCGCCGCCGGCGCCGGGCGCCGCTCACCGTTCACCTCCAGGCGCCAAGCGGCCGCGCCGCGCCGGCGCAACCCGTCTCGGCGCTCCGGCATTCCGCTGGTCAAGGCTGGCCGACCGTTTGATCCGGGTCAATGTCCACTTAAGATTCGCGTAAGAAAATAATTAAAAACTAATGAAGGTCGCTGCGTGGACCCGGTGTCTCGCGGCGAATCGATTCATGCGGACCAGTGGAGAACCAGCACGTGCTCATCAAGCTTCGAACCCTCATCTGTGTTGCCCTCGCCGGCGCAATGTCGTCGGCGCTCGCCCAGCAAGCCAAGACCTGCCCGCCGGAACTGGCGGCAGACGAGCCGGTGGTTCCGGTGTCGATCGAACACGACGACATTGTCGCCGGAGCGCTCGGCTTCGACCAGATTCGCGATTTCGGGCGCCGATTGTTCGTCGCACGCTTCAACCGTTGTGACGGCGCAGGTCGGCCGGCGAGCACTGGCGCAGGCGAGAAGCGCGAGGTGCCGACCATCTCGGAAGAAGGCGAACTGCTGACCGATGGCCAGGTGGCACACTTGAGGACGTCCGGGCCGGATGCCGCCGCCTGCGTCGGCTGCCATTCGCTGCCCGAGACCGGGGGTGCCGGCGATTTTGCCGCGAACGTCTTCGGCCTGGCCGGTGCGCTCGATCCGGTGACGCTGTCGGTCGGGCACTCGCGCAGCGTCGAGCGCAATGCGCCCGGCATGCACGGCGCAGGGCCGATCGAGATGCTGGCCCGGGAAATGAGCACCGAATTGCGCCTGCAGGCAGCCGGGCTCGCCGACGGCGCTCACACCCTGGTGAGCAAGGGCGTCGCCTTCGCGGTCGAGATCGCCGGCGGCGAAGTGGTGCGTGCCGACGGCATCGATCGCGATCTGGTGGTCAAGCCGTTCACCCAGGCTGGCACGGTGGTGTCGCTGCGGGAGTTCTCGACCAACGCGATGAATCTGCATCATGGCATGCAGGCCGAAGAGCGTTTCGATCTCAATCCGGCCAAGGGTTTCGATCCGGACTTCGACGAAGACGGCGTCACGCGGGAATTGACGATCGGCGACCAGACCGCAATCAGCCTCTGGCAGGCGCAGCTATCGACACCGACCCGGGTCTTGCCGAAGGGCCGGGTCGCCCGTGAAATGGTCGCGCGCGGCGAGTCGGTGTTCGACGAGGTCGGCTGTGCGGCGTGCCACAAGCCGGCGATGGTGCTGGAATCGAGGATGTTCGTCGAGCCGAACCCGTTCAACCGGCCTGGTACCTGCGCCGGTGCCGAAGAGGGCTGCCCGCCGATCGCCTTCGACATGACCCACACCGGTGAGCGGCCGCGCCTGGAAAAGGGGCCAGGCAGCACGGCCGTCGTCCGTGCCTACAGCGATCTGAAGCGCCACGATCTGTGCGACGCGCCGGCGCCCGGCGCGATCCGCTACTTCTGCAACGAACTGCTCGCCCAGGGTCGCCCCGATCAGGACGGCCGGCCGGGTGCGGAATTCTTCATGACCCGCAGGCTCTGGGACGTGGGCAGTTCGGCGCCCTACGGCCATCGCGGCGACATCGGCACGATCACCGAAGCGATCCTCTACCACGGCGGTGAGGGGCGCATGTCGCGCGATGCCTTCGCTGCCCGCAGCGTCGACGACCAGAAGGCGCTGGTCGCCTTCCTGAAGACGCTGCAGGTGATCCCGCAGAGCGAACTCGAGGACTGAGCCGGCCGCGCCTTGCAGGGCCGCTCAGCCGGCCTCGCGGCTGGCGCGCTTGCGCTCGTGCTCCTTCAGGTAGCGCTTGCGCAGGCGGATGCTCTTCGGCGTGATCTCGACCAGTTCGTCGTCGGCGATGAACTCGATCGCCGATTCCAGCGTGAGCTGGATCGGCGGCACCAGGCGCACCGCCTCGTCGGTACCGGAGGCGCGCACGTTGGTGAGTTGCTTGCCCTTGATCGGATTGACGACGAGGTCGTTGTCGCGGCTGTGGATACCGATGATCATGCCTTCGTACAAGGCCTCGCCCGGATCGACGAACATGCGGCCCCGGTCCTGCAGTTTCCATAGCGCGTAGGCGACGGCAGCGCCGTTTTCCTGCGAGATCAGCACGCCGTTGCGGCGCTCGGCCATGGTGCCGGCCATTGGCCCGTAGTCGTCGAAGACGTGGCTGGCGAGGCCGGTGCCGCGGGTCAGGGTCAGGAATTCCCCCTGGAAACCGATCAGGCCACGGGCCGGAATGCGATACTCCAGCCGTGTGCGGCCCTTGCCGTCCGGCGCCATGTCCTGCAACTCGCCACGCCGCCGGCCGAGTTCTTCCATCACCGCCCCCTGGTGCTCGTCCTCGACATCGACGGTGAGCATCTCGTAGGGCTCGCACTTGACGCCGTCGATCTCCTTGAACACCACCCGCGGGCGGCCGACGCCGAGTTCGAAACCCTCGCGTCGCATGTTCTCGAGCAGGATCGTCAGATGCAGTTCGCCGCGCCCGGAGACTTCGAAGACATCGGCATCGTTGGTTGACGCGACGCGCAACGCGACGTTCTTCAGCAATTCGCGGTCGAGGCGCTCGCGGATCTGGCGGCTGGTCACGAACTTGCCTTCGCGCCCGGCCAGTGGCGAGGTATTGACCATGAAGTTCATCGTCAGCGTCGGCTCGTCGACGGCGATCGGCGCCATGCCTTCGAGGTGATCCGGGTCGCACAGCGTGACCCCGATGCCGACCTGGTCGATGCCCGACACCAGCACGATGTCGCCGGCCTCGGCCCGATCGGTGGGGGCGCGCTCCAGTCCGGTGAAGCCGAGCACTTGGCTGACCTTGGCCTTGCCGCGATTCTCGGCGCCGTACATCACCACCACTTCCTGGTTCGGCCGCAGGCTGCCACGGGTGATGCGACCGATGCCGAGCTGACCGATATAGGTGGAATAGTCGAGCGAGCAGATCTGCACCTGCAGGGGGGCGGCGGCGTCGACGTCGGGCTCGGGCACGTGTTCGAGGATCGCCTCGAACAAGGGCTGCATGTCGGTTCCGGGCTGACTGGCGTCGAGCATCGCGAAGCCGTTCAGGGCCGATGCATAGACCACCGGAAAGTCGAGCTGCTCCTCGGTCGCGCCGAGCTTGTCGAACAGGTCGAAGGTGTGGTTGATGACCCAGTCGGGCCGCGAACCCGGGCGGTCGATCTTGTTGATGACGACGATTGGCTTGAGCCCCAGCGCCAGCGCCTTGCGCGTGACGAATCGGGTCTGCGGCATCGGCCCCTCGACCGCATCGACCAGCAGCAGCACGCCGTCGACCATCGACAGCACACGCTCGACCTCGCCGCCGAAGTCGGCATGCCCCGGGGTGTCGACGATGTTGATGTGGGTGCCCTGGTACTCGATCGCGCAATTCTTCGACAGAATCGTGATGCCGCGTTCTCGCTCGAGGTCGTTGGAATCCATGACCCGCTCGGAAACCTGCTGGTTGTCACGGAAGGTGCCGGATTGGCGGAGCAACTGGTCGACCAGGGTGGTCTTGCCGTGATCGACGTGGGCGATGATCGCGATGTTGCGAAGGGAGCGGGCCATGTTCAAGTTTTCTGGACGAAAAACGGACAATCATACCATTGGATGGCGCATTGCAGCATGCAAGCGAAGCGGTGCGTGCGCGCGTATCCGGGCTGGCGTCGCACCGATCGGCAGCGTGGGCGCGTGCTAACATCGCGGGCCTCTGGCATGGAGGTCGTCAATGCTCGCGATCATCGGTGGCAGCGGGCTCACGCAGCTCGCCAATTTCGACGTGATCCGCCGCGAGGTGGTCAGGACCCCGTACGGTGAACCGTCCGGCGCTTTGATGTTCGGCACCCTGGGCGATTGCCCGGTGGTCTTTCTCGCACGCCACGGCTACGGCCACACGATCCCGCCGCACCTGGTCAATTATCGCGCCAACATGTGGGCGCTGAAGCAGGCCAAGGTCGAGCAGGTAGTGTCGGTGGCTTCGGTCGGCGGCATCCGCGACGACCTCGGTCCGGGCGTGCTGGTGGTGCCCGACCAGATCATCGACTACACCTCCGGCCGCAAGACGACCTACTTCGAAGGTGGCGAGGACCCGGTGCGTCACATCGATTTCACCCAGCCCTACGACGCCACGCTGCGTTCGCGATTGCTGGCGGCGGCAGCCGGCGCCGGCATCGTCGTCGCAGACGGTGCAGTGTACGCGACCACCCAGGGGCCGCGGCTGGAGACCGCCGCCGAGATCAATCGCCTGCAGCGCGACGGCGCCGACGTGGTCGGCATGACGGCGATGCCGGAGGCGGCCCTGGCGCGCGAACTCGATACCGCCTATGCGGCGATCAACGTCGTCGCGAACTTCGCGGCCGGGCGCGGCAACAGCGCCGAGGCGATCTGCTTCGACAGCATCGAGGCGGTGCTGCACGAGGCGATGCAGCGGGTGCGTGCGATCCTCGCCAAGCTCTGCGAGCAATGAATCGATGATCCGCCCGGTCCTGCGCATGGGTGATCCGCGCCTGCTGCAGGTCGCCGAGCCGGTTGCCCGCGTGCCGGATGCCGAACTCGGCGAGCTGATCACCGACATGCTCGACACCATGCGCGCGCTCGACGGCGCCGGGCTCGCGGCGCCGCAGATCGGCGTCGGGCTGCGCGTCGTGATGTTCGAAGTGGACCACAATCCACGCTACCCGCAGGTCGAGCCGATACCGCTGACGATTCTGGTCAATCCCGAGATCACGCCGATCGGCGACGATCTCGTCGAGGATTGGGAAGGCTGCCTGTCGGTACCGGGCCTGCGCGGCCTGGTGCCCCGTCACGATCGCATCCGCTACACCGGCCTGGCGCCGGACGGCAGCCGCATCGACCGCAGCGTCGCGGGCTTCCATGCCCGGGTGGTGCAGCACGAATGCGATCACCTCGACGGCGTTCTCTACCCGCGGCGCATCACGGACCTCACCCGCTTCGGCTTCGAGGCGGAGATTGCGCGGCTGCGCCAGGCACCATAGTGCCGCGCGCGACCGGTGCCGATCGATCGCGTCGGACCGCCGCCTAGATCGCCAGGCGCTCCTGCAGCGCCTTCTTGACGCGCAGCACGGTGTGGTCCTTCGACAGGCCGCCGCCGCTGATGACGAAAGTGTCTTCGACGCGCTCGCCGAGGGTGGCGATCTTGGCCGAATGCAGCGATACGTGGTTGGCCGCCAGCACGTCGGCGACGTCGTAGAGCAGGAATGGCCGATCGGCGGCCGACAGGCTCAGCACGTAGTGGCGCCCACCCTCGTCGGCACGAATGTCCACCCGCGGTGTCATCGGGAAGTGGCGCAGCTTGCGCGGTACGCGCCCGTTGGATGGCCGCTCGAACGGTTCGTCGCTGAACAGATGCTCGCCGAGGTCGTGCTCGAGCAGCGCGATGACGTTGCGGTAGTGTGAGACTTCCTCGGGGTTCTGCAGCATGAAGCTGTCGAGTGCGTAACCGTGCTTGGTGGTATGGATCTTGGCATCGAGGATGGTAAAGCCGAGCCGGGCGATGCAGCCGCACAGGCGCTTGAACAAGTCCTTGGCGTCCGGCGTATAGACCATTGCCTGGATGGCGTCGCCGCTCTCGACCAGGCGGGCCTTGACCACTGCCGCTTCCGGTTCCGGACGATAGTAGAGCTGACGCGTGTGCCAGGCGATCTCGTCGGGCGAGTGCCGCAGGAAGTACAGCGGGTCGAGGTGTCGCCAGAAAGCCTTTTCGGTGTCCGGCCGCAGCCCGTAGTAGCGCAGCAGCCGCCGGGTGTCCTCGATGCGCGCATCGGCGCCGATCGCCTGCTGCGGCGTGGCGCCTCGCAGCAGGCGGCGGGTGGCATGGAACAGGTCTTCGAGCAGCTTGGCCTTCCAGCCGTTCCAGACCTTCGGGCTGGTGCCGCGGATGTCCGCGTGGGTCAGCAGGTAGAGCGCCGACAGCCGACGCTCGTCGGCCACCAGTTCGGCGAAGCGGCCGACCACCTGGGGGTCGCCGATATCCTGCTTCTGCGCGATGTGGGACATCGTCAGGTGGTGGCGCACCAGCCAGACGATCAGTTCGGTGTGCTCCGCCTGGAGGGCGTGCTGCTCGCAGAATTCCTGGGCGTCGACGGTGCCCAGCACCGAGTGGTCACCGCCGCGCCCCTTGGCGATGTCGTGGAACAGGGCCGCGACATAGAGCACCCAGTGTTCGTCGAACGCGAATATCAGCCGACTCATCAGCGGATATTCGTGGGCATGCTCGGCCATCGTGAAGCGGCGCAGGTTGCGCATCACCATCAGGCAGTGCTGGTCCACCGTGTAGACGTGGAACAGGTCGTGCTGCATCTGGCACAGGATCTTGTTCCACGGCGGCAGATAGCGCGACAGCAGGCCGTACTGGTTCATCCGCCGGAACGCGGCGATGATGCCGCGCCGCTGCTGGAACAGCGACAGGAACAGCGCCCGGTTTTCCGGATCGGCACGGTAGTCGGCGTCGATGCGGTTGCGGTGCTCCCAGATCGCGCGCAGCGTGCGCGCCGTCAGCCCCTTCAGTTCCGAGCGCTGCTGCAGGATGCGCAGGCATTCGAACATCGCCCGCGGGTGGCGGCGGAAGACCCCTTCGTCGCGGATGTCGAGCAGTTCGCGGACGGTCTGGAAGTCTTCGCTGACGATCATCGCCGGCGCGCTTTCGTCGCTGAGGAACTGTTCCGAGAAGTTCAGCAGCAGGATGGTGTTGAGCTGCGTGACCTTCTTGGCGTTGATGTAGTAGCGCTGCATGAACACCTCGGACGCGCGCTTGCCGCCCTGGGGTTCGCAATCGAATGCCCGCGCCAGCGCCTCCTGGTGATCGAACAGCAGCCGATCCTCGCGTCGGCCGGCGAAGAGGTGCAGGCGGATGCGGATCTGCTGGAGAAAGCGTTCGACCTCGCGCAGTTCGCGTGCCTCGGAGCCGGTGACCAGGCCATGTCGCATCAGCTCGCGCCAGTCGTCGCGGTAGCCGGCCGCGCGGCTGATCCACACCAGCATGTGCAGATCGCGCAGGCCGCCGGGGCTTTCCTTGCAGTTCGGCTCGAGCGAATAGGGGGTGTCCTCGTAGCGCGCGTAGCGCTGTTCCTGCTCGGCCTGCTTGGCGCTGAAGAACGCCGGTACCGACAGGGCCGCCGTGGTGGCCGAGTGGAAGCGATCGAACAACTGCCGGTCGCCGACCAGCAGGCGGGCCTCGAGCAGATTGGTCTGCACGGTGACGTCGTCGGCGGCCTCCGAGACGCATTCCTCGATCGTGCGCACGCTTTGACCGATCTCGAGTCCGATGTCCCACAGGGCGGTGACCAGGGCACCGATGCGCGCCCGCAGTTCCGGCGACTCGTGCCGGGGCAGCAGAATCAGGATGTCGACGTCGGAGTAGGGGTAGAGCTCGCCGCGCCCGTAGCCGCCGACGGCCACCAGCGCGAGCTCGTCGGGCATGTCGAAGCCCTTCCACATGGTCGCGAGGATGCCGTCCACCAGGCGACAGCGTCCGCGCAGCATCGGCCCGGTGGTGGGTCGCTCCTGGTACTTGGCGATCAGAGCGTCGAAACCGCTCCGGTACTCTTCGCGAATCCGTGCAATCAGTTCCGGGGGAAGGACGCCTTCGCGTTCCCGTCCGTCGCTCATTGGCTGCTGGCGCCGGCGTTCGCGGGCAGCTCGGGCACCGCCGGCGTGCCGTCCGACACGGTCAGGACCTCGAAGCCGTCGGCGGTCACCAGAATCGTGTGCTCCCACTGGGCGGAGAGGCTGCGATCCTTGGTGACGATGGTCCAGCCGTCCGGCAGTTCGGAAATCGCAGCCTTGCCGGCGTTGATCATTGGCTCGATGGTGAAGATCATGCCCTCGCGCAGCTCGATGCCGGTGCCGGCGCGCCCATAATGCAGCACCTGCGGTTCCTCGTGGAACTTGAGGCCGATGCCGTGGCCGCAGAATTCGCGCACGACCGAGAACCCGCTGCCCTCCGCATGACGCTGGATGGCATGGCCGATGTCGCCGAGGCGCGCGCCCGGACGGACCTGCTGGATGCCGATCCACAGGCATTCGAAGGTGACCTGGCACAGCCGGCGGGCGAGGATCGAGGTGGCGCCGACCTGGAACATCCGGCTGGTGTCACCGTGGTAGCCGTCCTTGATGACGGTGATGTCGAGGTTGACGATGTCGCCTTTCTTCAGCGCCTTCGGCCCCGGCACGCCGTGGCAGACTTGATGGTTGATCGATGTGCAGATCGACTTCGGGTAGGGCGGATAGCCCGGTGGCGCGTAATTCAGCGGCGCCGGCACGCAGCCTTGCTCGTGCACCATGTAATCGTGGCAGAGCCGGTCGAGTTCCTCGGTGGTGACGCCGGGCTTGACGTGGGGTTCGATGAAGTCGAGCACCTCCGAGGCCAGCCGGCCGGCGATACGCATCTTCTCGATGTCTGTCGGGGACTTGATGGTGATGCCCATGGCTGTATTTTTTGTCGTCGATCGCGTGCGCAAGAGGCAAGAGCCTAGCTCAAGGGGCAGCCTGCGGCAATCGCGCATCGCCGCAATACAGGTGCGAGAGGCTTGAGAGTCGGGGTCGTCAGACGTTATACTTCTCGGCTTGACTGGCTCAAGCGGTCAGTCATAAATCCACACGCCGGACCAGGTCGATGAAGGTGATCGATCCCAGAGGGTCCGGGCGGGCGCAGAGCCCGCCCGGTGCATGTCCGGCGGAGGCTCAACCCTTGATTCGGAGTACTTCATGTCAGTCACGATGCGCCAGATGCTGGAAGCAGGCGTTCACTTCGGCCACCAGACCCGCTTCTGGAATCCGCGCATGGCCCCGTACATCTTCGGCCAGCGCAACAAGATCCACATCGTCAACCTCGAAACCACCATGGTCAAGTACCAGGAGGCCATGGAGTTCGTGCGCAAGCTCGCCGCCAATCGCGGCACCATCCTGTTCGTCGGCACCAAGCGCCAGGCCCGCGAGATCATCGCCGAAGAGGCCCAGCGTGCCGGCATGCCCTATGTGGACGAGCGCTGGCTCGGCGGCATGCTGACCAACTTCAAGACCGTCAAGCAGTCGATCAAGCGCCTGAAGGAAATGGAGGCGATGCAGGACGACGGTTCGATGGAGCGCCTGTCGAAGAAAGAGGCGCTGATGACCAGTCGTGAAATCGCCAAGCTGCAGAAGAGTATCGGCGGCATCAAGGACATGGGGGGGCTGCCCGACGCACTGTTCGTGATCGATGTCGGCTACCACAAGATCGCCGTGACCGAAGCGCGCAAGCTTGGCATTCCGGTGGTCGCGGTGGTGGACACCAACCACTCGCCGGAGCCGGTCGATTACGTGATCCCGGGTAACGACGACTCCTCCCGGGCAATCCGACTGTATGCCCGCGGCGTCGCCGACGCCGTGCTGGCCGGCCGCAACCAGGTCGTGCAGGAGATCGTCGCCGCCGGTGGCGACGAGTTCGTCGAGGTCGAGGAAGAGCCGGGCGAGGAAGAGGCCTGAGGGCCGGGCACACGTAACAGCGAATAGAATTCACAGGATACAGGCAGGAGCAAGCATGGCGGCAATCACCGCAGGCATGGTCAAGGAGCTGCGCGAGAAGACCGACGCGCCGATGATGGAATGCAAGAAGGCGCTGACCGAAGCGGACGGCGACATGGGCAAGGCGGAGGAGATCCTCCGCGTCAAGCTGGGCAACAAGGCGAGCAAGGCGGCGAGCCGGATCACCGCCGAGGGCATCGTCGGCATCGAAGTCACGGCCGACGGCAAGCGCGCGGCAATGGTCGAGCTCAACTGCGAGACCGACTTCGTTTCGAAGAACGACGACTTCCTCGGCCTTGGCGCCGAGGTCGCGAAGCTGGTGGTCGAGCACGATCCGGCGGACGTCGAGGCCCTGTCGGCAGCGAAGCTTGGCGACAAGACGGTCGAGGAAGTACGCACCGCACTGGTCGGCAAGGTCGGCGAGAACATGAGCATCCGCCGCTTCGTGCGGCTCGAGGCGGAAGGCAACGTCGCCAGCTATGTGCACGGTTCGCGGATTGGCGTGCTGGTGGACCTGGTCGGTGGTGACGAGCAACTGGGCAAGGATCTGGCGATGCACATCGCCGCCAGCAAGCCGAAGGCGCTCGACGCCAGTGGCGTGCCGGGCGACCTGCTCGATGCCGAGCGTCGCATCGCGATCGAGAAGGCGCGCGAGGCGGGCAAGCCGGACGCGATCCTCGACAAGATCGCCGAGGGTTCGGTGCAGAAGTTCCTGAAGGACGTGACCCTGCTCGGCCAGGTCTTCGTCAAGGCCGAGGACGGCAAGCAGACCGTCGAGGCGCTGCTGAAGTCGCGCGGTGCCCGGGTGGCCGGCTTCGAGCTCTTCGTCGTCGGCGAGGGCATCGAGAAGAAGGTCAGCGACTTCGCTGCGGAAGTGGCCGCCCAGGCCGCCTCGGCGCAGAAGTAAGCGTCCGCCGATGCCTGCCGCCTACAAGCGAATCCTGCTGAAGCTCTCGGGCGAAGCCCTGATGGGCGACGATGCCTATGGCATCAACGAGGACGTGGTCGGCGGCATCGTCAATGACATCGCCGAGGTCACGCGCCTCGGCGTGCAGATCGGCGTCGTCATCGGCGGTGGCAACATCTTCCGTGGCATGGCCGGCGCGTCGTCCGGCATGGACCGCGCGACCGCCGACTACATGGGCATGCTGGCGACGGTGATGAACGCGATGGCGCTGTCCGACGCGATGCGTCGGGCCGGCATCGTCAGTCGCGTTCAGTCGGCGCTGACGATGGAGCAGGTGGTCGAGCCCTACATACGCGGCAAGGCAATCCGCTATCTCGAAGACGGGCGGGTCGTGATCTTCGCCGCCGGCACCGGCAATCCGTTCTTCACGACCGACACCGCCGCCGCCTTGCGCGGCGCCGAGATCGGTGCCGAGATCGTGCTCAAGGCGACCAAGGTGGACGGCATCTACACGGCCGATCCGAAGGCCGACGCCGCCGCCACGCGCTACCACAAGCTCAGTTTCGACGAAGCCATCAGCCGCAACCTGCAGGTCATGGACGCCACCGCCTTCGCGCTGTGCCGCGACCAGCGCCTGCCGGTCAATGTGTTCAGCATCTTCAAGCCAGGAGCGTTGCGCCGCGTCGTGCTCGGCGAGGATGAAGGCACGCTCGTCTACTGTTAAGGAGTCGATCGATGATCGCCGAGATCAGGAAAACCACCGAACAGAAGATGCAGAAATCGATCGAGGCGCTGAAGTCCGATCTTGCCAAGGTGCGCACCGGTCGCGCCCACACCGGCCTGCTCGACCACGTTCAGGTGGAGTATTACGGCAGCATGGTGCCGGTCAATCAGGTGGCCGGCATTTCGTTGCTCGATGCCCGCACGATCGGCGTCCAGCCTTGGGAGAAGCCGATGTTCGCCAAGGTCGAGAAGGCGATCCGGGATTCCGACCTCGGTCTCAACCCGTCCAACCAGGGCGACATCATCCGCGTGCCGATGCCGGCGCTCACCGAAGAACGCCGGCGCGAGCTGATCAAGGTCGTGCGGCACGAGGGCGAGACCGCCAAGGTGGCGATCCGCAACCAGCGGCGGGACGCCAACAATCACCTCAAGGACGCGACCAAGGACAAGGAGATCTCCGAGGATGACGAGCGTCGCGCCCAGGACGAGGTGCAGAAGCTGACCGATCGCTACGTCGCCGAAGTGGATCGGATGCTCGCCCAGAAAGAGCAGGAACTGCTCCAGGTCTGATCCACCGCGAACGCAAGCTCGGAACGAGGCGCAGGCTTGGCCATCCCATTCGTAAGTTCCACACGTTCGATTCCCGACACCGCCCGAGGGCCACGCCACGTGGCGATCATCATGGACGGCAATGGCCGATGGGCCCGCCGCCGGATGATGCCACGCGTCGCCGGTCATGCCCGCGGCGTCGAATCGGTGCGCGCGGTGATCCGTGCCTGCATCGACCACGGCGTCGAGTTCCTGACGCTGTTCGCGTTCAGTTCCGAGAACTGGCGGCGACCAGCCGACGAGGTCTCGTTCCTGATGCAGCTGTTCCTGAAATCCCTGCAAAAGGAACTCGACAAACTGCACGAGAACGGCATCCGTTTCCACGTCATCGGTGATCTGTCGCGCTTCGACGAATCCCTGGTCCGACTGATCCGCGAGGCCGAGGCGCGTACCGCCGGCAATCAGCGGCTGACCCTGACCATCGCTGCCAACTACGGCGGGCGCTGGGACATCATGCAGGCGATGGAGCGGATGCTGGCGGCCGCGCCGGATCAGCGCAGCGGTTTCGACGAGGATGCGCTGTCTGCCCATCTGGCGCTCGCCTACGCGCCGGAACCAGACCTCTTCATCCGTACCGGCGGCGAGCAGCGCATCTCGAATTTCCTGCTGTGGCAGCTCGCCTATACCGAACTCTATTTCACCGACACCCTGTGGCCGGATTTCGACGAGGCGTCGCTGGCCGAGGCGATCGCGTCGTATCAGCACCGGGAGCGGCGCTTCGGGCGCACCAGCGAACAGTTGAAGGGCGGCGCCGAGGACGTCTCCGGGAATGCTTAGGACCCGCGTCCTGACGGCGCTGGTGCTGGTATCGGTCTTCGGTGCCCTCCTGTTCGGCGCGCCGGGACCTGCGTGGACGGTGTTCGCAGCGGTGGTCGCCGCCCTCAGTGCCTGGGAATGGACCGGGCTGATTCGGGTCACCGCGCCGCAGCGGGTCGTCTTCGCCAGCCTGCTCGCGGTGCTGGTTCTGGTGATCGCACCCAGCGGTCATGTCGTCGCGACCCACTGGCCGAGCCTGATCCTGTTCGGCGCCAGCGCGCTGTTCTGGCTGCTGGTGGCGCCGCTGTGGCTGAGGTCGGGCTGGCAGGTGCCGCGCGGCTGGCCGGGCCTTGCGCTGGGGCTGCTGCTGCTGCTGCCGCCGGCTCTGGCGATGATCGCGATCCGCCAGCAGTTCGGGCCGTGGTGGCTGCTGGCGGTGATGGCTTCGGTGTGGATGGCGGACATCGCCGCCTATTTCGTCGGCCGGCGCTTCGGCCGTGTCAAGCTGGCGCCGTCGATCAGTCCGGGCAAGAGCCGCGAGGGCGCCTACGGCGCGATCGTCGGCGTGTTGCTCTACGCCGTCATCGTAGCCTTCGCCAGCGGCGCGATGACGCCACGGGCCGGCGCGCTGGTGGCGCTGGTGCTGGCCTGCGTGGTGCACACCGTGCTCAGCATCGTCGGCGACCTGTTCGAGTCCCTCGCCAAGCGCCAGGCCGGCGTCAAGGACAGCGGCACCATCCTGCCGGGGCATGGTGGCGTGCTCGACCGGATCGACAGCCTGCTGTCGACCCTGCCGCTGGCTGCCCTGGCCGGCCATCTGCTGAGCGTGTCGGCATGACGGCGAACCGGCGTGGGGCGCGCGATCCTCGATGGAGTCGGGCATGAAGCGATTGACCATTCTCGGGGCCACCGGCTCGATCGGCGGCAGCACGATCGATGTCGTGCGGCGACACCCGGAGCGCTACGAGATCTTCGCCTTGACCGCCCACAGCCGGGTCCGCCGCTTGCTCGAGCAGATCCGGCTGACGCGACCGAGGGTCGTTGTGGTCGGATCGGCCGCGGCGGCCGATGAACTCGCCAGACTATTCACGCGCGACGATCCCCGCCCTGAGATCCGCCACGGCGAGGCCGCGCTGTGCGAGGTCGCGTCGGCACCGGAGACCGATGCGGTAATGGCGGCCATCGTCGGTGCGGCCGGGTTGGCCCCGACCCTGGCCGCGGCGCGCAGCGGCAAGCAGGTGCTGCTTGCCAACAAGGAGGCGCTGGTGATGTCGGGCGCGCTGTTCATGGACGCGGTCGAGACCGGCGGCGCCAGCCTGCTGCCGATCGACAGCGAACACAACGCAGTGTTCCAGGCCCTGCCGCGCGATTTCGACCGCCGTCCTGCCGCCAGCGGCGTGCGGCGGATCCTGCTGACCGCCTCCGGTGGTCCGTTCAGGACCCTGTCGCCTGCGCTGCTGGCAGACATCACACCCGAGCAGGCCTGTGCCCACCCCAACTGGGTGATGGGCCGCAAGATCTCGGTCGACTCGGCGACGATGATGAACAAGGGGCTCGAGGTGATCGAGGCACACTGGCTGTTCGGTGCCGAGGCCGACGCGATCCAGGTGGTGGTCCATCCCCAGAGCGTGATTCACTCGATGGTCGAATACGCCGACGGGTCGGTCATCGCCCAGCTCGGCAATCCCGACATGCGGACCCCGATCGCCCACGCCCTGGCCCATCCGGAACGTATCGAATCCGGGGTCGCGGCGCTCGACCTGTTCTCGATCGCCCGGCTGGAGTTCGAGGCGCCCGACATCGAGCGCTTTCCATGCCTTGGCCTGGCCTATCAGGCGCTGCGCGCCGGCGGCAGCGCAGCGGCGGTGTTGAATGCCGCCAACGAGGTCGCGGTCGACGCCTTCCTCGCCGGACGGCTGGCGTTCACCGGCATCAGCGAGGTCTGTCGCAGCGTACTGGAACGGATCGGTACGGGCACTGTCCGTTGCATGCAGGATGTTTTCGAGGCAGACAGTGCAGCGCGCCGGCAGGCGCTTGCGCTGATTCCCGGTTGAGCACGCAGGACGCCATGAACCTCTTCGACTACCTGATTCCGTTTGCGATTGCGCTGGGCGTGCTGATCGTGTTCCACGAACTCGGCCACTATGCGGTCGCGCGCCTGTGTGGGGTCAAGGTGCTGCGCTTCTCGGTCGGTTTCGGCAAGCCGCTGGTGTCGCGTCGTTTCGGCGCCGACCGAACCGAGTGGGCGCTGGCGGCCTTCCCCCTCGGCGGCTACGTCAAGATGCTCGACGAGCGCGAAGGCGAGGTGCCGGCGGCCGAGTTGCACCGCGCATTCAACCGCCAGACCGTCGGCAAGCGTTTCGCGATCGTCGCCGCCGGCCCGCTCGCGAATCTGCTGCTGGCGGTCGTGCTCTACTGGGGCCTGTTCGTACACGGCTCCGAGGAACTCAAGGCAATCATCGAACTTCCGGCTGCGGAAAGCGCGGCCGCGCGTGCCGGATTGCGGGCAGGCGACACGGTGGTGTCGGTGGCGGGCGATGATGTCCGCAGTTGGCAGGAACTGCGCTGGGCGATGCTTCAGCACGCGCTCGACGGCAGTCAGGTGGGCATCGGCGTGATCCCGGAGGGGGGACGCAATGCCGAGCTTCGCACGCTGTCGTTGGCCGGCGCTTCGCTCGAAGCCGAGGCCGGCGACGTGCTCGACCAGCTCGGGCTGCACCCGCTGCGCCCACCGATCGCGCCGGTGATCGGCCGCCTGATCGACGGTGGCGCCGCCGACCTCGCCGGCCTGCGTGTCGGCGATCAGGTGGTGGCGATCGACGGCGAGCCGGTCGAGCAATGGTCGCAGCTGGTCGAGAAGGTGGTGGCGTCTGAAGGGCGCACGCTGTCGGTACAGATCGAACGCGATGGCCAGCCGCAGGTGCTGGCGGTGGCGCCGCAACTCGAGCAGGCCGGCGGTCGCAGCGTTGCTCGCATCGGCGTCGCAGTGGCCAACGACCCCGGGCTTCGCGAGCGCATGTTCGCAACGGTGCGCTACGGTGTGGTCGATGCCCTGGGCAAGGCTTTCCAGCAGACCTGGGAGACCTCGGTGCTGAGCGTCTCGGTGATCGGCCGCATGATTCTCGGTGACGTCTCGTGGAAGAACCTGTCCGGGCCGGTGACGATCGCCGACTTCGCCGGCCAGTCGGCGAAGATGGGGGTGGCGCACTACCTCAAGTTCCTGGCGCTGATCAGCATCTCGCTGGGGGTGCTCAACCTGCTGCCCATTCCGGTGCTGGATGGCGGGCACTTACTGTATTATCTCGTCGAAATCGTCAAGGGCAGTCCGGTTCCGGACCGCATCATGGAGATCGGCCAGCAGGTAGGTCTCGCTCTGCTGGTGATGCTCATGGCGTTCGCCTTCTACAACGACATCAATCGCCTCATCTCTGGCTGAGCCATTCATGAATCGAGTGCTTCCTGTCGGGCTCGTCGCGGCCCTGCTCGCCGTGTCCATGCCCGCTTCAGCCTTCGATCCGTTCGTGATCACCGACATTCGCGTCGAGGGTATCCAGCGAACCGAGGCGGGCACCGTGTTCAACTACCTGCCGGTGAGGGTCGGCGACCGCCTGACCGAAGCCGGTGCCAGTGCGTCGATCAAGGCGCTGTACGCCACCGGCTTCTTTCGCGACGTCCGCATCGAGGCCGACGGCAGCGTCATGGTGGTCGTCGTGGACGAGCGCCCGGCGATCGCCCAGGTCAACTTCGAGGGCGTCAAGGAGTTCGACAAGGACGGGCTGAAGGCCGGCCTGAAGGAGGTCGGGCTGGCCGAGTCGCGCATCTTCGACCGGGCGTTGCTCGATCGCGCGGAGCAGGAACTGAAGCGCCAGTACCTGTCGCGTGGTCTCTACTCGGCACGCATCAAGGCCTCGACGACGCCGCTCGAGCGCAATCGGGTGGCGGTCAACTTCGAGGTGGTCGAAGGCGAGGTCGCGAAGATTCGCAAGATTGGCGTGGTCGGCAACAAGGCTTTCGACGAAGAGACCGTGCTCGAACTGTTCCAGCTGACCACGCCCGGCTGGCTGACCTGGTACACCAAGAACGACCAGTACTCGAAGCAGAAGCTCTCGGCCGACCTCGAGCGCCTGCGCTCCTTCTATCTCGACCAGGGCTATCTCGACTTCAGCATTGACGCCACCCAGGTGTCGATCAGTGCGGACAAGCGCGACGTCTTCATCACGGTGAACGTCACCGAAGGCGAGAAGTACACGATCTCCGGCGTTCGCCTGACCGGCGACCTCATCATCGACGAAAAGGACTACCGCGAGCTGGTGACGATCCGGCCGGGCGAGACCTTTTCCCGGCGCAAGCTGACCGAAACCAACAAGGCGATCACCGACCGCCTGGGCGACGAGGGCTACGCTTTTGCCAACGTCAATGCCTCGCCCGAGGTGGACCGCGACAAGCGCGAGGTCGCATTCACGATCTTCGTCGATCCCGGCCGGCGCGTGTATGTGCGGCGGATCGACGTCAGTGGCAACACTCGCACCCGCGACGAGGTGGTACGCCGCGAGATGCGCCAGATGGAGAGTGGCTGGTACGACGCCTCCAAGATCAACCGTTCGCGCACTCGCGTCGAGCGCCTCGGCTTCTTCGACGAAGTCAATGTCGAGACGCCGTCGGTACCGGGTACCACCGACCAGGTGGACGTCAATTTCTCGGTCAAGGAGCGGCCGACCGGCAACCTGATGTTCGGTGCCGGCTTCTCGAGTTCCGAGAAGATCATCATCAACGCGTCGATCTCGCAGCAGAACCTGTTCGGCAGCGGCAACTCGGCATCGCTCAGCGTCAACACCAGCCGCGTCAACAAGACGCTGTCGCTGTCCTTTACCAATCCCTACTTCACGGTTGACGGGGTCAGCTTCGGCTGGGACATCTATCAGCGAAGCGTCGATCCGACCTCGCTGACGGTCGCGCGCTATGAAACCGACTCGATCGGGGGCGGCATTCGCTTCGGCTACCCGATCGCCGAGGACGACAAGATCAACTTCGGTCTGGCCGTCGACCGCACCAAGATCACCACTTTCGACGACAGCCCGGATCGCTACAAGCGATTCTGCGAAGATTTCGACTGCGAGTCGGTCACCAGTCTGATCGGCACGATCGGCTGGTCGCGCGACGGCCGCGACAGCTTCCTCTACCCGACCAAGGGCACCTACCAACGGGTGCTGTTCGAGACCGCACTGCCGCCCGGCACCTTGCGCTACGGCAAGCTGATCTACGAGCACCAGCGCTGGTTCCCGATCGGTTCGGACTACAGCCTGATGCTCAATGGCGAGATCGGCTGGGCGAAGGGCTGGGACAACAAGTCGCTGCCGTTCTACAAGAGCTTCTATGCCGGCGGCATCGGCTCGGTGCGGGGTTTCGAGCAAAGTTCGCTCGGGCCCCAGTTTGTCGACAGCAACACCGGCGATCGCGAATCCCTCGGCGGCGACCGGCGCATCATCGGCAATGCCGAGTTCTACTTCCCGGTACCGGGGTCGGGGCGCGAAAAGTCGTTCCGGATCTCGGCATTCGTCGATGCCGGCCAGGTCTATGGCGAAGGCGAGCCGCTGAAGCTGTCGGAGTTGCGTTACAGTTCAGGATTGGCGTTCTCGTGGAGTTCGCCGATCGGACCGCTGAAATTCAGTCTCGGCTGGCCGCTGAACAAGGAGCCCGAGGATCGCACCCAGCGCTTCCAGTTCCAGCTCGGCTCGATCTTCTGAGCGGTCCCCGAAAGGATAATTGGAGACCAAAGTGAAACGAATCGGCCTGGCCGTGCTGGCCTCCGTGCTGATCGGCCTTCCCGTGACAGTCTGTGCGCAGGCCAAGATCGGCTTCGTCAACTCGGATCGGGTGATGCGCGAGGCTTCGCCCGCGGTCGCCGCGCAAAAGCGCCTCGAGAAGGAATTCGAACCGCGCGATCGCGAGCTGCAGGCCCAGGGCAAGCGACTTCAGAATCTGCAGGAGGATCTCGAGCGCAACGGCATGACGATGTCGCCCGAGGACCGACGCAACTCGGAGCGCCAGTTCAACGAACTCAATCGCGACTTCCAGCGGTCCCAGCGCGAATTCCGCGAGGATCTGAACGCACGCCGCAACGAGGAGCTGGCGGCGGTGCTCGACCGTGCCAACAAGGTGATCAAGGAGATCGCCGAACGGGACGGCTTCGACATCATCTTTCAGGAAGCGGTCTACGCCAGCACCCGGATCGACATCACCGACCAGGTGATCAAGGCGCTGGCCGCCGGCAAGTGAGCGCGAGCGCGATGCCGAGCCCCCGCACCCTGGGCGAGATCGTCGATTTGCTGGGCGGTGAGCTGGTCGGCGAGCCTTCGGTTGCGATCCAGCGGGTGGCGACCCTCGAGGCAGCAGGCGAGGGTGACATCGGCTTCCTGGCGAATCCGCGGTATCAGTCGAAGGTCGCCGAAAGTCGTGCGTCGGCGGTGATCGTCGCGCCGGCGTCGCGCGACGTCACTGATGCGCCCCGGATTCTGACGCCCGACCCCTACCTCTATTTCGCCAGGCTCGCGCAGCTGCTGTCGCCGGCGCGCCGCGCCCGGGGCGGCGTCGCGCGCACCGCGGTGCTCGAGAGCGATGTGCCGGACAGCGCCGAGATCGGTCACGGAAGCTGGATCGGGCCGGGCACGACGATCGGCGAGCGCGTCATCGTCGGCGCCGGCTGCCATGTCGGCGCCGGTGTCGTGATCGGCGACGACACGCAGCTCTACCCCGGTGTCTCGATCTACGACTGCTGCCGCCTCGGTGCGCGCTGCATCGTCCATTCGGGGGCCGTGATCGGTGCCGACGGCTTCGGCTTCGCGCGGGATGCCGACAAGTCCTGGGTCAAGATTCCGCAGACCGGGCGGGTGATGGTCGGCAATGATGTCGAGATCGGCGCCAACACCACGATCGATCGCGGCGCGCTCGACGACACGGTGATCGCCGACGGCGTCAAGCTCGACAATCAGATCCAGATTGGCCACAACGTCCATGTCGGTCGCCATACCATCATCGCTGCGGCGGCCGCGATCGCCGGCAGCACACGGATCGGCGAGCGCTGCATGATCGGCGGCATGGCCGGCTTCGTCGGCCATATCGAGATCGCCGACGACGTCGTCGTTTCGGGCGGTAGCGTGGTCGCGAAGAGCATCCGCAAACCCGGCGTGTATACCTCCATTCCGCCGCTCCAGCCCCATTCCGACTGGGTGCGCAATTTCGCGCATCTGCGCCACCTCGACGCGATGGCGGATAGAATACGCGCCCTCGAACAGAGACTTTCCGAACTGGAACAAGGGTCCTCCTCGTGATGAACATCCACGAAATCCTGCAGTACCTGCCGCACCGCTATCCTTTCCTGCTGGTGGACCGGGTGACCGAGCTGGTCGAGGGGGAGCACATCGTCGCGATCAAGAACGTGACGATGAACGAGCCCTTCTTTCCGGGCCATTTTCCTCATCATCCGGTGATGCCCGGCGTGCTGATCGTAGAGGCAATGGCGCAGGCAGCAGCGGTGCTGTCGTTCAAGACCATGGGGGCGTTGCCTGACGACGATTCGGTGGTGTATTTCGCCGGCATCGACGGTGTGCGCTTCAAGCGCCCGGTGACCCCCGGTGACCAGTTGGTGATGACCGTGACGATCCTGAACAGCAAGCGCAACATCTGGAAGTACAAGGCGGTGGCCCGCGTGGACGGCGAGGTCGCGGCCGAGGCCGAGCTCATGTGCGCCCTGAAGAAGCTGTCATGATCCACCAGACCGCCATCGTCGACCCGGCTGCGCGGCTCGGCGAAGACGTCGAGGTCGGTGCCTTCTCGATCATCGGTCCGCACGTCGAGATCGGCGCCGGTACGCGCATCGGTCCGCATGTGGTGATCGAAGGCCACACCCGGATCGGCCGCGACAACCAGATCTTCCAGTTCTGCTCGATCGGCGCGGTGCCGCAGGACAAGAAGTTCGCCGGCGAGCCGACCCGACTCGAGATCGGCGACCGCAACACCATTCGCGAGTATTGCTCGTTCAATCTCGGGACCGCGCAGGACGGCGGCGTGACCCGGGTCGGCAACGACAACTGGATCATGGCCTACGTGCATGTCGCCCACGACTGCTTCGTCGGCGACCACACGATATTCGCCAACAACGCGACCCTGGCCGGTCACGTCACGGTGGGCGACTGGGCCATTCTCGGCGGCT